>DWVL01000071.1 GCA_019120275.1 Candidatus Mediterraneibacter excrementavium | reverse complement strand
TATATTATCAGGCCTCAGTTTTTTTATTTTCGCCGCCCAACATCGGGCATTCTCCATTGCCAATGTATCATCCTGATCTATAAAAAAATAAATTCCTGTTCCAGCCCATTCATTCTCTTTATTACTTAAATGAAATTTATCACTTGCAATAACAGACTCTTTGCTTTTTTTAGATGTTCCATGATATATATTAGTAGTATTTGTAATCCTGTTTATCATTTGCCGCTTTATAACTTGTGAAACCGTCCCTATTTCAATATTATTCTACCAGATTAAAGACGCCATTTGCAATCGCTACATATAGTGCTTTTCTTATATTGCTTTCTATTTCTTGTGATTCTTCTAAAATCTTGTGTCATCATTTCATTATACAATCGTGAAACAGATATCTTAAAACACTTTTCTCTATATGTTCATATAATAATATACAATATAGGATCAGGAAGGATTATTCTATGAGTATAAAAGGATTAGATGTCAGCAGATTTCAAGGCGAGGTGGACTGGGAGCGGGTGAAGGCCGCCGGATATCAGTTTGCCATGCTGCGGGCCGGCTACGGCGACGATTCGGTTGACGGACAGTTCCGCCGCAATGCCTCCGAATGCAACCGCCTGGGTCTCCCCATCGGCGCCTACTGGTTCTGCTACGCAGCTTCCCCGGAAAATGCGGCGCAGGAGGCGGACAGCTGCATCCGCACGGTATCCGGATACCGTCTGGACTACCCGGTCTGCTACGATATTGAACAGGCGAGCGCCGACTATGTTGAAAAGCAGGGTGTCTCTTTCACCCCTGCGCTGGCGCAGAGCCTGGTAAAAAGCTTCTGTGACCGGATCGAAGCGCAGGGATATTTCGCCATGTTCTACTCCAACCGCAGCTTTTACGATACGTATCTGGGAGCGGCGCTGGCCGGAAGATACGCGTTCTGGTATGCACGCTATACCGACACATTCGACGGAACGGACTGCGGCATCTGGCAGTACACGAGCACCGGCAGCGTGCCGGGGATCAGCGGCAATGTGGATCTGGATCTGGCCTATGTGGACTATCCGTCTGTGATCCGCAGGGCGGGACTCAACCATCTGGACGGAACCGCTCCCGTTCCGCCGTCTCCAGCGCCACAGTATATCACTTACGTGATCCAGCCGGGCGATACGCTGAGCGGGATCGCACAGCGGTTCAGCACATCCGTCCGCACGCTGGCAGAGCTGAACGGCATCTCCGATCCGGATAAGATCTACGCCGGCAATACGATCCGCGTCCCGGAGAACGGAAGTTCCGGCGGCTCCGCCCCGGTGTACTACACCATCCGCCCGGGGGACACCTTAAGCGGCATCGCCCTGAAATACGGCACGACTGTCAGCGCCCTTGCCCGGCTGAACGGTATCTCCGATCCGGATAAGATCTATGCCGGCGACCGGATCCGGATCCGGTGATTTTCGGAAATTTCTTTTTCTTTAAGATTTAAAACATACTTTGAACACAATTTCTGTCTATACTAAAGCACAGATAGTTGATAACACAACTATCTCCCCCCTCATAAAGTATTGGCATCCCGGGGAGCCGGGATGCCGCACTTTACTCTCATTCCTTTTAGATAACTTATAAACACGAAACCCGCCAGCTTCCTGCCGGCGGGTTTTCGCTGCTCATTATGATCCGGCAGATGCCTTAAAGCATCTGTCTCGCTCCGGTTTCGGACGACTTGTAAAGCTTGTCGATCGTATCGATCACCTGGATCTGTCTTTCCAGGTTGCATCCGTCATGCTCGACAGTTCCTGTTTCGATAGCGTGATAGAATGCTTTCATGATATTGCTGTGATCGTCATATTCTTCCACACTCAGCAGATAACACTCGTCAAATCCCAGATAGGAGATCTTTTTCGCATTTTCGATGGGCGTGATCGGCGAGTAGACGATCAGCTCATGCGTCAGCATATTAATGTAAATGATGCCCTTTGTTCCATATATTGTAATGTAGTAGAGGCATCCGTTCTTATCCGTTGCCGTGCACCAGTTGGAACGGATCGTTCCGAGCGCTCCGTTCTCCCACTCCAGAAGAAGCGCTGCATTGTCTTCTACTGTAACATGGATCGGTTCTCCGTCCAGGGATACACGCTCTTTTTCTTTCGTATCCACTTTTCCGGATACATATTTTGCCGGTCCCAGCAGATATGTCAGGATCGCGATCGGATAGATCCCCAGGTCCGCCAGCACGCCCCACTCAGCCAGGTCTTTATTGAAGAACCATGGTGCGTGAACGGGTCCTCTGTGTGCGAACACACCGTCTGCGGAAGCTACATTTCCGATGAATCCTTCTTCGATCAGCCTCTTTGCCTCTACAAAGTTCGGATAGATCTCAAACGGCAGTGCCATGCACAGTTTCCCGGTTTCTTTCGCTGTATCGCCTACGGCGCGCGCGTCTTCAGAGCTGGTCGCAAACGGCTTTTCGATCAGGACGTGTTTTCCTGCCTTCATTGCCTTGATCGCGATCTCTGCATGGCTCGGATGGAATGTGGCGATGATCGCCGCGTCAACATCATCCGCTGCAAGCGCGTCCTCAAGCGTCTCATATGCTTTTACATTAAATTCTTCCGCCGTCTTCGCACATACGGCCGGATTATAGTCATATACTCCTTTCAGCTGAAAGATATCCGTCAGTTTGGGAAGTGCATAAAAATAACGGATATGCGCAAGATCGCCGCAGCCTATTACAATAACTCTGATCTGTTTCATAAGACAGTCTCTCCTTTCCTATACTTCCGCTCTTAATCCCCTAACTGGTATTTCAGTACTTCCATCGCATTCTCAAGTTCTGCGACAGCGTCCTCATCCTTATCCAGAAGCGGCCACATAAACTCCAGTGCAACAGGGCCGTCATAATGGTACTGCTCAAACATTTTCCGCATCCTTGCGACATCAACATAAAGATCACGGGTGTTTCCGTCGATACCCTTGCTTATTTTCATATGTGCATTTTTAGCATAGGGAAGCAGTTTTTCAATTTCCTGATAGCTCCACTCCGAAACGATCGGCTTCCGGTCCGGAGTATACATTTTATAATTAAATACATCCGGGCATGTATACATATGCGTCGTATCCATTTCTCCGATCAGATCAATGATCTCTTCCGCTCCGAAGCATACGTCGTCGTGATTTTCCAGAACAAGATCCAGATCCAGCTCTTCCGCTTTTTTGACGATCTTCTTCATTCCTTCATATACCCAGTCCATCTGGATATAATACGGCACGCATTCTTTCAGCCATCCGGTAAATACGCGGACTGTCTTTACGTTGAGTTTTTTTGCAGTCTCCATCCACGCGAACACTTTATCCACATCCGCCTGCCGGTCTTCTTCTGTATACTGGCACAGATCATGCTCCAGTGACATGCAGGTGATATCTACGCCGTACTCTTTACCCAGCTCGCATAATTCTTTCATGCTTTCAAATGAAGAATCCGCAAAATCGAATTCTACAACTTCCATTCCTGTGATCCCGTGCTTGTTTAACAGCTTTACGAAGTCCAGCTTCGACAGTGCTCCGCTTAACAGCTGCTCATGGGCACTCCAGGTGCTTACACTTAATTTCATTGTTCTACACTCCTTATCCTCTTACGCCTTCTTCTGTTAAAACGCGTTCCATATACTCTTTGGCTTCTCTGATATACTTTTCCCCCTCTTCAAAGCCTGTCAGCTCAAATGAAAGGAATCCGTCATATCCTACATCTTTCAGGGCTTTAATAAATCCGTGCCAGTCGATGATCCCCATTCCCGGCGGATAGGAATAGCAGAGCAGTCCGTCACCGTCTCTTAAGTGCACGTGACGGATCTTGTCGCCCAGTTTATAAACCGACCACGGGATATATTCTCTCTGCAGCAGCTGCCATGCCGTATCGAAGTTTGTTCCGAAATGGTCGCTCTGGATATGATCGGCTGCACGCAGGAAGCCGTCCGTCGTTCCTACTACTACGTTGGCGTGTCCTTCCACCAGGAAGTCCATGTCGTGTTCTTCACAGATCCCTGTCAGTACACGCAGGGATTCGATATAATTGTCCCACGCGCCTTTGGCATCGTATTTCTCAGGAATATCCATCTTCAGCTTCGGTGAAAACGGCACGGTTGAGTACGGGTGGATATGCGATGGCAGATAGGGCGTTGCCGCCGAAAATTCATTCGGCCAGTTGGATACGATGTTCATCTTGTCTGTTCCCAGTTCTGCAGCGATCTCCACTCCCCGTCTGAACAGATCGTATGTCTCCTGCTTCACTTTCTTATCTGTCTCCATCAATCCTGTTACAACGTTTGCGTAAAGGACGAACTCTGAGAGTTCCATACCATATCCCTGATAAATATTTCTCAGTTCCTTTACCTTGTCTGCCGTGTAATACTGATCCATGTCCTCTTTATTCGCTACAATCAGCTCCAGACCGTCAAATCCCAGTTCACCGATTTTGCGGATGGCATTCTCATACGGCGGATCATAATGCGGATACGAAAAGCATCCGATGGCACATCCTAACTTCATTGATTGTTCCTCCTTTTCTTTTTTTAAAGCTGTTTCAGGCTGCATCCCCGAACCAGCATCTGTATATCTGTAATATAAAAAAACACGTAAATCTCTTCTATATCATTATTGCCGGATAATGGAACAATCTTGCCTGACGCATTTTTTCCACAGGTTATGATTTTTTTATTTTTCGTTTAGATTTTTTCTGCTTCTTTTATGGATCACTCATACTTTTGTCACAATTCCCCTTTATACTTATACCCAGATAGTTGATAAACAACTCAACTATCTTTCCCCCCTCATAAAGTCAGGCACCGATAAGGTGTCACACTTTACTCTCATTCCTTTAGATAACTATAAAACCAGGAAAACCCGCCGGTCAGCCAACCGGCGGGTTTTCTTGCTGTCTTTTGCATTTATCGTCTGTGTTTATCAAGCCATTCGTATAATTCTTCATATACCTGCTGCCGGTCCGTTTCATTCAAAATCTCGTGCCGGTCGCCGGGGTAAAGTCTGAGCGTGACATCCTGAATGCCCGCCTGTTTATATTTCTCGTATACCTTCCGCACGCCTTTTCCGAATCCGCCTACCGGATCATCCGCTCCCGACGCGAAAAGGATCGGCAGGTTTTTCGGGATCATGTAGACACTCTCTTTCTTCTGCATGCTGATCATGCCCAGGAACATATTGTAATAGGCATTGACTGTAAAGCGGAAGGAACAGAGCGGATCGGATGCGTACCTCTCCAGCATCTCGTAGTCGCTGGTAACCCAGTCCGCCTGCGTGCGGGCCGGCTTGAATTTCTTATTGTACGGTCCGATCGCCAGGCCGTCCACCAGTTTGCTGCGGTAGTGCCAGCCCCGGAAAAACGCCATCAGCCGGCAGAGCCTCTTGCCGAACAACAGCTCGGCTTTCGCGTGGTCAGAGACCGTCCCCATGAGGATCACTCCGGCCAGCCCGTTTCCATACATCTGGATGTACTGCCGCATCAGGGAAGACCCCATGCTGTGCCCCAGCATAAAGTACGGAACATCCGGATATTTCCTTGCCGTGCGCTGGCGGAGTGTATGCATATCCCCCAGCACACAGACATTTCCATATTTCTCATTAAAAAATCCATACTCGGACTTAGACTGTACGGACTTTCCATGTCCGAGATGGTCATTTCCCACGACATACCAGCCTCTCTCACAGAGATACTGTGCAAATCCGTCGTATCTGCCGACATATTCCATCATACCGTGGCTGATCTGAAGGATTGCTTTCGGTTTTCCTTCCGGTTTCCACTCGATCGAATGGATCTCGGTATTGCCGTCTTTTGAAGGGAAATAAAACTCATCTCTCATAGTTACTCACTACCTGTCCTCTATATTTACATATTCGCGGTACGGCGCGAGCGGCTTGTAGGCCGGACGTATGATCTTGTCCACGTTCTGGAGTTCTTCCAGTCTGTGCGCGCTCCAGCCGACGATGCGGGCTGCAGCGAAGATCGGCGTATAGAGCGATGCCGGCAGATCCAGCATGCTGTAGACCAGTCCGCTGTAGAAGTCGACGTTGGCATTTACGCCTTTGTACATCCGCCGCTTCTCGCTGATGATCTCCGGCGCCATGTGCTCCACTTTCTCATAGAGCGCGTATTCCGCGTCGTGTCCTTTCTCATGCGCAAGCTGCTTCACGAATTTCTTGAAGATATCCGCACGCGGATCGGAAATCGAATAAACCGCGTGGCCCATTCCATAGATCAGGCCCTTCTTGTCGAATGCCCGCTTCTCAAGGAGCGCTTCCAGATAAGCACGGATCTGATCTTCATCCGTCCAGTCTGTCAGGTGCGCCTTCATGTCCTCGAACATCCTCGTCACCTTGATGTTCGCGCCGCCGTGCTTCGGCCCCTTCAGGGAAGCCATGGCCGCCGCGATGGTGGAGTATGTATCGGTTCCGGATGAAGTAACAACGTGGGTCGTAAATGTAGAGTTGTTACCGCCGCCGTGGTCCATGTGGAGCACGAGCGCCATATCCAGGATCTTCGCTTCAAGTTCTGTATACTGCCTGTCCTCACGGAGCATCATCAGGATGTTCTCCGCTGTGGAGAGTTTCGGGTCCGGAGCGTAAATGTAGAGGTCCTCGCCCCGTTTGTAATTATATGCGTGATAGCCGTAGACCATCAGCATCGGGAACTGCGCGATCAGGTTCAGGCACTGGCGCAGCACGTTCGGGATGCTGGTATCGTCCGCTTTCTCATCGTAGGAATAAAGCTGCAGGATGCTCCGGGTAATGCTGTTCATCATATCGCGGCTCGGAGCCTTCATGATCACGTCGCGTGTAAAATTCGGAGGAAGCGTGCGTCTGTCCGCAAGCATTTCATTGAATTCCTTTAACTGTTTCTCTGACGGGAGTTCACCGAAGAGCAGCAGATACGCCGTCTCCTCAAAACCCGGATGTTTCGCGTCAAGGAAGCCCTTTACCAGGTCTTTGATATTATAACCTCTGTA
>DWVL01000070.1 GCA_019120275.1 Candidatus Mediterraneibacter excrementavium | reverse complement strand
GCCTGGACGGAAGGGGCGGATGTGGACATTGATACGCTCAAGACGGTCAAATCTCCGAAAGACGCGTTCTTCCCGCAGAGTGAGACGCTTTACACCTGCGTGAAGGAAGGGAAGAAGATCAGCGTGACGCCGGAGGCGTTAAAAGAGCAGAACTTCGTTGTGTTCGGCATGAGAGCCTGCGATGTGAGAGGTGTGGAAGTGTTGGATAAAGTGTTCCTCGTTGACCCGCTGGATACATTCTATGCGGCGAGACGCGACCACGGCACGATCGTAGCCCTTGCCTGCCACGAGCCGGAAGAGACCTGCTTCTGCAAGGTGTTCGGCATCGATGCGGCAGAGCCGGCGGCAGACGTCGCAACCTGGCTCATCGGAGATGAACTGTACTGGAAACCGCTCACTGAGAAGGGCGAGGCGCTGACAGAGGCTGTGAAAGACGTGCTCACAGAGGACGGAAGCGCAGATGAGACGGTAGAGAAAGAAAAAGAAGCGATCCGCGGCATCGTGGAGCAGCTTCCGTACACCCACCTCTCCCTGGAGGGATGGAACGGCGACGTCCTGATGGAGAAATTCGAGGACCCGCTGTGGGATGAACTCTACAAACCGTGCCTTGCATGCGGCACCTGTACATTTGTGTGCCCCACATGCCAGTGCTACGATATCAAAGATTATGATACAGGAAAGAACGGCGTGCAGAGATACCGCTGCTGGGATTCCTGTATGTACTCAGACTTCACGATGATGGCCCACGGCAACAACCGTAAGTCACAGAAAGAAAGATTCCGCCAGAGATTCATGCACAAGCTTGTATACTTCCCGGCGAATAACGACGGGATGTACTCCTGCGTAGGCTGCGGCCGCTGTGTAGAGAAATGTCCGGAATCCCTGAACATCGTGAAGGTGATCAAAGCATTTGCAAAAAGGGGAGGTGAAAAGTAATGAGTGAATGTACATGCCATAAGAACTATACACTGGATACCCTGATCCCGAAGGTAGGTGTGATCACAGATATCCGCGAGGAGACGCCGGACGTTAAGACATTCCGTGTCAATGCGCCGGAAGGCGGCAAGCTCTTCGAGCATATGCCGGGACAGTGCGCGATGCTCTGTGCGCCGGGGATCAGCGAGGGTATGTTTTCGATTACTTCTTCGCCGACCAACAAAGAATACCAGGAGTTCAGCATTAAGAAGTGCGGAATGCTCACAGATTATCTCCACAGCCTGGAAGTGGGCGATGAGATCACTGTCCGCGGACCGTACGGCAATCATTTCCCGGTAGAGGACAAGCTCAAAGGCAAAGACCTGCTGTTCATCGCTGGCGGTATCGGCCTTGCGCCGCTTCGTTCCGTGATCAACTATGTGCTGGACAACCGTGACGACTACGGCACCGTGGACATCGTATACGGTTCACGTTCCGCAGACGACCTGGTACAGTTAAAGGAGATCCAGGAAGTGTGGATGAATGCACCGGATGTGCATGTCCACCTGACCATCGACCGCGAGCAGGAAGGATGGGACGGCCATGTGGGATTCGTGCCGAACTATGTGAAGGAGCTTGGCTTCGATGTAAACAAGACGGCGCTGATCTGCGGACCTCCGATCATGATCAAGTTCACGCTGGCCGGACTGGAAGAACTGGGATTCTCCAGAGATCAGGTCTACACGACGCTGGAGCTTCGTATGAAATGCGGCATCGGAAAGTGCGGCAGATGCAACATCGGATCAAAATATGTATGTAAAGACGGCCCGGTATTTCGTTGCGATGAGATCGATGAGATGCCGAATGAGTACTAGGGAAAGGAAGAAATATCATGGAAAAGATGGTAAATGTATATTTTTTCGGTAAGAAATACAGTGTGCCGGCAGACCTGACGATTATGACAGCGATGGAATATGCGGGTTATACACTGAAAAGAGGATGCGGCTGCCGTCACGGTTTCTGCGGTGCCTGCGCGACGATCTACAGGATCAAAGGTAAGAATGAGCTGAAGACATGCCTGGCCTGTCAGACACAGGTAGAAGAGGGCATGTATGTGGCAAGCATCCCGTTCTTCCCGACAGACAAGAGAACCTACGACATTAATGAAGTGAAACCGGAGCAGCGCATCATGATGGACCTCTATCCGGAAATCTACAGCTGCATCGGCTGTAACGCCTGCACGAAGGCCTGCACACAGGACCTGAACGTCATGCAGTACATTGCCTACGCACAGCGCGGCGAGTTCGAGAAGTGTGCGGAAGAGTCCTTCGACTGTATCGGATGCGGATGCTGTTCCGTAAGATGTCCGGCAGAGATCTCCCACCCGATGGTCGGAGTCCTTGCAAGACGTCTCACAGGAAAATACATCGCGCCGGAGTCCAAACACCTGACCGCGCGTGTTGAGGAGATCCACCACGGCGAGTATGACCAGCTCATTGAGCAGATCATGGAGAAGCCGATCGAAGAGATGCAGGAACTTTACAACAACAGAGAGATCGAGAAATAAGGAGGGAAGATCATGTTTACACCGGAAATGATGGAATCCGTTAAGAAAGTGGAGGCCACCAGAGAAGCGCGTCTGGGCGTTGAACCGAGACGTATGACTGCGGATGAGAAAGATGCTCTCCTTAAGGAGTTCCATCCTGATTACAAGGAAGACGCATTCGCGGAGATCAAGGTAGGACCGAACAAAGGGCAGAAAGCGCCGAGGGAGCTGGTACATCTTCTCCACTCCAACAGCCGTCTGCTCACAGACAAAGTAGATATCAGCAAAGTGGATTATGACGTGGACGTTCTCGTGATCGGCGGCGGCGGAGCGGGAGCTTCCGCAGCAATCGAGGCAAATGAGGCAGGCGCCAACGTTATGATTGTGACAAAACTCCGTATCGGCGATGCCAACACGATGATGGCAGAGGGCGGCATCCAGGCTGCAGACAAAGAGAACGACTCTCCGGTACAGCACTACCTGGACGCATTCGGCGGCGGACATTTCGCTGCAAGGCCGGAGCTTTTAAGACGTCTTGTCATGGAAGCGCCGGACGCCATCAAATGGCTCAATGAACTGGGCGTTATGTTCGACAAGGATGAGACGGGCCGTATGATCACCACACACGGCGGCGGAACATCCAGAAAGAGAATGCATGCCTGCAAGGATTACTCCGGAGCAGAGATCATGCGTACTCTTCGCGACGAAGTCCTGAACCGTCAGATCCCGGTCGTTGAATTTACGGCTGCGGTAGAACTTATTAAAGACGACAGAGGACAGGTTGCGGGTGCGGTTCTCCAGAACCTGGAGACAGACGATTACCTGGTTGCAAAAGCGAAAACCGTCATCATCGCCACAGGCGGTGCGGGACGTATGCACTACCAGGGATTCCCGACATCCAACCATTACGGCGCGACGGCAGACGGCCTGATCCTCGGATACCGTCTGGGGGCACCGCTCCTTTACCAGGATACGATCCAGTATCACCCGACAGGCGTGGCATTCCCGTCACAGATCTTCGGCGCACTGGTTACAGAGAAGGTACGTTCTGTAGGCGCACAGCTTGTCAACGTGGACGGCGAGGCATTCATGCATCCGCTTGAGACCCGTGACGTGGCTGCGGCATCCATTATCCGTGAGTGTACGGCGCGCGGCAAAGGCGTGACCACACCGCTCGGAAGCGGCGTATGGCTTGATACGCCGATGATCGAGATGCTGGGCGGACCGGGAACGATCGAGAAGCGCATCCCGGCGATGCTGCGTATGTACATGAACTATGATATCGATATGAGAAAACTTCCGATCCTCATCTACCCGACCCTTCACTATCAGAACGGCGGACTTGAGATCGGAGGAGACGGCTTTACAAAAGTCATCGATAACCTGCTCGTTGCAGGCGAGGCTGTCGGCGGCATCCACGGAAGAAACCGTCTGATGGGCAACTCTCTCCTTGATATCATCGTATTCGGACGCAATGCAGGTAAGGCTGCAGCGGCCAAAGCAAAAAATGTGGAACTGGGCAATATGAACCTGGATCACATCGAAGCATATGCGGAAGAGCTGAAAGACGCAGGATTAAGCACAGGAGACGTATCTCCGCTGATCCTTCCGAAATATGCGAGACACGAGAGATAGAAAGGAAGAGTAACACAACATGTTTTTAGTTAACTGGTTTCAGGAGAGCGTAATGAGCGAGACGCTGATGGTCCTTTTCCTGGTGGCTTTCATCGGCTACCTGGTGGGAAGCATCACGATCAAGGGCGTAGAGCTGGGAACAGCCGGCGTCCTGATCGTCGCTCTGGTATTCGGCCATTTTCTCGGCCACGACGAGGCGCTGGTGGAAGGTCTTGGCATGTTCCAGGACCTGGGCCTCATCTGCTTCGTTACGTCCGTCGGCTTTATCGCCGGGCCGAAGTTCTTCCGGAACTTTAAGATCAATGCAAAATCCTATATCCTGCTGGGCTTCATCATTATCACCATCGGTGCGCTGACAACCGTGGGTGTTATCGAGATCGCAGGCGTGCCGACCGACATCACGGTAGGAATGATGTCCGGAGCCCTTACAAGTACGCCGGGACTTGCGGCGGCGCTTGACGCTACCGGTTCTGCAAATGCATCCATCGGATACGGCATTGCTTATCCCTTCGGAGTGATCGGCGTCGTGCTGTTCGTACAGCTCATGCCGAAGATTCTCCACACAGATATGGATGCGGAGCGTGCACAGTTCGAGGCGGCTCAGAATGTAGGAGATATCCAGAAGAAAGACAAGCTGTTCCATGTTGATCCGATGGGCCTGTTCGCATTTGCATTGGCCATCGCACTCGGCATCATCCTGGCGAAGATCGTTATCCCGCTTCCGGGCGGCGCACAGTTCTCGCTGGGAACATCCGGCGGTCCGCTGATCGCAGGCCTGATCCTTGGACATTTCGGACATGCGGGCAAGATCAGCTTCCATGTGGAGAAATCCGTGCTCGAATGCCTGAGAGAGTTCGGTCTTGCACTGTTCCTGATCGGGGCGGGCGTAGAGGCCGGCGCAGGTTTCATCGAGATCCTCAAAGAGCAGGGACTGATCCTCTTCGTATACGGCGCGCTGATCACGCTGATCCCGATGATCGTCGGATACTTTGTCGCAACCAAGTTCATGAAGCTGAGCCTCTTCAATACGCTCGGCTCCATCTGCGGCGGCATGACAAGTACACCGGCTCTGGGAACACTGATCGCCGTGACCGGAACAGACGACGTGGCAAGCGCATATGCAGCGACTTACCCCGTGGCGCTGGTATTCGTCGTACTGGCGTGCCAGTTTATAGGCATTTTCCTATAACAGTTCGGCCATACATGGCATGGGAGCAGAAACCATGCTTGCATGGTTTCGCGAGCAGACCCATGTATGAGCAGAGCGCCTGCGAATGAGCAAAGAAGCGGCGCAGCCGCAGTAAGCACCGTCAGGTGCGACTTTGCGAATGGCGCGTGCCGAACGGACGGCGCGGGCCGAACGATATTTTAACAAACATTAGAAAGGAGTTGACTTCCAATGCGTGAAATCAATGTAAGTACACTCACTGATGTGATCGAGAGACTGTGCATCGATGCAAACGAGCACCTTCCGGAAGACGTAAAATGCGCCATCCGCAGCTGCCGTGCATGCGAGGACGGGGAGATCGCAAAAGGCGTTCTTGACAATATCATCGAGAACTTCGAGATCGCGGACAACGAAGACGTGCCGATCTGCCAGGATACAGGTATGGCATGCGTTTTCCTTGAGATCGGACAGGACGTACACCTTGTGGGCGGCGACCTGAGAGAAGCGGTTGACGAGGGCGTACGCCGCGGATATACAAACGGATATCTGCGGAAATCTGTTGTAAAGGATCCGGTGCGCCGCGGCAATACAGGCGACAATACGCCGGCAATGCTTTATACGGAGATCGTTCCGGGCGAAAACATCAAGGTTACGGTCGGACCGAAGGGATTCGGAAGCGAGAACATGAGCCAGATCCGTATGTTCAAGCCGTCAGCAGGACTTCAGGGCATCAAGGATTTCATCCTCGAGGCAGTGGAGACAGCAGGCCCGAACCCGTGTCCGCCTATGGTAGTGGGCGTCGGCATCGGCGGTACATTTGACAAATGTGCGCTTCTTGCGAAGAAAGCGCTCATGAGACCGCTTGATTCCTCCAATCCGGATCCGTTCTATGCAGATCTTGAGAAAGAGATGCTGGAGAAGGTGAACGAGCTGGGCATCGGACCGCAGGGATTCGGCGGAAAGACGACAGCCATCGGCCTGAATATTGAAACAATGCCGACCCATATCGCAGGCATGCCCTGTGCAGTCAATATCAACTGCCACGTGACACGCCACAAATCGGAGGTGATTTAAATGGCAAGAAAGATCACATTACCACTCACAGAGGAACTTGCTAAGACACTCCACGCGGGAGATCAGCTGCTCCTTACAGGAACGATCTACACATCCCGTGACGCCGGACACAAGAGAATGTGCGAGGCGCTGGCAAAAGGAGAGGAGATCCCCTTTGATCCGAAGGATGCCACGATCTACTATGTAGGACCGACACCGGCGAAACCGGGACATGTCATCGGCAGTGCAGGCCCGACAACAAGCGGACGTATGGATGCATACGCACCGACCATGATGTCTGTGGGCGCACGCGGTATGATCGGAAAAGGCGCACGTCTTCCGGAAGTGGTGGAAGCCATGAAGAAATACAGCGGTGTGTACTTCGGGGCCATCGGCGGCGCCGGCGCACTGCTTGCAAAATGTATTAAGAAAGCGGAGTTGATCGCGTTCGAGGATCTCGGAGCTGAGGCTCTCAGAAAACTCTATGTGGAGGATATGCCGGTGGTTGTCATCATCGACAGCGAAGGCAATAACCTTTACGAAGAGGGAAGAAAAGCATATCTGGATTCGAAGAAATAGTTCATTAAAAAAGCTGCCGGGATATGATATTCATATTCCGGCAGTTTTTTTGAATGGATTATTCAAGTATCTTATTTACCTGTTCCAAAGAAATACCGCACTTTTCCGCAATTTCATCCGGTTGTAATCCATCTGCTGAGAGCTTGAAGACCTGCTTGGTCAAAATGATTCCGTGGTTTGTTGCTTCCTCCAATTCATCAGAGAACAGTTCTTTTAATGCATCGCACATGTTTCGTTCAACCTCCATTTCTTTCCAGTTTGCGCGTGTAATCAGATCCATAACAGCTTCGTAATCTTTCATATTTCTGTGCTGCTCATATCGTGCAACCAGATTCCGGATCTCTGTTCCGGACTTCTGCAAGATGCCTCAAAAGTTCCCTTGGATAATGACTGCATACAAAAGTAATTGTAATCATCGATGGGTCAATTTCATTTACTTTGTCAGTATCAGATTGATACAGACAGGCGTAGGCGTACACTTTATAAAAATCATTAATACTTAGGTAATTCTCCGGGGATTTGTATTCAATAATATTATGTGCTCTGAATATTTGTCCGATTGATTTTTCTATCTGGACATTTTTAGTTTTTTTAATGAGAAGAACATCCATTTGTAAAGGCTTTTTAGCTAGCAGATATTCCTCATGCATTTCAAGATATTTCATTTCATCCTGCAGGGTGATGCGTAGGGCGGCACTAAAGGCAGGATGCCACTGTAGTTTTGTTTTCTCCATGTGTTCTCCTTTAGTATAATACTACAAGTTCTCGTTACGCAATAACTGATAAATAATTTATTGTTTTTCTACGCTCAATGGCATCACACTCCGTTCATTGATTTTAACTGCTGATGAAATATACTCCGAAAGTGGAGTAGAAAATTTAGAAAGATTAAATCCCCTGCCATCGTTTAGAAAGATGGTAAAGATAGAGTAACATATATGTTGATGAAGTACAAGAATGATTTTGAATGTTCAGATGGATAATTACAGAATGAATGCAACAGCCCGGGCCGGAACATCATCGTTCCGGCCCGGGCTGTATTTATGAGAGGGTTATCAGCATTGTTCAGATCGCATCTGCTTAAAGTACATCGATGAACCGGTGGAATGCCCTGAGTCCTTCTTCGTTGTACTTGTAGACGCCTGCGTCTTCCAGTACCTGGCAGAAGACTTTTCCGACTTCCTGTTCCAGGATGTGATCGATATTGTCTGCATTGATCTCCGGATAGGAGGGCAGGAATTCGTCCACCCAGTCCGCGTGTTTCTCAATCTGTTCATTGCTTCGGATGTCTTTGCCTTCGAGGATGTACTCTTTCAGCAGTTCCATCTCGCCTTTCAGACGTGCCGGAAGCACGGCGAGTCCCATGACTTCGATCAGACCGATGTTTTCTTTCTTGATGTGATGAAGCTTCGCGTGGGGATGATAGACGCCCAGCGGGTGCTCCTCTGTGGTGATATTGTTCCGCAGAGTCAGGTCCAGTTCATACATACCGTCTTTCATGCGTGCGATCGGCGTGATCGTGTTGTGCGGCGTTCCGTCTGTCTCGGCGAAGATAAATGCTTCCTCGTCAGTGTAGGAGCGCCATTTCCCGAGGATGTGGTCGGCCAGGTCAATGATGCGTTCCGTGTCTTTTCCGCGCAGACGGATCACGGACAGCGGCCATTTTACGATGCCGGCCTCCACATCTTCGTATCCGGCGATGGTGAAGTGCTCCGTGACCGGCGCTTTCGCCATGGCGAATGTATAGTGTCCGCCCTGGAAATGATCGTGGCTTAAGATGGATCCGCCGACGATCGGCAGATCGGCGTTGGAGCCGAGGAAGTAATGCGGGAACAGTTTGATGAAATCAAAAAGCTTCGCAAATGCGCTGCGGTCGATCTTCATCGGCACATGCTGACCGTTGAATACGATGCAGTGCTCATTGTAATAAACATACGGGGAATACTGGAATCCCCATTTATTTCCCTGGATGGTGATCGGGATGATCCGGTGGTTCTCACGGGCCGGATGATTGACGCGGCCGGCGTATCCTTCATTCTCCATGCAGAGCTGGCATTTCGGATAGGAGGATGATTTTGCAGCGCCTGCGGCTGCGATCGCCTTCGGGTCTTTCTCCGGTTTGGACAGGTTGATGGTGATGTCCAGCGTTCCGTACTCGGTATCCACGGTCCATTTGCGGTCGCGGGCGATGCGGTAGCGGCGGATATAATCGCTGTCCTGGCTCAACTTGTAGTAGTAAGCGGTGGCGTCTTCCGGAGATTTCTCATATTCTTTCCAGAATGCCTCCTGGATCTGTGCCGGGCGCGGTACAAGGCAGTTCATCAGTTTTGTGTCAAAAAGATCCCGGTAGGTAATGCTGTCTTCGATGATCCCGCGTTTTACCGCCTCATCAAGCAGATCTTTTAAAACATCTTCCAGTACGATGTCATTCAGGTCGCATTCCACGTCTTCATAATCGTCCTCCTGCATCAGATCAAGCAGAAGATTAGTCGCATAGACGCGCTCGCTTTCAGGCATAAGTCCAGTGTCGATCCCGTACTGTACCAGTTTCTTAATTGATTCGTAAAGCATATCCTGATCTCTCCTTTCAGAAAATCTTAATCGATCCTTGAAGCACCGTCGCCGATGTCCACAGTATAGAATTCAGCCTCATGTCCGACCTTTTCGCTGTAGATCCTGCCGATCTCGCTGATAAACCGGTCTACTGCGTCATTTTTGACGATGCTGACCGTGCAGCCGCCGAAGCCGCCTCCGGTGATGCGGGAGCCGATGACGCCTGGGATCTTCCATGCAAGGTCGACAAGGATGTCGATTTCCTCACAGGATACTTCGTAATCGTCACGGAGAGAGGTGTGGGACTGGTTCATAAGCTGTCCGAATTTTTCGATATCGCCGTCTTTCAGGGCTGCCACCGCATCGATGGTGCGCTGGTTTTCATATACGGCGTGTTTTGCGCGTTTCAGCTGGATGGGATCGCTGATGAGGGTCTTATTTGCCTCGAATTCTTCCGGCGTCAGGTCACCGAGAGCGTTGATATCGAGCCGGGTCTTCAGTGCGGCAAGCGCTTCCGTACATTCGCGGCGCCGGTCATTATAGGCGGAATCCACCAGGCTGTGCTTTACTTTACTGTTCGTGATCACAATCTTCGCGTCTTCCAGATGGATCGGTGCATATTCATAGTTCATTGTATTTGTGTCGAGGAAGATCGCATTATCTTTTTTGCCCATTGCAACGGCGAACTGATCCATGATGCCGCAGTTGCAGCCGCTGAAGTTGTTTTCGGAATACTGTCCGATCAGTGCAAGATCTGTCATGGTAAGGTCTGTGATCCCGAACAGGTCCGTAAGGATGACGCCGGTCAGAACTTCCAGGGAAGCGGAAGAGGAAAGACCGGATCCGTTCGGGATATTGCCCCAGATCACCATATCAAAGCCGGTTTCGATCGGATGCCCTTTCTCTGCAAAGGCCCAGACTACGCCGAGCGGGTAGTTGGCCCAGTTGTATGCTTTTTTGTTGGTCAGATCGTCAAGCGATGCTTCTACCACACCGAACTTGTCAAGATTCATGGAATAGAAGTGGACCAGGCGGTCGTCGCGCTTCCGGGCTGCGCCGTAAGTACCCATGGTAAGAGCGCAGGGGAATACATGGCCGCCGTTGTAGTCCGTGTGCTCTCCGATCAGATTGACACGTCCCGGTGAGAAATAGAAGCGCGCGCCGTCAGCACTTCCGAAAAGTTCAGCAAATTTGTCAAACAGTTTCTGTTTCATCTGATGATCCTCCTCATTTATGAAAATATGAATCAGTATGTTCTATAAATAAGTATAACCGGACAGCAGAGCGGAGTCTATACAAATTACGTGCAGATTTATGTAAAAATGTTGCACAAAGAGGAGCGCCTGTATTATAATGCTCTTGTTGGAAAGAATACAGATTCAGAAGGTGTTGTGCGGAATGGCGGATTCATACAAATATTCATATAAAGTCGGGGAAGATTTTCTAAGTTCGCTTTCTGTCTATAATGTCGGTTATCAGAAATGCGAGCCGGAGTATCAGTGGGGGCCGGGTATCAGGGATCACTACTGCATCCATCATATTCTTTCAGGAAGCGGCGTGTACACGATGGGAAATGTATCGGTGCGCCTGAGTGCGGGCGATACGTTTATTTTGTTTCCCGGAACAGAACTTCAGTATCAGGCGGACAAAGATGAGCCGTGGGAATACTGCTGGGCGGGGTTTATGGGGTCGGATGCCGCATCGATCATACGGAACACCGGCTTCAGCCGTGATGTGCCGTATATCCTGAAAGGCAGGATCCCGGCGGATGAGATCCGCAGGGGACTGGAGCAGATTTATCTCAATAAAGGCAATACTTATGAGTCTTCGGTTGCCATGACAGGAAGCCTGTACAGTCTGCTGGCTGTTTTCATGCATTACGCGGAGCGGAGCATGCCTGAGAAAGATGCACATATGGTCTATGTTGAGAAAGCAATGAGCTATATAGAGACGAATTATTCCTATCCGGTTACTGTTGAAGATATCGCTTATTATGTCGGAATAAGCAGGAGCCATCTGTTCCGCTCGTTCCAGAGTTATATGCGGCGGTCGCCGAAGGATTACCTGACGTCATACCGGATCAAACAGGCCTGCCGTCTGCTGCGGGAGACGGATCTGTCGATTTCGACGATCGCTTATTCGGTAGGATTTGAAAATAATCTTTACTTTTCAAAGGCTTTCCGGAAACAGAAAGGCGTCAGTCCTTCTGAATACCGGAAAGAACATTCCGTGACATTTGAAGATTGAACAGGAGGCAGAGATGGCAGATCAGTATTCGAGAACAGAACTTCTGCTCGGAGAAGAAGGGGTGGCAAGGCTGAGAGAGGCCGCTGTTATGATATTTGGTGTGGGCGGCGTGGGCTCCCACTGTATCGAGGCGCTTGCAAGGAGCGGCATCGGAAGGCTGGTGCTGATCGATAATGATGCGGTGTCGATCACCAATATCAACCGCCAGTCGATCGCTTACCACAGCACCATCGGGCGAATGAAGACGGATGTGATGCGGAAAAGGATCAGGGATATCGATCCATCGATCCGGGTAACCACATATGAGACATTTGTCCTGCCGGACAACCTGGGAGAGATCCTGGATGCGGAGCCGGAGGTGGATTACGTGGTCGATGCCATCGATACAGTGAGCGCGAAGATCGCGCTGGCGGAAGAAACGCTGAAACGCGGGATCCCGCTGATCAGCAGTATGGGAACGGGCAACAAGCTTCATCCGGAACTGTTTGAGATCGCAGATCTGGCGGATACGAGCGTGTGCCCGCTCTGCCGGGTCATGCGCAGGGAACTGAAGCAGAGGGGGATCACGCATCTGAACGTACTTTATTCCAAAGAAAAGCCGGTGGATGTGAGCGGGCGCAGCACGGACGAAGACAGCGGTGTGAGAAGATCCATTCCGGGGAGCGTTTCGTTTGTTCCGCCTGTGGCAGGGCTCCTGATCGCAGGTGAAGTGATAAGAACGCTCGCCGGAATTCAGATCGTTTGAAGCAGGAAAGATGACAGGATATGGATTTATTTGACTATATGCGGGAGACAAATAAGGAGAAGGAGGCGCCGCTTGCTTCCCGGATGCGTCCGGCATCTCTGGATGAAGTGGTGGGACAGCAGCATATCATTGGCAGGGATAAGCTTTTGTACCGGGCGATCCGGGCGGATAAGCTGAGTTCCGTCATTTTTTACGGACCGCCGGGAACCGGGAAAACAACGCTGGCCAGAGTCATCGCAAATACGACCAGCGCTGCGTTTAAGCAGATCAATGCAACTTCAGCCGGTAAGAAGGATATGGAAGAGGTTATAAAAGAAGCCAGAGATCTGCAGGGAATGTATGGAAAGAAGACGATCCTTTTCATTGATGAGATCCATCGGTTCAACAAAGGACAGCAGGACTACCTTCTTCCGTTTGTAGAGGACGGGACGGTGATCCTGATCGGCGCCACGACAGAGAACCCGTATTTTGAGGTGAACAGCGCGCTGATCTCCAGATCCGTGATTTTTGAACTCAGGCCGCTGGAAAAGGAAGATATCAAGACGCTGCTGAGAAGGGCGGTCAGCGATACGGAAAAAGGGATGGGCAGCTTTCGTGCGCAGATCGATGAGGATGCGCTTGAATTCCTGGCTGATATAGCGGGCGGGGATGCGAGGAGTGCGCTGAATGCGGTCGAACTGGGCATCCTGACAACAGACCGGAGCGATGACGGACTGATCCATATCACAGTCGATGTGGCATCGGAATGCATCCAGAAACGTGTGGTCAATTATGATAAGCGCGGAGATAATCATTACGATATCATTTCCGCTTTTATCAAGAGTATGCGGGGATCTGATCCGGATGCTGCGGTTTACTATCTGGCAAAGATGCTGTATGCGGGTGAGGATGTACGGTTCATCGCGCGGAGGATCATGATCTGTGCATCGGAGGACGTGGGAAATGCGGACCCCATGGCGCTTACGGTAGCGGTGGCTGCTGCCCAGGCGGTAGAACGCATCGGTATGCCCGAATCCCAGATCATTTTATCGCAGGCGGTGACTTATGTGGCCTGCGCTCCGAAGAGCAATTCCGCATGTAATGCGATATTTGCGGCAAATGAGTCGGTGAAGCGCTGCCGGACAACAGTCCCTGTGCATCTGCAGGACGCGCACTATAAAGGAGCGGCAAAGCTTGGACACGGGACCGGCTACAGGTACGCCCATGATTATCCCGGACATTATGTGAAACAGCAGTATCTTCCGGATGAAATAAAAGACGCCAGATTCTATGAACCCGGCGTGCTTGGATATGAAAGACAGATCCGTGCGTATTTAAAGAAGATTCGTGAGGAGTAGGGTGTAGATCTCCTGGCTTCGTGCATTCCAGCGATTGGCGATCGCCTCTGCCTCCTGCGCAGTCGGAACAGTCAGCTTCAGGTCGATAAGATTGGAGCCGTTCTCCTCGATGCGGCAGCGGACTTCATATTCGTGCGTCTGAGTCATGTAATAGTCCGATTTGACAGAAGCCTCCTCTTTGAGATCGAACTGCTTTTCTTTCAGATATCCGTCAATGTCCCGGCGGATCGCCGGCGGAAGATTCCTGTTGAAAAAGTGGATCGTTTCCGCACCGTTTTCGGTCAGATGATACAGCGTCCGGTTGTGTGTGGATTCCTTGCGTATGAGCCCGGAATCAGAAAGTTCGGCGAGCGTTTCCTGGAGTTTGAAATAGCTTGTGTAACCCTCGTCGAGAATGAATTCAGAGATCTGGGACGTGGTCAGCGGAAAGTCCACTTTGTTCAGCATGTATAAGATGATCAGTTTGTAGAGCGTAAATGTTTCAGCCATGGTATTCCTTTCCCTGCCACAGATCGTTTTCTTTCAGATATCCGTGGAGATTGTTTAATACAGTGCGTTTGGCGCCGGTCCACATGGGAGCGGTCAGAAGATCTTTCGGCCCGTCCCCGGTCAGACGGTGGATGACGAGATCCGGCCGCAGCATGCAGATACAGCGGCCAAGCAGACGGATATATTCATCCATGTCCGGAACATGGAATGGTTCGGCTTCATAGAGCCGCGCCAGATCGGTCCCTTTCAGTATATGAAGGAGCTGAAGCTTGATCCCCTGGATGTCTGCCCGGTTCAGATGTTCCAGTGTCTGCAGCATCATTTCTTCTGTCTCACCCGGCAGAAAGAGGATCACATGTACGATAACGGTGATCCCGGCAGCGCGCAGATCCTTTACTGCCTGGTCGAAGGTTTTAAGCGGATAACCGCGCCGGATCAGTTCTGCGGTTCTCGGATGGATCGTCTGCAGTCCAAGTTCCACCCAGACTGGTTTGATCCGGTTCAGCCGGGCGAGCAGCTCCAGTACATCCTGGCCGAGACAGTCCGGGCGGGTGGCAATGGAAAGGATCCTGACGTCCGGATCTGAGATTGCTTCCGTAAAAATTTTTTCCAGATATTCTACCGGCGCATATGTGTTGGTAAAGGCCTGAAAATAGGCGATGTAGGAGCGGATCGGCCGCTTTTTCTGCAATTCGGCTTTGCCGCGGGCCAGCTGTTCTGTGACAGACAGGGAGGCATCGCCGGCAAAATCACCGGATCCGGAAGCGCTGCAGAAGATACAGCCTCCGGTGCCGGTTCGCCCGTCGCGGTTCGGACAGGTCATTCCCCCGTTCAGAGTGATCTTATATATTTTTTCACCAAATGTATGTTTCAGTTCCCAGTCCAGGGAATGATATCGCTTCTCTCCCCAACGCATTACGCGGCAGCTCCTGTAGGTTTAGATTGTTGCCCCTGGCATTATGATATGGGATATCATAACACTTCAGTCCTGACTTGACAAGGGCGGCGGTGAAATGTATAATAATTGCATATTTTGATGCAGCATATCGTATAGGAGTCAGTTCAGACGACATTTCCCGCAGCATTTTAATCAAATAAGAAAGGAAACATGTATGACGAGAGAAAGGTATGAATCGCTGCCGCTTGCAACACTGCGTGAACTTGCGAAGGCGAGGAAGATGAAAGGTGTATCTACATTAAAAAAAGGAGATCTGATCGATGCAATGCTTGCGCTTGATGAACAGGAAGAGCAGGCGGAGGCAAATTCCGAGGCAAAAGAAGAAGTAAAGGAAGAACTTAAGGAAAAGAAAGCCGAAACAGACATCGAGCAGCTCGACAGCGGCTACACGGCAAACGGGATCCTGGAAGTAATGCAGGACGGGTTCGGATTCATCCGCAGTGACAATTATCTGCCGGGTGAGAATGACGTCTATGTATCTCCGGCACAGATCCGCAGATTCGGTCTGAAGACAGGGGATATCCTGACCGGAAATACAAGGGTTAAGACGCAGAGCGAAAAGTTCAGCGCGCTTCTTTATGTGTCTACGATCAACGGACTCCGGCCGGCTGAAGCGATGAAGCGCAAGAATTTTGAAGATCTGACGCCGATCTTCCCGAACCGCAGGATCCGCCTGGAGACGGCGGGCAGCAGTACCGCAATGCGTGTGATGGATCTGGTGTCCCCGATCGGAAAAGGCCAGAGAGGAATGATCGTTTCTCCGCCGAAAGCGGGCAAGACTACATTATTAAAAGAGGTTGCGCTGTCTGTACAGAAGACAGAACCCCATATGCATCTGCTGATCCTGCTGATCGATGAACGTCCGGAGGAAGTTACGGACATCAAAGAAGCAATCTCCGGGCCCAATGTGGAAGTGATCCATTCCACATTTGATGAGCTTCCGGAGCATCATAAAAGAGTTTCGGAAATGGTGATCTCCAGGGCAAAACGCCTGGTGGAACACGGCAAGGATGTTATGATCCTTTTGGACAGCATTACCAGACTGTCCCGTGCGTACAACCTGATCGTACCGCCTTCCGGAAGGACTCTCTCCGGCGGTCTTGACCCGGCGGCACTGTACAGTCCGAAGCGGTTTTTCGGTGCGGCGAGGAATATGCGCGAAGGCGGTAGCCTTACGATCCTGGCAACGGCTCTTGTAGATACGGGAAGCAAAATGGATGACGTGGTATATGAAGAGTTCAAAGGAACAGGAAACATGGAACTGATCCTGGACCGCAGGCTTCAGGAGCGGCGGGTGTTCCCGGCGATCGACATTGCCAAATCAGGTACCAGACGAGAGGACCTGCTCCTCAATAAAGAGGAACAGGAGGCTGTCTACATCATGCGCAGAGCGCTGAACGGAATGAAGGCGGAGGAAGCAGCGGATAATCTCCTGAATATGTTCGCCCGCACGAAGACAAACACGGAACTGGTCCACCAGGTGATCCGTCAGAAGTTTATATAAAAAACAGTTGCAAAAGCATATATCTTATGCTACAATGAGAAAGCTGTTTAAAGAGTATTATAATAATTAGTTTAAATAGAGAGGTGAAAATCATGCGCGAAGGAATCCATCCGGAATATCATCAGGCTACAGTGACCTGCAACTGTGGGAACACATTTGTAACAGGTTCTACTAAGGAGAACATCCACGTTGAGATCTGCTCCAAGTGCCATCCGTTCTATACAGGACAGCAGAAAGCAACGCAGGCACGCGGCCGTGTTGACAAGTTCAACAAGAAATACGGTATCAAATAAGAAAAAGACACAGCAGGCTGAGGTGGAAGCATCTCAGCCTCTTTGTTTTATCACATGGGAAGACCCGGGAACGGGTCTTGTGCTGACGGAGGAATTATGAAGTCATCAAATATAGGAGGACAGGCTGTTCTGGAAGGCATTATGATGCGCAACGGCGGGAAGTACTCGGTTGCAGTCCGCAAGTCTGACGGAGAGATCGCCGTTGATGTGCAGGACTACCACAGTGTGATCCCCTGGAAAGCGCCGCTTAAGATCCCGTTTATCCGCGGGATTTTCAGCTTTATCGATTCACTTGTGCTGGGAATGAAGACGCTGATGTTCTCAGCCAGTTTTTTTGAAGAGGAAGAGGGAGAGATCCTGACAGAGAAAGAGGCGCAGAAACAGGAAAAACAGGACAGGATCTTTATGACGGTCACGGTTGTTCTGGCCGTTGTCATTGCGATCGCGCTTTTTATGGTACTGCCGTATTTCCTGAGCAGCTTTGTTGAAAAATATACATCGTCCCGCACGGCAATGACTGTTTTTGAGGGCGTGATCCGTGTGGCGATCTTTCTGATCTATGTTTTCCTGATCTCCAGGACAAAAGATATAAAACGGACTTTTATGTATCACGGCGCTGAGCATAAATGCATCAACTGTATTGAACACGGAATGGAACTGAACGTGGAAAATGTGCGGAAAAGTTCCAAGCAGCACAAACGATGCGGCACCAGCTTTCTCTTTTTTGTGATGATCGTGAGTATTATTTTCTGCTTTTTTATCACAGCGGAGTCCCAGGTCGCCAGAGTGCTGATCCGTATTGCCATGTTCCCGCTGATCTCCGGCGTGTCTTATGAGATCATCCGGCTGGCCGGCAACAGTGACAATGTGCTGGTGAATCTCCTGAGCAGGCCGGGGCTGTGGGTGCAGAATATGACAACAAAGGAACCGGACGACGGTATGATCGAGGTCGGCATCCGCGCTGTTGAAGAAGTGTTCGACTGGCGTGCATGGCAGAAGGAGAATTTATGAATCTAAAGGACAGCCTGCAGATGGCGGCAGGAGAACTGCGTTCGGCAGGTGTGCCTGAACCGGAACTGGACGCCTGGTATCTGCTGGAATATGTTTCCGGATGGAACCGTGCCTCTTATTATGCGGATCCGGAACGGGAACTGACGGCCCGGCAGCAGGAAAAATATAAAAACTGTATCCGAAAGCGCGCGGAGCGTGTTCCTCTGCAGCATATCACCGGGGAGCAGGAGTTTATGGGACTGACTTTTCATGTAAACGAACATGTGCTGATCCCAAGACAGGATACGGAGATCCTGGTTGAAGAGGCGCTGGAGCAGTTCAGAGAAGGCAGAGTCCCGGCAGGTGATCCCGGCAGGGGCGGATCGGAAATCCTTGACCTGTGTACAGGCTCCGGGTGCATCCTTCTGAGCGTTCTTTACTACGCAAGGCAGATGAAGGATGTCTCCGTGCGGGGGACCGGCAGCGACCTCTCGGAAAAAGCACTGGAGACGGCAGAAGAGAATGCAAAGCGGCTTGACATCCGCGCAGAATTCGTGCAGGGGGATCTCTTTGAGAACCTGAAAGGCCGGTATGCCATGATCCTGTCCAATCCGCCTTATATCCGAAGCGCTGAGATCGGAGGCCTGCAGCCGGAGGTCAGGGACCACGATCCGCGGATGGCCCTGGACGGAAGCGAGGATGGTCTGATCTTTTACCGGAAGATCATCCGGGCGGGCGGCCTTCATCTGGAAAACAACGGGATCCTGATGTTTGAGATCGGGTGTGACCAGGCAGCGGATGTGTCCGGAATGCTCCGCGAACATGGATTTTCAGATATAATGGTGAAAAAGGATCTGGCGGGACTTGACCGTGTCGTATATGGACGATATAGTAAATAAGGTGTAAATTGATTTGAGAAAAGGACGTATGAGAAATGTTTGACAGATTAGATGATCTACTGATCCGATATGAGGAAGTAATGGGTGAGCTCCAGGAGCCGGGGGCGGCGGACGACCAGGTGCGGTTCCGGAAGCTGATGAAAGAGCAGAGCGACCTGGCGCCGATCGTTGAGGCTTACAATGAATATAAAAGCTGTAAACAGAATGTGGAAGACAGCCTGGCTATGCTTGAAGAGGAAACCGATGAGGAGATGCGCGAGCTTGCCAAAGAAGAACTGAATGAGTCGAAAAAGAGGATCGAGGAACTGGAGCAGGAACTGAAGATCCTTCTCCTGCCGAAAGATCCGAACGATGACAAAAATGTTATTGTTGAGATCCGTGCCGGCGCCGGCGGAGACGAAGCGGCGCTTTTTGCTGCGGAGATCTACCGGATGTATGTGCACTATGCGGACGGGCGCGGCTGGCGGACCGAACTGATCTCGCTGAATGAGAACGGGATCGGCGGATTTAAAGAGTGTGTATTCATGATCACCGGACAGGGCGCCTACTCCCGCCTGAAATACGAAAGCGGCGTGCACCGCGTGCAGCGCGTGCCGGAGACGGAGAGCGGCGGAAGGATCCATACTTCTACGATCACGGTTGCGATCATGCCGGAGGCGGAGGAAGTGGATGTGGTGATCGATGAGAAAGATATCCGCATCGATGTCATGCGTGCTTCCGGAAACGGCGGACAGTGCGTCAATACGACAGACTCTGCTGTCCGTCTGACCCATTTTCCGACCGGCATCGTGATCTACAGCCAGACAGAGAAATCGCAGCTGCAGAATAAAGAAAAAGCGTTCCGGCTGCTCCGTTCCAAACTCTACGATCTGGAACTGGAGAAACAGCAGGCATCTGAGGCAGAAGCAAGAAGAAGCCAGATCGGTACGGGCGACCGCTCCGAGAAGATCCGCACTTACAATTTCCCGCAGGGGCGTGTAACGGATCACCGCATCAAGCTGACGCTTCATAAGCTCGATTCCGTGCTGAACGGCGACCTTGATGAGATCATTGACAGTCTGATCGCGGCGGATCAGACGGCGAAACTTGCGAAGATGGAAGACTGACAGACTGGAAGGGTGAATCAATTTTTATGGCAGAACAGATGACAGATACAGCGGCAGTGTCCATTCCGGAATTTAAACGTCCGGAACTGGAGGACAGGGAGCTGATCACGTCTTATTTTGAAAAGGCGCCAAGCCGGAGCTGTGAGCGTACGTTTGTGAATGTGTATCTCTGGTCCAGACATTACCGGGTGAAATATGCGCTGATCGGGGATGCGCTTGTATTCAGGAGTGATGAGAACGGTACGGCATTCGCATATCCGGCAGGCGAGAAAGAGAACATCAGGAGAGCGGTCGGGTATCTGACGCAATACTGTAAGGACAGAGGAATACCGCTGGTATTCTATAATGTTACGCCCGAGATGTTCTCCCAGCTTGAAGAATGGTATCCCGGCCGGTTTACGGTGGAATACAACCGGGATTATGCAGATTATGTCTATGAGACAGAGAAACTGGCAACCCTGGCAGGGAAAAAACTCCACGGCAAGCGCAATCATATCAATAAATTCAAAACGCTGTATCCGGACTGGACCTATGAATCCCTGTCCGATGACAATGTGGAGGACTGCTTCCAGATGGCCCTTGAATGGCGCAATCAGAACGGGTGCGAGGACGATCCTGAGAAAAACGCGGAAATGTGCGTTACGCTGAATTCCCTGCGGCTCTATAAGGAGCTGGGATTGAAGGGCGGCGTGCTGAAAGCCGACGGGCGCATCGTTGCATTTACGGTAGGAGAGTCCCTCTGTGACGATACGTTTGTGGTTCATATCGAGAAGGCATTTCCAGATGTGGACGGAGCCTACCCGATGATCAATCAGCAGTTCGTACAGCATGAATGTATGGATTATAAATATGTAAACCGAGAGGAAGACACCGGAGCGGAGGGCCTGAGAAAGGCAAAGCTTTCATATAAGCCGGCGTTCCTCGAAGAAAAAGGCGTTGTAAAAGAAATGGAGTGAGTGTAATGATATCTAAGAAAATGGAAAACATGGTGGCCAACAGTTCCGCGATCCGTGCGATGTTTGAAGAGGGCAACCGCCTGGCAAAGATCTACGGGCCGGAGAATGTGTTTGATTTCAGTCTGGGCAATCCGAATGTGCCGGCTCCCGCCGCGGTAAAAAAGGCGATCATTGAACTCCTTGACGGGGAAGATCCGGTAGTCCTTCATGGCTACACGAACAGCAATGCCGGTTATGAAGATGTGCGCCAGGCAGTGGCGGAGTCTCTGAACAGCCGTTTCGGGACGGCGTTTGCGGCAAAAAATATCACGATGACCGTAGGTGCGGCCGGCGGTCTGAACGTGATCCTGAAAGCTCTGCTGAATCCGGGGGATGAGGTGATCGTATTTGCACCGTATTTCGGAGAATACAGAAGCTATGTCAGTAATTATGATGGAGTCATCGTGGAGATTTCTCCGAATACAGTGGATTTTCAGCCGAAGCTGGATGAGTTTGAGGCGAAGATCACGCCGAAGACGCGCGCTGTGATCGTGAATACCCCGAATAATCCGACCGGAGTTGTCTATTCTGAAGATACGATCCGGAAAATGGCAGCTGTCATGGAGAAGAAGCAGAAAGAGTTTGGGACGGATATCTACCTGATCTCCGATGAGCCGTACCGTGAACTGGCCTATGACGGTGTGGAAGTTCCGTATCTGACGAAATATTATGACAATACAGTTGTAGGATATTCCTACAGCAAGTCCCTGTCGCTGCCCGGCGAGCGGATCGGCTATCTGGTCATCCCGGATGAGGCGGCGGACAGCGAGAACCTGATCTCAGCGGCTAACGTGGCGACCCGGATCCTGGGCTTTGTCAATGCGCCGACTCTGCAGCAGAAAGTGGTCAAGGCATGTCTCAATGAAAAGACGGACATTTCATTCTATGACCGGAACCGGGAAGCGCTTTACAACGGCCTGAAGGAACTGGGATTTGAGTGTATTAAGCCGGAAGGAGCCTTTTATCTGTTTGTGAAGTCTCCGGTTGCGGATGAAAAACAGTTCTGCGCTGCTGCGAAGAAATACAATATCCTTATCGTGCCGGGAAGTTCTTTCGGGTGTCCGGGATATGTGCGCATCGCGTATTGCGTGGCTTATGAAACAATCGTCAATTCGCTGCCGAAATTTGCAGAGCTGGCGAAAGAATATAAGTGATCCGGGATGACAGGCGCCGGACAGGAGCTGAGAACTGATGGGAGCAGAAGTGATGAAGATAAGAAAGGAATTACTGAAAAATATCAGGCAGGTAGAACCCTACGTACCCGGCGAACAGCCGCAGGGCCGCGTGGTCAAGCTGAATACCAATGAGAATCCTTATCCGCCCTCACCGCAGGTGCGGAAAGCGCTGGATGAACTGGATACGGATGCATTCCGTCTCTATCCGGATCCGGCGTCCAGCGTGCTTATAAAGGCGCTGGCGGAGCAGTATCAGGTGGATGAGGATCAGGTGTTTGCGGGGGTCGGGTCGGACGATGTGCTCTCTCTGTGCTTCCTGACATTTTTCAATTCGGATAAACCGGTTCTTTTTCCGGATATTACATATTCCTTTTACAGGGTATGGGCGCAGCTTTACCGCATTCCTTACGAATGTCCGGCGCTCGATAAGGAGTTCCGCATTGTAAAGGAAGATTACTACAGAGAAAACGGAGGGATTATTTTTCCGAATCCGAATGCTCCGACCGCTATCTATGAGGAACTGGATTTTGTGGAAGATATCCTGGATCACAACCGGGATTCTATCGTGATCGTTGATGAGGCGTATATTGATTTCGCCGGCAGATCAGCTGTGGAACTGGTAAATAAATACGACAATCTGATCGTGACCCAGACGTTTTCAAAATCCCGCAGCATGGCAGGAATGAGGATCGGATATGCGATCGCATCGCCGGAACTGATCCGCTGCCTGAATGACGTGAAATATTCCTTTAATTCCTATACCATGAGCCGTGCGGCTCTTGTGTGCGGCGCGGCGGCAGTCAGAGACCGGGAATATTTTGAAGAAAACGTGCGCAGGATCATTCAGACAAGGCAGCGGACGCTTGAGAAGCTGCAGGAACTGGGGTTTGAAATGACCGGATCGGATGCCAATTTTCTTTTTGCGCGGCATCCGGAGCATGACGCCGGATTTCTGTTCGGGGAGCTGAAGAGGAGAGGCGTTTATGTAAGGCACTGGGATGACGAACGCATCCGTCAGTATCTGCGGATCACGATCGGAACGGACGAAGAAATGGATCTCTTCTTCCGTTACCTGAAAGATATATTAAATGTTTTATAAAGATGGGAGAGAAAGTTATGATCAAAAAATTACTGCAGGGAATGGTTGTCGGGATCGCCAACATCATTCCGGGGGTGAGCGGCGGCACGATGATGGTTGCCATGGGACTTTACGATAAGCTGATCCATGCGATCACACATCTGAAATCCGAATTCAAAGAGAGCCTGAAGCTTCTTATCCCGATCTTTCTCGGAGCGGGCATCGCGATCGTGGCACTTTCCAGACTGTTTGAATTTTTGCTTGAGAATTATCCGATCCCGACGAACTTTGCGTTCTGCGGACTGATCGCCGGGAGTCTGCCGTTTATCTTTAAAAAGGTAAAAGGCCATTCCGTATCGGTGGGGAAAGCGGTCTGTTTTATCATCTTTTTCGCTATTGTCATCCTGATGGCGGTTATGGGCGAGACGAGCGGAAATGCAGCGGATGTAAGCTTCGGACTGATCAATGTGGTCAAGCTGCTGCTGGTAGGCATTATCGCTGCGGCGACGATGGTCATACCGGGAGTGAGCGGTTCCATGATGCTGATGCTGCTGGGGTACTATGATACGATCCTGAAGACGATCAACAATTTCATGGATGCGCTCGTTGTATTTGATATCCAGGATCTTCTGGTGCAGTGCGGCATTCTGATCCCCTTTGGCATCGGCGTGATCCTCGGGATCTTCCTGATCGCGAAGATCATCGAATTCATCTTTTCAAAGGCGGAGATCCATGCTTATTACGCGATCATCGGTCTGATCCTTGCTTCGCCGATCGCGATCCTTCTGAAGACGGACTGGAGCGGATTTTCCATTCTGACACTGGTGATCGGCCTGGTCACATTTGCGGCCGGCTGGTTTGTATCATCCAAACTCGGCGGAGAATAAAGATATTTTACTGCCGCAGTGCGGATATCATCTCCCGGCAGGCCGGCCGGTCATCCGGCGGCGTTGACAGCGCCGGAGGGAATCCGTATAATGAAGAAAGAATGGAAAAGGTGCGTGTAATATATGATTTATGAAAATAATGAAGAAAAGAGAAGTACGCTGTGGCGGACAGTGCTGACGGTTTCTTCTGTCCTGATCATTATTATTGCCATTTTCTTTGTTGTAAAGCTTTTTACCGGCAATCCGCTGGAGGGAAAATGGGTGAGCGATGAAACAGGCGGAAGGATCGAGTTCACAGATGATAATGAACTGATCATCCAGACGGAAGATCAGTTGAGCACGAACATTGTCAGAGGGTATGTTGACACAAAGACGAAGACGCTGACTGTCGGACTGAGCGGTGAAGGATTACTGGATCCGGAAATTGAACAGATCATTCAGGCAGGCAGCTATAATTATAATATTGAGCAGGATACGCTGACCCTGACAGAACGGGAATATGGAGATCAGCTCGTGTTTGTGCGGGCAGAAGAATAGAAAGGATGGAGAGTTCCGCTTGCGGGACTCTCCTGTTGTACTGTAATGCAGCAGGTTCTGAATGCGGCAGGATAAGGAGGAAAGCCATGTTGAGGGAAAAAACGAAAGTAATTGATATCGGCGGAGTACAGATCGGCGGGACCCATCCGGTTGCGATCCAGTCCATGACCAACACAAAGACAGAGGATGTGAAAGCAACGGTGGAGCAGATCCTGAAGCTGGAAGCTGCCGGATGTGAGATCATCCGCTGCGCGGTTCCGACGATGGAAGCAGCGGAAGCGCTGAAAGAAATAAAAAAGCAGATCCATATCCCGCTGGTGGCGGATATCCATTTCGATTACCGGCTGGCTATTGCCGCCATTGAGAACGGTGCGGATAAGATCCGCATCAACCCGGGCAATATCGGGGCAGAGGACCGTGTGAAAGCCGTGGTCGACAAGGCGAAAGAATACAGCGTCCCGATCCGTGTGGGCGTCAACAGCGGCTCCCTTGAAAAGCATCTTCTGGAAAAATACGGCGGCGTGACAGCGGAAGCCATTGTGGAGAGTGCACTGGACAAGGTCCGTATGATCGAGGATATGGGATACGACAACCTGGTTGTCAGCATTAAGTCTTCGGACGTGCTGATGTGTGTAAAGGCGCATGAATTGATCGCTGAGCAGTGTCCGTATCCGCTCCATGTGGGGATTACCGAATCCGGTACTGTCTATTCGGGAAATGTCAAATCCTCGGTCGGTCTTGGCATCATCCTGCATGAGGGCATTGGCAATACGATCCGTGTTTCGCTGACGGGGGATCCTGTTGAAGAGATCCGGACGGCGAAACTGATCCTGAAGACACTGGGACTCCGCAAAGGAGGCATTGAAGTTGTATCCTGTCCTACCTGCGGGAGGACGAAGATCGATCTGATCGGTCTCGCCAATGAAGTGGAGAAGATGGTTGCAGATATTCCGCTTGATATCAAAGTGGCGGTCATGGGGTGCGTGGTAAACGGACCGGGAGAAGCAAGAGAGGCGGACATCGGCATCGCCGGCGGCATCGGCGAGGGACTGCTGATCAAAAAAGGTGAAGTCATCAGAAAAGTAAAAGAAGAAGAACTGCTCGATACGCTCCGGCAGGAACTGCTGAACTGGAAAGAGTGAGTCCCTGCCTGCGCGTAATCGGATAAACAGGAGTGTGCACAGTGGAAAAGACCAGAAATGACAAATCATTTTTCTATGTATTTCCGACACTGAAAGTAGAGGATGATATCCAGATCCTCTTCACAGATGTGGAGGTTCAGAAGATCACGACGAATTCCCGGCGTGATTTTCTTCATGTGTACATATACAGCAGGCATCTGATCCAGAAGAAACAGATCCGGCAGATGGAACAGCGGATCAAGGATCAGCTTTTTGACAAGGTTCCGGTAGATGTTCAGATCGAAGAAGAATATGCCCTGTCGGGACAGTATACGCCGGAAGCGCTCCTGCGCGAATACAGAGACAGCATCATCCTGGAACTGAAAGAACGAAGCGTCCTTGCGTCCAATATGTTCGCACAGGCGAAGATCCATTATGAGGACGGAAATGTAGTCTGCCTGGAACTTCTGGATTCCATTGTGTCGGAGGGCCGAAAGGAAGAGATCCTTGCGTTCCTTGAAAATCTCTTTGCACGTCGGTTCCATATGAAGGCGGATATCCGCATTACATATCGTGAAGCGGACGGTGAGGGGACCCGGGAATATGATGAGCAGAGGGTGCAGCAGGAGATCAATGCCATCTTTGAACGCCGTGCGCTTCAGAACAGCGAAACAGCGGGTGATCCGGACGATGCAGGAACCGGCGGCAATGCCGCTGCGGAAGGCGTGACGGTTTCCGCTTCATCTGACAGGGCACCTGCAAAAACAGAGAAAAAAGAAAAGAATTCATCCGGAAACGGAGGGCATACAGGACGGAAAAACGGTAAAAAAAGAGAATTCCGTAAAAAAGATTATTATCGTCCTGTTAAGCAGGGGGACGATCCAAACCTGATCTACGGGAAAAACTTTGATGATGAGCCGATCTCCCTTGACCAGGTTGTCACCGAGATGGGCGAGATCACTATTCACGGAAAGATCATCAGTTTTGACACCCGGGAGATCCGCAATGAGAAAACGATCATCATGTTCGCAGTGACGGACTATAATGACACGATCACTGTGAAGATGTTTGCCCGCAACGAGCAGTTGCCGGAGATCCTGGGCGAACTGAAGAAAGGCGCTTTTGTCAAGATCAAGGGCGTGACGACCATTGATAAATTCGACGGCGAACTGACCATCGGTTCCGTTACCGGGATCAAAAAGATCGGGGATTTCACGGTTTCACGGAAAGACCTGAGTCCTGCAAAACGTGTGGAACTTCACTGTCATACGAAGATGAGCGATATGGACGGGGTGTCTGAGGTGAAAGACATCGTGAGGCGCGCCCACGACTGGGGCCATCCCGCCATTGCTATTACGGATCACGGCGTGACACAGGCCTTCCCGGATGCCAATCATTATATTGAGACACTGGACAAAGACGATCCTTTTAAAGTTATTTACGGGGTAGAAGGTTATGTGGTGGACGACCTGACGGAGATTGCCGTAAATGCGGGCGGTCAGACGCTGGATGATACATATGTCGTGTTTGATATTGAGACCACCGGTTTCAGTTCTATCCGGGACCGGATCATTGAGATCGGAGCGGTGAAGGTGAGCGGGGGAAAGATCACAGACCGGTTCAGCACCTTTGTCAACCCCGGGCGGCCGATCCCTTTTGAGATCACCAATCTTACGGGTATTACCGATGAGATGGTTATGGAATATCCGGAGATCGGGGTGATCCTTCCGCAGTTCCTTGAATTCGTCGGGGACAGTGTGCTGGTTGCACACAATGCGGGATTTGATGTGGGATTCATCGAGCAGAACTGCAGGAACCTGGGACTTGAAGATCACTTCGCTTATCTGGATACAGTGGCGCTGGCCAGGGTCCTGCTTCCGACCCTGTCCAAATATAAGCTGAACATTGTGGCGAAGGCGCTGAATATTTCACTGGAAAATCACCACCGGGCGGTGGATGATGCGGGGGCTACGGCGGAAATCTTTGTGAAATTCGTGGAGATGCTGAAAAAGGACGGCATTTTCACGCTGAAAGAGGTCAACCGGTACGGCGACCGCAATGTAAACGCCATCCGCAAGATGCCGACCCACCATATCATTATCCTGGCGAAAAATGATATCGGACGGTACAATCTCTACCAGCTGATCACGGAGTCCCATCTGACCTACTACGCGAGACGGCCAAGGATCCCGAAGAGCCTGCTGAATGAATACCGGGAAGGCCTGCTCATCGGAAGCGCCTGCGAGGCCGGGGAACTCTATCAGGCGGTCCTGGAGAAACGGTCCGCTCAGCAGATTGCGAAGCTGGCGGAATTCTATGATTACTATGAGATCCAGCCCCTCGGGAACAACCGGTTCATGATCGCCAGCGATCGGACGCCGGATGTGACGTCCGAGGAGGATCTGAAAAATATCAACCGGGAGATCGTGGAGCTGGGAGAGAAGTTCGGCAAGCCCGTTGTGGCAACCTGTGACGTGCATTTCCTGGATCCGGACGACGAAGTATACCGCCGGATCATTATGGCCGGGAAAGGATTTGACGACGCGGACAACCAGGCGCCTCTTTTCCTGCGTACGACCGAGGAGATGCTGGATGAGTTCGCCTATCTTGGCGCGGCGAAGGCACGGGAGATCGTGATCGACAATCCGGTGAAGATCGCGGGCATGGTCGAGAAGATCTCGCCGGTGAACCCGAACAAGTGTCCGCCGGTCATCGAAAACTCGGACCAGGAGCTCCGGAACATCTGTTACCGGAAAGCCCATGAGATGTACGGGGAAGACCTGCCGGAGCCGGTATCGGCAAGGCTGGAGCGGGAACTGAATTCTATTATATCCAACGGCTATGCGGTAATGTATATCATCGCCCAGAAGCTGGTGTGGAAGTCCAATGCGGACGGCTACCTGGTTGGATCCAGAGGATCTGTCGGTTCCTCGTTCGTGGCGACCATGGCCGGGATCACGGAAGTCAATCCTTTAAGTCCGCATTACTACTGCAGTAAATGCCATTACAGCGATTTTGATTCGGATGAAGTGAGATCCTATGCGGGAGGCTGCGGTTATGATATGCCGGACAAGACCTGCCCGGTATGCGGCGAGCCTCTGGTGAAAGCCGGATTTGACATCCCCTTCGAGACATTCCTCGGATTCAAGGGAGACAAGGAGCCGGATATCGACCTGAACTTCTCCGGGGACTATCAGGCCAAGGCCCATAAATATACGGAAGTGCTTTTCGGGGAAGGGCATACATTCAAGGCCGGGACCATCGGTACGCTGGCCGACAAGACGGCTTACGGTTTTGTAAAGAACTATTACGAGGAGCGGGAACAGCGCAAGCGCCGCTGCGAGATCGAGCGGATCACGGAAGGATGTACCGGGATCCGGCGCAGTACCGGACAGCATCCGGGCGGCATCGTTGTGCTCCCCCACGGCCATAATATTAATGAATTTACGCCGGTTCAGCATCCGGCGAACGATATGGAGTGCGGCATCATCACGACCCATTTTGACTATCACTCCATCGATCACAACCTTTTGAAGCTGGATATTCTCGGACACGATGACCCGACCATGATCCGTACGCTGGAGGATTATATTACATCCGACGCCATGGACAATGAGTATAATGCGGAGCATCCTTTTGTGGCAACGGAGATTCCCCTGGATGACAAACAGGTGATCGAACTCTTCCACGGGACGGATGTGCTGGGGATCAAGCCGGAGGACATCGGCGGCTGTAAACTGGGGTGTCTCGGCATCCCGGAGTTCGGGACGGACTTCGTTATCCAGATGGTGGAGGATACAAAGCCACAGACCCTCTCGGACCTGATCCGGATCTCCGGTCTGTCCCACGGGACCAACGTGTGGCTGGGCAACGCCCAGGAACTGGTGAAGACGGGCAAGGCCACCATTTCCACGGCGATCTGTACCCGTGATGATATCATGATCTACCTGATCAACAAAGGGGTGGAGAGCGCCCTGGCGTTTACGATCATGGAGAGCGTCCGTAAGGGAAAAGGCCTGAAGCCGGAATGGGAAGAGGCCATGACCGCCCAGGGCGTGCCGGACTGGTATATCTGGTCCTGCAAGAAGATCAGTTACATGTTCCCGAAGGCGCATGCCGCAGCCTACGTTATGATGGCGTACCGCATCGCCTACTGCAAGATCAACTACCCGCTGGCGTACTATGCGGCTTATTTCAGCATCCGCGCGGATGCGTTCTCCTATGAGATCATGTGCCAGGGGAAAGATAAACTGAATTATTACATCCAGGATTACAAGAAGCGCAGCGATTCCCTCAGCAAGAAGGAACAGGATGTCATGAAGGACATGAAGATCGTGCAGGAAATGTATGCCCGGGGATTTGAATTCGTGCCCATCGACATTTACCGGGCAAAGGCGCGGATGTTCCAGATCATTGACGGAAAGCTCATGCCGTCCCTGGCCAGCATTGAGGGCATGGGGGACAAGGCGGCCGAGGCCGTGGAAGAAGCAGCAAAAGACGGAAAGTATCTGTCCCTTGACGACTTCAGGCAGCGGACCAAGGTCAGCAAAACGGTCATCGACCTGATGCAGGAGCTTGGCCTGTTCGGGGACCTGCCCCAGAGCAACCAGCTGTCCCTGTTTGATTTTGCGTAAGCGAAAACTGATAGACGAGGTGGACGTGCTGTGCTATAATGACTTCAATGCGTTTGTGCAGTGAAGTGAAATTCAGATTGATATTTTATGGAGGATTATGAGATGTACGACTTCGATGAGATCATGACGACAGACCGGGAAGTGGCCGACGCGATCAAAGCCGAGATGGAGAGACAGAACTCCCACATCGAGCTGATCGCTTCCGAGAACTGGGTGAGCAAGGCTGTGATGGCGGCGATGGGCAGTCCGCTGACGAATAAATACGCGGAAGGCTATCCGGGAAGAAGATATTACGGCGGATGCCAGTGCGTGGATGTAGTGGAAGACCTGGCGAGAGAACGGGCGAAAGAACTGTTCGGCTGCGAATACGCCAATGTTCAGCCCCATTCCGGCGCACAGGCGAATATGGCGGTATTCTTCGCCATTCTTGAGCCGGGCGATACATTCATGGGCATGAACCTGGACCACGGCGGACATCTGACCCACGGTTCACCGGTCAATATGTCCGGAAAATATTTCAACGTCGTTCCTTACGGCGTTAATGATGACGGCGTGATCGATTATGACGAGGTGCGCAGGATCGCTTTAGAGTGTAAGCCGAAGCTGATCGTGGCAGGCGCCAGCGCCTATGCCCGCACCATTGATTTTAAACGTTTCCGTGAGATCGCGGACGAAGTCGGCGCATATCTGATGGTGGATATGGCGCACATCGCCGGGCTTGTTGCGGCAGGCCTGCATCCGAGCCCGATCCCGTATGCACATGTGACGACCACGACCACTCATAAGACGCTGAGAGGACCCCGCGGCGGCATGATCCTCTCCAGCAACGAGATGAACGAGAAGTTCAACTTTAATAAAGCAATCTTCCCGGGCATCCAGGGCGGTCCGCTCATGCATGTGATCGCGGCCAAAGCCGTATGCTTCAAAGAAGCGCTCACACCTGAGTTTAAAGAATATCAGAAACAGGTTGTCAAAAATGCCAAGGCGCTCTGCGAAGGACTGAAGAAACGCGGCGTGAAGATCGTATCCGGTGATACGGACAATCATCTGATGCTGGTGGATCTGACCGGAAAAGACGTCAGCGGAAAAGAACTGGAGAAGCGTCTGGACGACGCGCACATCACCTGCAACAAGAACACCATCCCGAACGATCCCCGGTCCCCGTTCGTTACAAGCGGCGTGAGACTTGGTACTCCTGCGGTGACAACCCGCGGCATGAAAGAGGACGATATGGATAAGATCGCCGAGATCATCGCCATGGTCATCGAGAGTGAGGACAACGTGGAGGCCGGACGGAAGATGGCGGCAGAACTGACAGAGAAATACCCGCTCTGCTAATCAGCCGGACTTCAGAGCGTCAGACAGGATAGAGGAACTATTGAATACAGGCCGGAATATAAGTGCTGGATAAAAACAGCGCCTGTATTCCGGCTTTTATCATCAGGTGAAAAAAGAAGCGGAAATTGGAGAAAAAAGTATGAATTCGATTAAAGTAAGAAATCTTGATATAGGCGCCGGGATTCCGAAGATATGCGTTCCGATCGTCGGAACGGACAGAACTGCGATCCTGGATGCAGCGAAGCGTATCCCCGGATCCGCAGCGGATCTGGCAGAGTGGCGCGCAGACTGGTATGAAGATATATTCGATGAGCAGAAAACCGGGGAGATACTGAAAGAACTTCGCATGATCCTGGGAGATATGCCGATTCTCTTTACTTTCCGCACTGCCGGAGAAGGCGGAGAGAAGGAGATTGAGCCTGCGAGCTATCTCGAACTGAACCGTCAGGCGGCTGCGTCCGGCTGTGTGGATCTGGTGGATGTGGAACTGTTTACCGGGGACGATGCGGTGCGGACCGTGATCGACGCAGCACACCGTCACAGCGTGAAGGTGATCGCATCCAATCATGATTTTCACGCCACGCCGTCGAAAGATGAGATCATCATACGGCTTATAAAGATGCAGGAGCTTGGCGCGGATATTCTGAAGATCGCTGTGATGCCGCAGAACAGCAGAGACGTGCTGACCCTTCTGTCTGCGACCGAAGAAATGACGCGGCTTTATGCAGAGCGCCCGCTCATCACCATGTCCATGGGCGGGACAGGCCTGATGAGCCGCCTGTGCGGGGAATCTTTTGGCTCAACAGTAACATTCGGAGCTGTTGGAAAGACATCCGCGCCGGGACAGATCGCCGCGGAAGAACTGGTGCAGGTACTGGAACTGCTGCACAGGAACTGTTGACCGCGGATTGATTACCGCCGGAATTCATAAAACTTGATTTTTATCCGTATGGATAAGACTGGGAATACGGATTATATTTGAAAAATCAATGCCCGATCCGTATGTCAGACAGATATTTACGGTTTAATTAGTAAATTATGATATTTGATCCGTATACTAACTTGTAAAATTACGGATATAATCTGAGAAATGTAAAATGGATCCGTATTAACTTATGAGTTTATACAGACGAAA
>DWVL01000008.1 GCA_019120275.1 Candidatus Mediterraneibacter excrementavium | reverse complement strand
ATACCATGAGGCACGGCAGGCAGTGCACAGAAACGGAAAGGGGGAAAAGACATTATGACAAAGAAATTACAGCACGTATTCGCGCTCAGTGAGAAAGGAGCAAAAGATCTTGTAAAAGCCGTTATCTGGTGTTTTGTGTGCAACTTAAGCCTGATGCTTCCGGTGGGGGCCGTCCTGTTTACGGCACAGCACCTTTTGGATGCCATGGAAACCGGCGGCATTCCCATGGAGGGCTTCTGGATCTACACAGGCTCCGCCCTGGCGGTCCTGGTCCTTTTGTTTGTCCTCCACTGGTTCCAGTATGCTTCCCTGTATCTGGCCACTTATAAAGAGAGCGCCAGCCGGCGGGTGAGCCTGGCGGAAACCCTGAGGCGGCTTCCCTTAAGCTTCTTCGGAAACCGGGACTTAAGCGACCTGACCTCCACCATGATCGCAGACTGCTCCAGTCTGGACCAGATGTTTTCCCACTACGTGCCGCAGTTATTTGCGTCCGTCTTCTCCACGCTGGTGATCGGCGTCGCCATGTTCGTTTGCGACTGGCGGATGGCGCTGGCTATATTGTGGGTCGTGCCTGCTGCGGTCCTTCTGACGGCAGGGAGCAGGAAGATCCAGGATTCCTTCGGCACAAAGAATATTTTAAATAAACGGGCGGTCGCCGACTGTATCCAGGAAGGACTGGAAACCATCCGGGATATCAAGGCATGCAGCCGGCAGGACGCGTACATGGAAAAACTGGAAAAGAAACTTGCAGCCATGGAGAAAGGCTCCATCCGCTCAGAGCTGGCAACCGGCGTGTTCGTATGCTCCGCTCAGGCGTTTCTCCGGCTGGGTCTGGCAACCACCATCCTGACCGGCGGAGCTCTTCTTGCGGCCGGAAAACTTTCTTTCCTCTATTTCCTCGGGTTCCTCTTTGCCGCCGCCAGGCTGTACGACCCGCTGGGGCTTGTGCTCCAGAATATCGCCGCCACCTTCAACGCCAAACTGCAGATCGAGCGGATGCGCTCCATTCTGGAACAGCCGGTGCAGGAGGGGACAGTTGAATTTACACCGAAGAACTATGACATCACCTTTGACCATGTCTCCTTCGCCTACCGGGAGGGGGACGGTGTACTTGAGGATGTAAGCTTCACTGCAAAGCAGGGCGAAGTGACCGCCCTTATCGGCCCCTCCGGCGGTGGGAAATCCACTGCCTGCAAATTGGCTGCCCGGTTCTGGGACGTCACCGGCGGGAAGGTTCTCTTAGGCGGAACAGACGTATCCACAGTGGACCCGGAAACGCTTCTTCGCTCCTATTCCATGGTATTCCAGGATGTGGTGCTGTTTCGGGATACGGTGATGGAAAATATCCGTCTTGGCCGCCGGGGCGCTTCGGATGAGGAAGTGATCGCAGCCGCCAGAGCCGCCCGATGCGATGAATTTATCCGGGAACTCCCCCGGGGCTACCAGACCATGATCGGCGAGAACGGCTCCACCCTCTCCGGCGGCGAGCGGCAGCGGATCTCCATCGCCCGCGCCCTTTTGAAAGATGCGCCGGTCATCCTTCTGGATGAGGCAACCGCCAGCCTGGACGTGGAAAATGAGAGCGCTGTTCAGGAAGCCCTCTCCCGTCTGCTTGCCGGCAAGACCGTTCTGGTCATCGCCCACCGGATGCGCACCGTGGAAGCGGCAGACAAGATCGTTGTTCTCTCTGAGGGCAGGGTGACAGAGCAGGGAACCCCTTCGGAACTGATGAAACAAAACGGCCTCTTCCGCCATATGGTGGAGCTGCAGAGACAGAGCGCCGGGTGGAGACTGAAATAGCATGGCCATATAAGAAAAATCTCTTGACATGTTATCTGCACGACATTATAATCAGCATTAGTTAGTTGTAACTAACTAATGTAATAAAATAATGCCGGCCGCATTACAATTTACAGAAAGGAGATGCTCATGTCCGAAGATCTGCTCATCCGCCACTGTTCTCCTACCCTTGCAGGGATCAAGACCGGGAACCTGTTTTCCTGTGTCTGCCCCTGCAGGAAGGAACTGACAAAATCCATATCCGGCTTAAACAGGCGGCTGGTCCCCAGAGGGATCCGCATCCTGCCGCTCAGGGTCTGCCAGGGCCGCGCCCTGATCTATGTCTACCGCCCTCACGCACTGGAGGATGATCTTACGGATCATCAGGCCAGGGAGCTGCTGCTGCACTACGGCTACATGCCGGAAAATCCCAATGCCTGTGTGATGCATCTGATCCGCCGGCTCCGTTCCACAGAGGAATTTCCCCATGAGATCGGCCTGTTTTTAAGTTATCCGCCGAAAGACGTTCTGGGATTTATTCTCAACAGAGCCTGCAACCATAAGTGCCAGGGCTGCTGGAAGGTATACGGAGATGAGCAGGAATCGAAGAGTATCTTTGAAAAATACGATCTGTGCAGCAGAATTTATTCTGAACAATGGAAACAGGGGAAATCCATCGAGCAGCTTACAGTAGCCGGCTGATGTTTCCGCCATGAAAAAGAAAGGAAGATTTGTCTTATGAATAAAATTGCAGTTGTATATTGGAGTGGCACCGGAAATACTGAAGCTATGGCCTCTGCCGTAGCAGAAGGTGCAAGAGAAAAAGGGGCGGAGGCGACCCTTATCACCGCCGCCGGATTTTCGGCGGATCAGGTCGGCGACTATGATGCCATCGCCTTTGGCTGCCCTTCTATGGGAGCGGAGCAGCTGGAAGAAACCGAGTTTGAACCGATGTTCACCTCCTGCGAGGGAGCCCTGCAGGGAAAAACCATCGCCCTGTTCGGTTCCTATGGCTGGGGCGACGGGGAATGGATGCGCGACTGGGAGGAACGCTGCAGTCAGGACGGAGCCAGTCTTGCCAGCGACAGTGTGATCTGCAATGAGGCTCCGGATGATGAGGCTCTTTCGGCGTGCCGTGCACTGGGTGCGGCGCTGGCTGAAAAATAAATAATAACTCCACTTTTCTGCAAAAACACCTGCACATTGTACAGATATCTGTACGATGCACAGGTGTTTTTCCTCTTCCTATTACTCCGGCCATTCTCCGTCAAATACGACTTCCGCCGGCCCGGTCATATACACGGTGTCCTTCTCCCGGTCCCATCTGATCTGAAGATCGCCGCCCAGAAGTTTCACGGTTACCTCATCTTCCGTCAGGCCGTTCAGCGCACAGGCAACGGCCACGGCGCAGGCGCCGGTCCCGCAGGCAAGCGTTTCCCCGGAGCCGCGCTCCCAGACGCGCATCTCTGCCGTGCGCCGATCGAGAACGCGCACGAACTCGGTATTCACCCGGTTCGGGAACCGCTCATGATTCTCAAACTTCGGACCGACTGTCTCCAGCGGGAAATCTTTTACATCGCAGTCCACAAATACGACCGCATGCGGATTTCCCATGGACACGCAGGTCATACGGTATTCTTCTCCGTCTACAAGGATCGGCGCATCCACCGCCTGGTCTCCTTCCGCCTTCACCGGCACTTTCTCCGGCTCCAGTTCCGGTTTTCCCATATCGACCTTAACCAGTTTCACCTTGCCGTCTTCCACCGTCAGGTCCAGATATTTGATGCCGCCCAGTGTTTCCACGGAAATGTGCGTCTTATCTGTCAGGCCGTAATCATAGACATATTTCGCCACACAGCGGATGCCGTTGCCGCACATCTCTCCGCGGGAGCCGTCCGCATTGTACATCTCCATCTCAAAATCCGCCTTGTCCGACGGATTGATCATGATCAGCCCATCTGATCCCACACCGAAATGACGGTCGCTGATCTTCTCCGCCAGAGCGGACGGATCCGCGATCTTCTCTTTAAAGCAGTTTACATATACATAATCGTTGCCGAGTCCCTGCATCTTTGTAAATCTCATAAAAGTTGTCCCTTCTTCTTCATCCAGAGGAATCCCCATCCCGGCATATCCATGGTCACGATCTCGTCCGTGCCGCCGCTTAAGAGATTCGTATATTCTGCCTTCTCCGGCATCCATACAGTCTTCGGATAATCGCTGAAGTTGAATACTGCATGAAGTTCCTCATCCCCGTACCGGCGCACAATCCAGAGGATGGATGGATCGTTGTAATCTTTCGTCCACACTTCCGCGTCTGCACGGAAGACCGGTTCATCCCGGCGGATCTTCTCCAGTTTTTTCAGCGCATTGAAGATCCGTCCCTGTACACTGGCCTTGTCTTTGATCTGTTCCACCAGATCCCAGTTGAATTTCCCTCTGTGGATATAGCGGGAATCCGGCGCCTTATCCGGATCTTCCTTGTAAGTATAATCATTGACCTGACCGATCTCATCGCCACTGTAGAGCATCGGGATCCCTGACTGGGTAAACATATATGCGTGGAGCATTACGTCTTTCGTGATCGCCTGATCCATCTTCCCTTCATTCTGCTCGAAGCCTGCGCTCTCCACGCCGCACATGGATGCGGTCGTTGCACAGAATCTGGCGTCCTGGGTCACGGGATCATCATTGTAGAGTTCGCCCCGGCTGACGCTGTCCGGCGTCCTGCCCTGGAAGTAATCATTGAGATAGCGCTTGTGCGGGATTTCTTCCATCCCCCATGTTTTCAGCGTATCGTAATCCAATCCCCATCCGATGTCATCGTGGCACCTGAGATAATTGAGGAATGTGTATTCTCTCGGAAGTGAGCACACGATATCCATCTGTTTCCGCAGGAGACGGATGTCCCTTGTGGCGACCGTATGCCAGGTCGTCGCCATGGTCGTTACATTGTAGAGCATGTGGCACTCCGGCTTCTCCACCGTGCCGAAATACGGCGCCACCTTGTCCGGCTCCATTACGACCTCGCCAAGGAGCACGATGCCCGGGCAGACGATCTCGCCGATCATGCGCATCATGCGGACGATCGTGTGCACCTGGGGCAGGTTCCGGCAGTTCGTCCCCAGTTCTTTCCAGATGTAGGGAACTGCATCAATGCGGATGATATCCATGCCCTGGTTGGCCAGATAGAGGAAGTTATACATCATCTCATTGAACACCCGCGGGTTGCGGTAGTTCAGATCCCACTGATAGGGATAGAAGGTGGTCATTACATAATGCCCCATCTCCGGGAGATATGTGAAGTTGCCCGGCGCCGTCGTTGGGAACACCTGGGGCACAGTCTTCTCATATTCCTGCGGGATCGACGGATCTGCATAGAAGAAGTAACGGCTCATATATTCGCCGTCTCCCTGGCGGGCCTTTACCGCCCACTCGTGGTCCTCGGACGTATGGTTCATCACGAAATCCATGCACAGGCTGATCCCTTTATCATGGCATTTCTCCGCCAGTTCCGCCAGATCATCCATGGTCCCAAGATCCGGCTTTACTTTCCGGAAATCCGCCACCGCATAACCGCCGTCGGAGCGGCCTTTCGGAGAATCCAGGAAGGGCATCAGATGGATATAATTCACATTGCAGCTTTCGAGATACGGGAGTTTCTCCTGCACCCCTTTAATATTGCCGGCAAAGTTGTCGATATACATCATCATGCCGACCATATCGGACCTGCGGTACCATTCGCCTTCCGCCTCGCGCTTCGCATCCAGCTTTTTCAATTTATCATTCCGCAGATCGTAATAACGCTTCATCTGTCCGCACAGCTCTGCGAACATATCGTCATTTCCGTAGAGTTCCATATAGAGCCAGCGCAGTTCGTCGTGATGACGTCCGAGGCGCTCCGCAAATATGCGGTCATTTTCCGCTTTTTTCCTGTCCGCCGCTTTTGCCGGCCCTGCCGTTTTTACGGTGCCTGCTGCCTTCTTTACGGCCGTTTTTCTGCCGCCGGCAGATTTTGTGGATTTTCCTGCCATGGTCTCCCTCCATATTTTTATCTACTGATTTTCCTCAACAAAATGCCACTGATATGCCTGATATTCCCCGTGGAGCACCGGTTTGGGCACGCCCGCCTCCCGGAGCGCCGTACTGTTGTACAGCTTCCCGGTTGTTTCTTCCCGGTACATGGTATTTTCTTTCAAGCCTTTGACTTTAATATAATCCACAGTCATATTGGCATGTTTCTTAATGCCTACGACCTGGACCAGCGCTTCTCTCTGATCACCGGATACGAATTCCCAGGCGCCCTGATTGTCCGTCTGGGGATTGGTCAGCCGGTAATAGGTTCCCTTCTGGACCAGATCCGCATATTTTTTATACTCTGCGATCTGCCGGCGGATCTCCGCCTTGTCTTCCTCGCTCAGTTCATTCAGATTGAGCTCATATCCGAACGTACCTGCAAGGGCCACCGTCCCTCTTGTCTTCATGGTCGTCACACGCTCCGTCTGATGGTTCGGCGAAGCTGATACATGAGAACCTACACAGGAGCAGGGATAAATAAAGGATGTGCCGTACTGGATCTCCAGGCGGTCGATCGCATCCGTATTATCGCTGCACCAGATCTGCGGCGTATAGTAGAGCATGCCGGCGTCGAACCGTCCGCCGCCGCCGCTGCATCCTTCCAGCAGGATGTTCGGGTAACGCTGCACCAGCCGTTCCAGGAAATCATAGAGTCCCAGCACGTAATCGTGGAGCACCCTGCCCTGGCTGTCCGCCGTTGCAGAATATACATCCGCGATGCTCCGGTTCATGTCCCACTTGATATATTCCACGTTGCCCTGATCAAGGACCGCGCAGATCTGATCATAAATATAATCTACTACTTCTTTTCTGGAGAAGTCAAGCACGAGCTGATGTCTGGAGCGGTTCGGACGCCGTCCCGGGATCACGAATGCCCAGTCCGGATGCTCCCGGTAGAGGTCGCTGTCCTCATTGACCATCTCCGGCTCGATCCAGATCCCGAACTTCAGGCCCATGTCATTGATCTTCCCGATCAGCTCGCCCAGGCTGCAGCCCAGCTTCTCTTCATTTACCTTCCAGTCGCCCAGGCCTCTTAACTCACTGTCGCGCTGACCGAACCAGCCGTCGTCCATGACGAACATCTCGATCCCCAGCTTCGCCGCCTCCGAAGCAAGCTTCAGGAGAGATTCACCGGTGAAATCAAAGTAGGACGCCTCCCAGCTGTTCAGCAGGATCGGGCGTACGATCTCTTTATATTTTCCTCTGCACAGATGGCTCCTCATGCAGCGGTGCAGGTTCTGGGACAGCTTCGCCAGACCTTCTCCCGAATAGCTCATGATCACTTCCGGGGACTGAAACTCCTCGCCAGCGTTCAGCGGATAGGCAAACTGCTCCTCCGAAAATCCCATAAGGAGCCGGGTCTGATAGTACTGGTCCTGTCCCGCCTCGCTCTGGAAGCTGCCGCTGTACACAAATGCCATGGCATAGCAGCTTCCCGCATCCTCTGTGGTCTCATGCTCCGCCATGATCACCGCCGGATTGTACTGGTGGCTGGACGAACCCCTTGTGCTTCCGATCTTCTGCACGCCGTGTCCGATGGGCATCCGCTGGAGATTCCGCTCCATGGCATGGCGGCCGTAGAATGTAAGAAAGTCATACTGGCCTCCGACCATGTCGAGGCATGCCGGCGCCAGTTTCTTTACGGAAATATGTCCGTCGCTTGCATTGACGATGCGCACGCTCCGGGTTATGATATCATACTCCGGCAGGACGCCGTAGAGCAGGACAGCGCGCACGCCGGTCACCCGGTCCTCCAGCACGACTTCAAGAGTCTGCGCCTCATCGTCGTCCGCATACACCGCCGGCAGCCCCTCAAGGGAATATTTCCCGTCCCGGATGCTGTGGCTCTCATAGCGGAAATCGCTGCAGTAGGTCCGGTCTGTATTTTTGATAATGCAGGCAGGCGTCCGGTAATCGCCGGTTCCCAGAGAAGGGAATTCCTGTGGAAGGGAGTCCATTGAATAGGTTTTGTCATTCCCCGCATCATACGGGTTTCCGGAAAATCCCCTGTCGTAATAAGTCAGCAGATAATCCATACATCCGTCCGCTTTCCTGCCGTAGTACAGGTGAAGCAGAAAGCCGTATTTATCGATCTGCATCTGATAGGTCGTGTTCTTTGTATGCAGCGTGATCGTTTTCTGCGCCTCATTATATACAATACTCATAATCTGTCTCTCCTGATCTGTAAATATTGGTTCTTTCCCGTATATGAAAATATCCGGGCAGGTGAATGTACTTCCCACATATCACCCGCCCGGTATGACGCGCTTATGCGCATCAGGGCTCGCTTATTTCACGGCGCCGTTCACCACTCCGTTGATGATCTGTTTCTGGCAGATCACATAGAATACAACGATCGGGATCAATGCCAGCAGATAGGACGCGAACGCCAGGTTGTAGTTCGTACCGAACTGCGTCTGGAATGTCAGCTGCGCCAGCGGCAGTGTGTTCTGTCCTTTTCCTGACATAATGATCAGCGGTGTCATAACATCGTTCCATACGGCCAGTGCAGTGATAACCGCAACCGTTGCATGCATGGGCTTCATGATCGGGAAGATAATCTTCCAGAATGTACGCCATGTACTCGCGCCGTCCACTCTCGCTGCTTCCTCGAGGGCAATCGGGATATTTACCAGGTAGCCTGTGTAAAGAAGTAAATTCATCGGCATATAGAATACCACATAGAGGAGAATAACGCCAGCCCAATTATCAAGATGCATCTCAGCCGTCTGTTTTGCAAGAGGCATCATCAGGATCGCAAACGGAACGAACATACCGCTTACGATGAAGAGATATACCAGGTTGTACAGTTTGCTGTGCGCTTTATTTCTTCCAACCGCAAATCCCATCAGGGAGTGGAGGATGATGCAGAGCACAACCGTGCTGACTGTTACCAGAAGGCTGTTGCCAAGCGACCGCCAGAAATCCGTCAGCTCCATTGCCTGGGCAAAGTTGCTTAAGGACCACTGCGCCGGCAGGGACAGGATTCCGGAGATGCTGTTTGTCATCTCGGTGGGCTGCTTGAATGCGATTACAATTGTCATATACAGCGGAAATGCCACGGTGAGCAGTCCCACAAACAGAAGGATCGTTATTGGCCAGTTTACTCTGGCTTTCATTTTCTCATACATTATAACTGTTCCTCCTTCTTACTTGATATCGTCATCTGTGCAACAGAGATCGCTACGATCACGATGAAGAATACAACCGCGTTGGCGCTCTGATATCCAAAGCTTCCGCCTGAAAGACCGTTGTTGTAGATCAGGTAGGAGATAGACTCCGTGCTCTGCTCCGGACCACCCTTTGTCATCGCCATGATCTGGTCGAATACCATCAGGAAGTTCTTCACACAGAGGACCATGTTGATCGTAAAGAACGGAATGATCAGCGGGAATGTCAGGTATTTAAATTTCTTCCAGCCGGTCGCACCGTCCAGGTCGCCCGCCTCGTATACATCCTCCGGCACCGTCTGGAGACCGGAAATGTAGATGATCGTATTCATTGCGATGGACTGCCATGCGCAGACGATCACGATGGCGATCCACGCCGTTTTGCTGTTGGAGAGCATGCTTCCCTGAAGCGCTCCGATCCCCAGCATATCGCCAAGGCCCGGCAGGATGTAGGTAAAGAAATACTGGAAAATGTATCCTACAACCAGCGCGCCGAGCACGTTCGGCACGAAGTAGGCCGCTCTCAGGAATGTCTTTCCTTTGATCCTGCTGTTCAGACCGAGCGCCAGGACAAGGCTGATCACATTTGTCAGGATCGTTGCAACGATGGCAAGCTTAATGGTGAACAGGTAGGAACCGCCGATTCTGGGATCTGTAAAAAGATCCAGATAGTTGCGGAATCCGACGAAATCATATGTACCGAAGCCTTTAAAGTTCGTAAAACTGTAAATCACACCGCGGATAAGCGGTACTGTGTTGAAGCAGACAAACAGCGCCAGGATCGGTATGGTGATCAGCATATATGTCCGCTTGCTGTCATTTACTTTTTTCATAATCTAATCCCGCTCCTTTCCTACTCGGCAGTGCCGTGCTCTTCATTGTACTCCTGGACCGCACGGATGATATCCCGGTTGTATCTCTGCCAGCGTGTGTCAAAATCGTTCAGGAAGTCTTCCACGTCCCCGTTGATGAGATAGGTCTGGATCAGCGCGTCTGCAGCCATCTCAGACGGATAGTAGTGGTCCTGATAGTCGGTCATGTTGCCGGACTCAATATACGGAAGCATGCCGTCGAGCATCGGAGCAAGTTCAAACTCACTGTCCTTGCAGGGTACTGCATTCTGATCGTCGATGTAAGCCTGGATATTCGCATCATCCATCAGGAAATCGAGAACCTCATAAGCGGCTTCTTTATTCTCGCATTCTGCGGTTACTGCGAACAGCAGGTCAACACCTGAGTTCAGCGTATTCTTGGATACATCATCGTTACCCGGTGTCACGAAAGAGTCAATGTTCATCTCCGGATTGACAGAGAGGATCTGCGGGACCGCGTAGCTTCCGATCGGATACATGGCGGATTCGCCGTTTGCAAATGCCGTACATGCGTCGTTATATCCGTATGCGAACGGATCGTCCGGCCCGTAGCTTACCAGCTGCGCACATTTCTCCGCTACTTCCACGTACTCTTCAGAGAATGTGGTCTCTCCTGCGTTTACCCGCTGGCATGTGTCCGCCGGCGCAAGGTCAACCGCCAGTGAATTCCACGGCGCAAGGCAGGTCCATGTGTCACGGAATCCGAAGTAGAACGGCAGGATTCCTTCCGCCTCGATCTCCTCGCACAGATCCATCAGCTCATCCCAGGATTCCGGGATCTCCCAGCCGTGTTCTTCAAACATATCCCTGTTGTACAGGATTCCAGCTGCATTCGCCACATACGGCACCCCGTATGTACCGTCCTTCGGCGTGATCTCCAGCGCCTCCAGGATGTCGATGTAGGACTCCTTCACATCCGCCATTCCCGGATAGTCCGATACATCCGCCAGGATATCTGCATCCACGTAATAGGAATAGTTGATATCCCCGCCGATGCCGATGATATCCGGATAGTCCTCACGGATGAACCGGGTCCTCAGGATCGTGCTCGCATCATTGGGCGAACTGATCGTCAGGTGGATGTCGTCATGCGATGCATTGAACTGCTCTTCCACCTGGTCGAAATACGTTGCGGCCTCCGGCTTGTACTGCAGGATCTCGATCTCCGTTTTTCCGCTGTTCTCATCTGAACCGCATCCCGGAAAAATGACTGCCGCAAGCATGGATGCCGCGAGCACTGCGCTCACCGCTTTCTTCATTTTCATAGTGTTTCAGCTCCTTCCTTTAGCTTTTCCGCTTATAGGCAGATTATAACATTCGCACATACGGCTAAAAATATCCGCATTACCCGTGTTATATACCATGTTGCAACTTACGCATCTTTTTCGCAAAGTAGGGTCGCATTTTGGTATGTTTTAGTTTATAATATTTTTATTATTTAAATAAAGTAAAAAGGAGCCTGCAATGAGTAAGCATATTTTTTCTGTGTTTCCAAACGAAAACTTTGTTGACCTGGGCATGTATCAGTTTGGAAGAGAACAGTGCGATCCCGCCTATTCCTTCGGCCCCGCCTCCCGGAACCATTATCTGTTCCACTATGTCCTGTCCGGAACCGGCCGTCTCATGACAACGGATTTCAAAGGGAACGACCACGAATACCAGATCCGCAGCGGGCAGGGATTTATGATCTTTCCCAAGCAGATCACGACCTATATTGCTGACGCCAGACTGCCGTGGGAGTATGTCTGGATTGAGTTTGACGGAATGCGCGCCAGAGAAGCGGTAGAAACCGCCGGCCTTATCCCGGAAAGTCCGATCTACCATGCCACCTTCAAGGATATCAGGGAAAATATGGTCAATGAGATGCAGTATATCGTGGATCACAGGAATGAATCTCGCTTCCATCTGACCGGGCATCTGTATCTGTTCCTTGACTTTCTGACCCGGTCCGCAGCATCCATGAAAATAAATGCGGACGGCCGGATGCGGGACTTCTATATCAAAGAAGCGCTGAATTACATAGAGCAGAACTTTCAAAATGATATATCCATTGAAGGCATTGCCGCTTTCTGCGGACTGAACCGCACCTATTTCGGCAGGATCTTCAAAGATACGGTCGGACAGTCCCCGCAGCAGTTCCTGCTGAACTACCGTATGACCAAAGCGGCGGAACTGCTGAAGCTGACCACCCTGTCCGTCAATGACATCGGCAACGCTGTCGGATATCCGAATCAGCTTCATTTTTCGCGGGCATTTAAAAATATATACGGGGTGTCGCCAAGAGAATGGCGGAACAGAAACCGGATCGTACGGTAGCTTCCTGCATCCGTACGATCCGGCTATTATTATCCATTATTATCTGTTATGAACATTCAGATTTTTCACAAATCCTTCTACAGAGACGGCAATGCACAGTTCCTGTGCCCTGGCTCTGCTCATGATAAATCCTTTTGATGTTCCGTTTTTCTTTTCCTCTACAAACCAGCAGCCCCGGATCCCCTTCGGATTATCCAGGAGTTTGTAATAAAGGCTGCGAAGATCTTCTTTCCTGAAGATGTAATATTCCTGCGTACTGCCGATGATCCAGTACCGTGTATTGTCGTTTTTCAGGATGCCGCTTTCTGTCCAAGGCAGATCGGCCCGCAGACGCTCCTGATATTCTATATAGATATTTCCCGTCTCCGCAAGCCGCATATCATGCTTGATCTCCAGCCCGAATTCATTTTCTCCGGAATACTGTCCGGTCTCATCCATAAAGATGCCCAGGTCAATCCCGTACTTTGCAAATTCCTGACAGACCCATACCTCGAATTCATGGCCCGCCTGCAGCATCCTTTTAAAATAGTCCGTCTTCTTCCTCGCGATATCCCAGTCTACCGGCTTTTCAAGATATACCCGGTTCTGTTCAAACCGTGCATTCCAGTCGTCAATGCAATCGTTGTAACTGCAGATCAGCGATTCCGTCGGCTGAAAATCCTCATAGTTCAGTCCATGCCCGGCTGACATCTGTGCAAACCAGTACAGATAAAGATAATCCTCAGCTGTGAGCTGCGCTCTCGGATCGATTTTTCCCATCTTCCGTTTCCTCCTGTGTGATCGCCGGACTTCAACGCCCGGCGCAGGCAAGGATCTTTTCCAGATCCTCCCCGAATTCCTTTCGTCTCGTTTCCTGATTAAAGAAATGGATTCCCCGGATCCTGTACACGGTGTCATCCGACGGGCCGGCAGACGGAACGGCTCTGCTTTCCATCTGCAGCAGGAATTCTTCCTTCCAGGCATCGGCTTCCAGCAGATGTGTTCCCTTGACCTCGATAAAGATCTGATGCTGTACCGCCCTGCCGCCGGCATGGGAGCGGAGAAACAGCAGGTAATCCGGTTCAAATCTCTTTCCCCCGTCAAACGACGAGACAGAAAGCTGTCTTTCATTTCTGATCAGATAAACCTGATCGAATGCTTTTTTCAGTCTGTCCACATACTTTTTAAAACAGGCGACAAACGCTTTCTCATCGCCTGTCCCGTAATTATCCCCGTATACATACCAGTCTTCTTCCGCCAGATCCATCCTGTATTCCTCAGGTACGGAAACATCTTTCTGAGACATCCCGATCCCGCCTTCCACAGGATTCGTGCACAGAACCTTCTTATCCGTAAACACATCCCGGATATAACGCGGCGCAAAAGTCTCCGTTCCCTCATATTCCTCCTCAATAGAAGAAAGTCTGGCAGCCACCTCCGCCAATACACAGACGCATGCGCTGTGCAGGACCGTCATATCCGGTTTTTCATCTTCTGACGTGATCTCGATCCGGATCCCGCCGAGGTATTCCTCGCTGAAGATAAATTCCCGTGCGGACCGGAGTTCCGGATAGTAACGCCGGAGCACATCAAAATCAAAGATCCGGAATTTCCTCAGCGCCTTGTGCACGGCTGCATAATTGACCGATGCAATCTCTGCGACCGTACACGGATACATGCAGGTCTGTTTCTTTCGATCTGTCAGAGACACCGTATCCTCAAACATAGTATCGACAGCCATCCGGCCGGAAACCGCCGAATACGTATATGTCTTCTCTCTGACAGCCTGCGGCAGGCCTGTTATGTGCCTACGGCTTTTTACTGTCCTTTCGTTTGCAAAGACCAGTCCTGTTTTATAGAAATCACCGCGCTTAAAGCTGTCTTTAAGGACATAGGTTCTCGTGACAGCCTGATCCAGATCGATCCCGGTCTCCCTCAGCGCATGCTTCAGTTCATCGATATATCTGCTGCTGTTCTGGCAGTGGTAATACAGTTCCTCGCAGATCCTTAATGGATGATCCTCATCATCATCATACTTTCTCTGATATTTCGGCTGATCCGGATGCACCGTGAACGGGCAGTATCTCGCGCCCCTGCCGATCAGCTGCGCCTCTGAAACTGTCGATCGTCCCGGTTTTCCGTTTTTCGAATCCCTGGTCTCGTACAGGCGGACGATATCGAACAGATTTAATACATCCCATCCCTCGTCCAGTTTCTTCACCTCAAAGATCGCCCTGTACGGATTGCTGCTGTCTTCCAGCGAATTCAGAAGAAGCTGCTTCCTGTCGGCCTCCCTGTCGTCATTGACGGACATAACGTGGATCTCGCTGAAATCTTCTCTGAGTTCCATGGCAAGTTCCGCGCAGGAAATATTCCTCTTTTCAAAATATTCTGATACAGTCCGGATCACCTCGTTATCCGACGACGCAAAGATCCTCTCTATATCCTCTGCGGCAAGCGTTCTCATCATCGCATTGAACTCTTTCATCCGCTCTTTGCTTTCCGCGATCTTGGAGGCTTTAAACAGGATCACCGGCTTCATCGGGATCCGGTGTTCCTGGAACACTTTCAGCCTGTACTGACTGAGTATGACCGCCTGGAGTTCCCGGTCTCTGAGCGGGATATCGCTCCTCAGCGTTTTGATCTCCTTTGAATATTTATCCGCCCGGAATCTGCGGAGCGGATAATCAAAGAGGATCTTATTTGAATATGCCGCTTTCAACAGCGGATTCTCCGTATCACATGTCGCTGTAAACTCAAGAAGGATATTTTCTTTCCCGGACTCAAAAATGCTCCTGACCGTTGACTCCCAGCTGTGGTACGTCTCTCTTTCCTCCGCGTTCATTTTTGAGGTATTCCCCTGAAGCGTCTCCGCATTGAGATGATGCGCCTCATCCGAGATGAGCACTGTCCTCCCGCCCGCAAAATCATCCGGAGAGAGCGCATTTTCCTTTGTCATCCACATATCTGTATGAAGCTTCTGCGTCGTGGTAAAGCAGATATTGATCGACGCTTCGTCGGCATACTGAAAATTATCCACTTCTTTCACATGGACCTGCTCCCCGTCGATCACGATCTCATCCGCGAAGAGATATTTCCCCGAAGCAGGGTTCAGGAAATTGTCCTTTGTCTTTTTCACGATATTAGACAGATTCACAAAGAACAGAAAATTCCTGTAGCCCTGTTTGTACAGGTAGAGGATCAGTCCCGCCATGATCAGCGTCTTGCCGCTCCCCGTCGCCATATGGAAGAGCGTCTGTGACGGGCGGGTCCGGAATCTGCTGTTGAAATATGTGACAAAATTCTCAAACGCCTGTATCTGGTACGGCCGCAGTTCAAACTCGGGGTTAATATTGTCCTCTATGTAAGAAGGGATGCTTTCGATATATCCGGCTTCTCTCAAACTGTCTATTTTCTCATACAAAAAAGACACTTTCTCTTATCCCTCCTCATAAAAAGATCTGGAAACCGCCTTGTCCGCGCTGCTGACCGCAAATGTCTCATCATCGATATCACAGTAACTGATATACAGCTGGTTCAGGTCCAGAAGTTCCATCAGGAACCGTTTCTTCTTATCAAGATCCAGACCGGCAAAATCCGGATCTGAGAGATTGATCTTCCCCGGATCGATCCGGCAGCTGATGTAGCCGGTTCCGATCATGTCATCGTAAATAGCCGGCAGCTCTTCTTCTGTCGCGGCAGCGATCCGCTCCGCGAATACCTGATTCAGTTTCGCAAGTTCCACATACACAAAAGAACCCTGACCGTCATATCCGTATTCCGGAAGCAGGTCATTCTCCTCGCCTTTCAGCACCCCGTGGATTCGCTTCACCGTCACCGTTTCAATATAATCCATCTGTTCGCAGATGATAAACCGGCGGTTCATTTTCAGGGCAACGGCGGCTGTCGTCCCCGATCCCCCGAAAGCATCCAGGACAAGGTCGCCCTCAGCCGTAAAAATATCCATCAGGAACGCCAGCAGATCTTCCGGTTTTTTCCCGTTTCTGAACTCCACATTTCCCTCGTCGTTTACGACATTGTAGCTCTGCACGAAGTCAAGGAAGTTCGGGTACGGCTTGTATGTCACTTTCGAGGAGGTCGGCATTCCCTGCAGATACGCTCCGTTTTTATTTCCTTCGGGCGGGAGATAGAAATAACGGTGATCATACATGTCATCTCCGATATCGTCCACTTTAAACAATGTCTTCGGCGGATATTTCTCCTCTAAAGGCTGCAGGTATTTTACATAGAACCGTCCCGACGAGACCTTCTCCCTGATCGAACCTCGCACGGTCATGATCTTAAAGTTTTCTTTCGCCGGACCGGTCTTTGTCAGTTCGTACTCGCCGGGCAGGAAGACGCGCCCCTTTTTCCCGTCAAATTCAACAGGCGCACCTTCTGTCAGTTCCCTCACCGTCCACTGATAATCGTCCACTTTCTTCTTTTCTTCTTTTCTGGGCATCCGGAAATCCGGACTCTTTGCGTAGACAAGAACGTATTCGATCACATCATTGAATTCTTTATCCCCGGTCAGCGTCCGGTCCGGGTGTCTGACAAGGATGTTGAATGTCATAATATAATTGCCGATGACCTCATCCAGCAGCACTTTCAGATACGAATACTGGTGGAAGCTGCACTGTATGAGGAAGACGCCTCCCTCATCCGTCAGCATCGGAAGAGCCTGCTCGACTCTGTTCTTTATAAACAGCAGCCAGCTGCTTCTCGAAAACCGGTCATTGTACCCGAAGCTGTCCGATCCGGTATTGTAAGGCACATCCCAGTATGCCATCCTGACCTTGCCTGTATACCGTTTTCTCAGCGAACTGAGCGCCAGAAGATTGTTGCCCCTGATCACCAGATTGTCATCCCTGCGGATCCGATCCGTTTTCTCAATGCCGTCCGCAGAATATCGCTTTGCATTGGACAGCACTTTCGGATACAGCAGTCTGTCTACTTCATCCGGCGCAAGGACTGCGTTATAAAAGATCTCAGCACGTTTCTGATCCTCCTTCGTCTGCCCGCCTTCAAGAACGCACTCTTTATACGGAAACACCAGCTCAATATCATTGGAAGATGATATGAGTTCTCCTTTTGGATCCGCCAGTCCGATCTTATTCTTGTATCTGGTATAGGAATCCGGCAGGAACTCCCGGTTACTCACCACCCATCCGAATGCGGTTTTGTCAAACACAGCGATACCGCCGATATCGGTAAAGAAACGCTCCCTCGTCACCTCGTCAGAGTAGAGCAGTTTTATCAGCCCGCTGTCCATCTGCATGGCCGCCTCGTACAGCGCATTCCTCAGAAGACCCCCTTCTCTGGAAAAGAATCGTTCATCCTGTCTGATCACATTCAGTACATCATCAAAGAATCTTGACATCCGTTTCTCCTTGTCATCCCGTATGCCGGGTTATTTACCTGCCGGCATGAATTTTAATATTTCCGCAGCGACTCCGGACAGAGGCATTGTCTGAAGCCACACACGTCCCGGTCCGGTGATGATCGTATTAAAGATCCCCTCGCCGCCGAACATCATGTTTTTGAGTCCCGGGACTGTCTTGATATCCATCTGGCAGGTCGCGTCCATCGCAGCCAGATATCCTGTGTCAACCACGATCTGCTGCCCCGGCTGAAGGTTATATTCCACCACATGCCCGTCAAATTCCAGGAATGCCGTCCCACGTCCGGAAAGCTTCTGCATGATAAAGCCTTCACCGCCGAAGAATCCGGCGCCCAGCTTTTTCTGGAAGAAAACGGACAGTTCCACGCTTTCTTCCGCCGCGAGAAAACCGGATTTCTGCACGATCACCTCATTGCCCGGTCCGACTTCCCACGTCCGGATCTGTCCCGGGAAACTGGAGGCAAACGCGATCATTCCGTTTCCGCCTGTCGCTGTATAGCGATTCTGGAAGAGTGCCTCTCCCGCGAACATTCTGCCGAGCGCTTTCCCGATCCCGCCGTTCGATGTCGTCTCCATCTTCATATTCGGAGACATCCAGCTCATGGATCCCCGCTCTGTTATCATGGTTTCCCCGTCTTCCAGATAGCAGATCACTACAGGAAGTTCTTCGCCTTTGATCTCGTATTTCATATGCTTCTCCTTTCCCCGGAGTTGTTCTCCGGTCAGCTGCAAACTGATATTAATATCATATCATAAAATCCCGGCAGAGCATACCACAATCGCTCTGCCGGGATCCTTTTTAATGTTCTGCGTCTCTTTCCGCCTGTTCTGCCTGCTCATCTTCCGGAGGGACCGGAAGCTTCGGCAGGACAATGTCCGCCCGGAAAAGGTCGGCCTCCGTAGAAATCTTCAGGGAGCCATGCTGCAGTTCCACAAAGCTCTTGGCGATCGCAAGCCCCAGGCCGGATCCCTCGGTATTGCGCGATGCATCCCCACGGACGAACCGGTCTGTGATCTCTTCCGTATCGAAGTTGAGCTCCGATGCGGAGATATTTTTCATGGAAATGTGCACCTCGTTTTCCCGTTCCTCCATCTCGATATAAACCCGCGTATGCGGCATGGCATACTTTGTAATATTTACGATCAGGTTCTCGAAGATCCGGTACGTTTTCTGGCTGTCCAGCCACATGATGAGCTTATGATCCGGGAGTTTCCAACGGAAATCCAGATCCGCGGCTTTGATCTTGTTGTCATTTTCAAGCCCCGCCTGTTTGATCAGATCGACGATATCCACCTTCATGAAATGCATGACCACGTTCTTGCTCGCCGCCTTGCTGATCTCAAAAAGATCCTCGATCAGCACCTTCAGCCGCAGGTTCTTTTTCTCCAGCACTTCAATATATTCTTTCCGCTTCTCCTCGTCCTTCTCATTTTTCAGAAGATCCGTGTAAGTAATGATCGCCGTCAGCGGCGTGCGCAGGTCGTGGGACACATTGGTCACCAGCTCCGTCTTCATGCGCTCATTCTTCACCTCTTCATCCACCGCCTTCTTGAACCCTTTCTGGATCTTCTTCAGCTCATCCTGGATCGGCTCGAAGATGCCCACATCCTCATCAATGGGCACATCCAGATGTCCTTCTGCCAGCCGGTTCGTCGACTTCAGGAGCAGCTGGTATTTCCCCTGCAGGTCTTTTACATATTTCCGCAGGAAGAGGAACAGGAGCACCGAATAAATGATCAGCGCCAGCGCCCCATAGTACCAGAGGAAACACACGATTGCAAGGATAATGTAGTTAATAATAACGATCTTCAGGATCGTGCGGTTCGTCTTCTCCCGGAAATCAATATGCTGCAGGGCGTCGTACTGTCTTGCGAAAAAGGCTTTCATACGCCTGATGACGCCGCCGGCCTTCCGCACCATCTCCTCATCACTCTCCGTCCCGCGGCCGCGGTAATGGCGGATCAGCTTCGCCGTCAGCGTCCGCTCGCGCCAGTATACGCCTTTCATGCGGAACATGGCTCTTAATGACGTCGCCGCCCAGAAGAAGACGCCGATCAGCACGAACCACATGGCGAAATTAAACGCCATGGCGAGCAGCCAGATCCCGTTCCCCATCTGCATGCCCGGAAGAAGTGTGTCTTCCACTGTATGCTCCACGATATAGGGTACCGGTCCGTCCAGGCAGACCGTCGCAGTCAGGAACCAGACCAGGAGCACCGCCTCAAAGGGCACGTCAAACAGCTTCATTTCACTGATATCCAGCTTCTTCCGGAAGGGAAGCAGAAGCGCCGCCAGGATCACGAGCACCCACAGCGTATCCAGCGTATCCCGGTAAGCATGTGTATACGCTACATCCGGCGGATACTCCTCTTCTACCCAGGCGTTTTTCTCCATGAAAGCGTCCATGCTTTCCGCATTCATCCCGTAGATGACGGTTACATCCTGGGGCGACGTGATGCTGGAAATATATTCTTCATTTTCGGTCTGCTGGGCGTACACAAGGAACTGGTTTTCCAGATCGTATTCCTCTTCCGGCCTCAGTTCCGTCCCGTCCACCTGGATGCCTGCAAGCTGTCCGTCTGCAGAAAATGTATATTCCGCCCGGAACGCATAGCCCGCGCTCTCCTCATCCGGCTCCTGCAGACGCCGGTCGGTCGTACTCATTGTCTCAGCCGTATCTGTCCTGTCTTCTGCAGCGTCTGTGATATCTGCCGTCTCCGCGGCATCCGCTTCTCCGACATCCTCTGTCTGCGCCCGTGCTTCCGTCAGCGGCTTCCCCTCCGCATCGTACAGGCCGACATCCAGATACTTCGCGGTCAGTTCAAAATTCCGCTGTCCGTAATCACTCAACACATCCGCAGGATCCGTGTCATAGGAATACTGATTATACACCAGATAATTCCCTTCCGCCAGATCCTGTCCGATGCTGCTCTCCATAAGCGTATCTGCAAAAGACGCCTCGTACGCAGTCGGCGCCGTCTCGACCGTCCCGCGGATCGAGTCATACTGGGACAGCATCATCACCGCACAGAATGCAAGCAATATTACAGTTATGATGATCCCTCTTTTATGGCTGTTTTTCAATTTTGTATCCAACGCCCCACACCACCTTTAAATATTTCGGATTCTTTGGATCGATCTCGATCTTCTCTCTGATATTTCTCACATGGACCATGATCGTATCGGTATTAATGGCTTTTTCCTGCCATACCCGCTCGTAGATCTCCTCGGACGAGAAGACCCGGCCCGGATTCTTTGCCAGGAGCAGCAGGATCTTATACTCGATCGGCGTCAGTTTTACCGGCTTCCCGTCCATGGTCACTTCCACCGTATCCTCGTTGATCTCCAAGCCGCCGATCACATGGACGTTCTCCTGGGGCGCCAGCTTCTCCAGGAACTTGCGGTAGCGCCGCAGCTGGGAATTGACCCGCGCCATCAGTTCCATGGGCGTAAAGGGCTTCGTCACGTAATCGTCCGCCCCAATATTCAAGCCTGTGATCTTATCCACTTCCTCGGATTTGGCCGAGAGCATGATCACCGGGAAGTCGTGCTTTTCCCTCAGCTTCATGGTCATGCGGATGCCGTCCATGCGGGGCATCATTATATCTACGATGGCCAGATGGATGTCTTCCTTCTCAATGACCTCCAGTCCTTCAATTCCGTCCACCGCCTGGAACACCTTATATCCCTGGCTCTGCAGATAGATCTGCACGCCTTCGCGGATTTCCTTATCATCCTCTACGATCAGTATGTTGTTTGTCTCCATGATGTCTGTCTTCTCCCTCGTTCTCATTTATTCCCGCGTGCAATAAGTCAGGCGGGCAGTTCCGGAATACAGTCCTTTCTGACCACTCCGTAATTTCTCACCGACACGTCCACCGTGCTCCACGGCAGCGGGATCACGTATCGGTCCCAGCGGCACCAGAGCCGGATGCACGAGGAGTAAGAAACCGTGATGCCCACAAAATCTTCTTCCGCATGTTCAGACAGATAAAACGCCAGCTTCTTCGGTTCATGCCTCGGTCCCAGCGGGCCGTCCAGCGCCACCGCAATGGAATGGGTTTTCTCGTAACTGTCCTTCACGATCTTCTTAATCGCTGTGAACGCCCCGTATCCATCCGGTACTCTCAGCGCGTTCCCTCCGCACTGCCGCACCATATATTCAATATAATTACCCCTCGCATCTGCGGTCACGATCACATCCACCGGCGTCGTCCTGTCCGCCAGCCGCTCAAGCACCAGATTCATAAAGAAACTGTCTTCATGCCAGAATCCGTAGATCTGGCTGTCGCCGTACCGGTTGCCGTCATCCCACCGGACAGCCACCGTCCGCCTGAGAAGGTCAAGATACTTTGCGAACAGCCGCTGCAACATGCCCGCCCCGGTCTTCCGAACGTTCATATCCGTTCTCCCCTTTCCGCAGTACACACTGATTGTAGAGCATCTCCGCATAGATGGCAAGCCTGGATGCCCGGTAATTATCCGCATCAGACCTGGCCGCCTCCCGCATCCGTCCGAGATTCTCTGGACGCAGCGCCTCCGCCGCTTTCTCTGCCCAAACGGACTCATCCTCTGCTGTAAGAAATCCATTTACGCCGTTCCTCACCACGTCGTCCGCGCCTGTTGCATGCACCGCCACGACAGGGCATCCGGCGGCAAGCGCTTCCGCCAGGACGATCCCCTGCGTCTCGGACCGGGAGGCAAAGAGAAAGATATCCGCCGCATTAAGATAATCTTTCACCTGCGCATTGGGTACATTTCCCATAAAAGTCACTTTATCGCGTATCCCGAGGATCGATGCACGCACTTTCAGTTCTCCCATCTGGCTGCCATCCCCGATGATCAGCACATGGAAATCATCACCCAGCCGCTTCCCGATCTCTGCAATCCCACGGAGAAGGAACCCGTAATTCTTCTCCCGCTCCAGTCTGGATACCGTGACCAGAAGGTGTTTCCTTCCTTTTGCGTACTGTTCCCGGATCTCCTCTGCCCGCCCGGCATCACTCCGGTAAAAAGAGGCGTCCAGTCCGGTCGGCATGACCGCAGCGGGTACGGACACGCCCTGCCGCCTGATCACCTGCAGCATTCCGGCGGACGGCGCGACCACAAGATCACACTGGCTGCAGAACCATTTCATATAAGACGGGATCACGGATCCTTTTACCCAGTCTGTAAATCTGTTCCTGATATGCCGCCGTTCCTCTTCCTCCCGGAAGAACGGAATGTAATGAAGGTAGTCCTCGTAACGGGTATGGTATGTATATATGACCGGGATATCATATTTCTTCCCCAGGCTGAGCGCCCATATTCCTGCGAATACCGGATGATGCACGTGGATGCAGTCGAACGTTTCCCGCTCAAATATCCCAAACACTTCCTCCGGCCGGAATGACGGATACACCATGCCGTTTGGCATTTTCATTTTCTGTGTACGGAAACGGACCACCCGCTCCGGAGACCGTTCATCCTGTTCCAGCACCCGGCTCCGCTCCTCTTCATCATCCCCGTACATCGGTGCGATCACCGTCACCTGATGCCCCAGCCTGGTCAGTTCCTGCGCCTGCCGTTCAACCGACACCGGCACGCCGCCGACAAACGGTCTGTAATTATTTGTAAGCATTGCGATCTTCATGTCCTGTCCCTCCTCATCATGTAAAAAACCGGATCGCCGCGTCTCCGAAGAAATACCCGGCTCCGACAAAAGCCAGATTCCAAAGGAATATCCCGCACGCGGAACTGACGGTATACCGCACAAAATCCATCTTCACCATGCCTGCGGGAATGGAGATCAGGGTGCGCACCATCGGCAGCAGCTTGCTGACAAACACACCGGCGCATCCTTTTTCTCTCAGGTAGTCCATCTTCTCCTCGATCACCGGCCGGTGCTTCGGAAATTTCCGGAAATAAAATCCGAGCAGCTTATTTCCCCCGAACCGCCCCAGCAGATAGAGGAGCCAGCTTCCGGTCAGTCCGGCCGCCACCGTCAGGATCATGACCACCGGAAAACTGATCTCCCCCTGCGCCGCCCAGATGCCGGAGAGCGGCATGATCACCCCCGCCGGGAATCCGGGCAGGTTCATATACTCCAGGAGTACGATCAGATAGATGAAAAAAGCGCCGTATTGCAAAAAATATTGGGTAAGTTCATGAATATCCATAAAAAATACAGCCTCCTTTCATGATCACAGCATAACCTGCAAATCTAAAGGAGGCTGATATAAGATTCAAAAGATTTTCTTAAGATTAAGAGATTCAGGTGATCTTTCGTCCGATCTTCACTCTTCTGAGCAGCCACACCGAAAGGAATGACACAACAACGAGCGCCGCCGTCAGAAGCGGCACGATGATCCACGCAGAAACATCCGCTGCAGCCAGATGCTTTTTATAATTATCAAGATAGATCGGATGGATCAGATAAATGCCGAACGAACAGCCGCAGAATACATCAATGATCTTCCGGGTCCGTTCGGAGAACTGCAGCCTGCCGTCCCCGAGCCGGATCATGAACAGGAAGAACGCGCACGCCGCAAGGATCGCAAAAGGCGTAGAGTACGCAAGCTGCGTATCGCAGTGTTTATCCATTACAGATGTCGCGCCCCAGGTCACCCCGAAGGTCACCGCCATGCTCAGCACACAGATCAGCGCCAGCGTGCGCTGCCGGATGCGGAATTTTCTCCGGTATTTCATGAGGTAATATCCGGCAAACATATACCAGACATACACCTTGTCCCCGATGATCGGCAGATCATAATAAGGCTTGGCGCCCATAAACCGCAGAAGCCACGTAAAGAGCACCGCGCCGGATGTAATGACCATAAACACCCGTTCCATCCGGATATTCATGTTCCGGCAGAGGATCTGCAGGAAGGGCATGGCCAGATAGATCGGAACCATGGCGTACAGATACCACAGATGCGCTTCCGCCGGCACATAGAGGATCTCTTTGAGATCGAATTCCGACCGCATATAATATGTATTCCACAGATAATAGACCGCATCCCACACGATCAGCGCCGTCAGGAAATGAAGGGTCCGGTGCAGATGCTTCTTCACCGGTTCATCCCGCCCCAGGAGCAGCGCCCCGGAGATCATCAGGAAGCAGGGAACGCTCATCCTGGACACCACATTGACCGCCAGGGAAAACACATATTCCTCCTGCGGGATCTTCCCCCAGGCACGGCAGTAATAATTCGTCACGTGGATCGCAATGACAAAGATGAAAGAGATCATCCTCACCAGTTCCAGATTATAGTTCTTTTCTCTCAATACCGTTCCCCCTCCTGCATTTCTCTTCTTTCGGCTTTTTCGGCATCATGCTCGCCTTCACGACCGCCCCGTCTCCGAACCGCCTGTTCAGTTCGTCCATCGCCTCTTTCAGGCGTTTATGCTTCTCATCCGGCTCTTTGGGCATCTCAATGTCAAATATGGAAAGCTGCTCCGGCGCGTCTTCATCCGACAGCTTGGAGGTGCGTATCCCGAGCAGGCGCACCGGCTCCCCGGTCCAGATCTCAAGGAACAGGCTGCAGGCCGTCTCATACAGGACGTCCGGTTCGCTGGACGGTTTCGCCAGCTGCATCTGATGGGAAGCTGTCCGGAAATCATAATACTTGATCTCCATGCTCACCATGCCCGCTTTCTTCCCGGCTTTCTTAAGCCGCATCCCCACGCTCTGCGCCAGCCTCTTAAAAACCGGTCGCACTTCTTCCACGGTCGCCGCATCCTCGCTCAGCGTCGTCGAATTGCCGACTCCTTTCGCCTCGTCCGGCTCGGACTGCACCACATCCCGTCCGATGCCGTTTGCAAATTCCCAGAGCAGTTTCCCGTGGCTTTTCAGGTGAAGCATGATGAGCTTCGGATCCGCCTTGGCCAGGTCCCCGATCGTATTGATCTCCAGCTTCTTCAGTACTTCCACGCTGGAACGGCCCGCCATATAGAGGTCCCCGATGGGCAGGGGCCACATTTTCTCCCGGATCTCCTCCGGATACAGGGTATGGATCCGGTCCGGCTTCTCAAAATCCGACGCCATCTTAGCCAGCAGTTTGTTCGTGGATATGCCGATATTCACGGTGAATCCGAAACGCGCTTTGATCCCGTCTTTGATCTCCCCGGCTCCTTCTACGGGCGAACGGTACCGGTCCGCGATCCCCGTGAAATCCATATAGCACTCATCCACGCTGACCTGTTCGATCTCTTTCGTAAATGTCCGGAGATACGCCATCAGCTGGCGGCTCTTTTCCCGGTACATCCGGTGGTCCGGCGGATACATGACAAGATTCGGGCACTTACGAAAGGCATTCGCAACGGGTTCCCCCGTGCGGATGCCATACCGTTTCGCCGCAGGGGACTTGGCGAGCACCACGCCGTGGCGGGACTTCTGGTCCCCGCCGATAATGGCCGGTATCTCGCGCAGATCCACTGCGGCTCCGTTTTTCAGTTGTTCTACTGCTGTCCAGCTTAAGTAAGCTGAATTTACATCTATATGAAAGATGATCGGCGTCATCTCTATCGCCCCTTTCCATCTGTCCTCTCAATAATGACATGGATCCGGGGATTCGTCAATGACCTGTCTGTATTCCGGACAGATCGCTTTTTCATCATTCAGCCTGGCGCAGGCCTTCCTTCACCCGCGCGGTCAGTTTGCCATCCTGCACATCGATCAGGATCGTATCCTCCCTGCCCACATTGCCGGCAAGGATCAGCCGTGCAGCAAGGGTCTCCACATTCTTCTGGAGATACCGCTTCAGCGGCCTTGCGCCGTACATCGGATCATACCCGCCTTCCACGACATAGTCTTTGGCAGCCTCTGTCAGTTCAACCGTAAGCTCCCGCTCCGAGAGCCGGCGGTTCACGTCCGCGATCAGCAGATCGATGATGGACCGGATGTTCTCCTTCGTCAGCGGTTTAAACATAATGATCTCGTCCAGACGGTTCAGGAATTCCGGCCTGAAGTGCGCCTTCAGATCGTTCATCACCATCTCCTGGCTGTGCGCATCGATGGACCCGTCGTCGTGGATGCCTTCCAGCAGGTATCCCGCGCCGATATTGGACGTCATGATCAGGATCGTATTCTTAAAGTCCACGGTTCTGCCCTGAGAATCGGTGATCCGTCCGTCGTCCAGCACCTGCAGCAGGACATTGAACACATCCGGATGGGCTTTCTCCACCTCGTCGAAAAGGACTACGGAGTACGGTTTTCTCCGCACCGCCTCGGTCAGCTGTCCGCCCTCATCGTAACCTACATATCCCGGAGGCGCTCCGATCAGACGGGAGACGGAATATTTCTCCATATACTCGCTCATATCGATACGGACCATGTTGTTCTCATCGTCAAACAGGCTCTGGGCCAGCGCCTTCGCAAGCTCCGTCTTGCCCACGCCGGTAGGTCCGAGGAACAGGAAGGATCCGATGGGCTTGCTGGGATCCTTGATCCCGGCTTTGGAACGGATGATGGCTTCGGTCACAAGCTCCACGCCCTCATCCTGGCCGACCACCCGCTTGTGGAGTTCGTCCGCCAGATGCAGGGTCTTGTTGCGTTCGCTTTCATTCAGTTTCGCCACAGGGATACCCGTCCATCTGGATACGATGCGCGCGATCTCTTCGTCTGTCACCGCCTCGTGGACAAGGGACAGATCTTTCGCCTTCACCTGCTCTTCCTCTTCTTCCAGCTGTTTCTGCAGCTGCGGCAGCCTGCCGTACTGCAGTTCCGCCGCCCGGTTCAGATCGTACTCCCGCTGGGCTTTCTGGATCTCTTTATTGACCTGCTCGATCTCCTCACGGATCTTCTGAACCCGTTCTACGGATTTCTTCTCATTTTCCCACTGGACTTTCTTGTTGGCATACTGCTCTTTCAAGTCCGCCAGTTCTTCCTGCAGATGCTCCAGACGCTCTTTGCTCAGCCGGTCTTCTTCCTTCTTCAGCGCCGACTCCTCGATCTCCAGCTGCATGACTTTGCGCCGCAGCTCGTCAAGCTCCGTCGGCATGGAATCCAGCTCCGTCTTGATCAGGGCGCACGCCTCATCCACCAGGTCGATGGCCTTGTCCGGCAGGAACCGGTCGGAAATGTACCGGTTGGACAGGGTAGCCGCCGCCACCAGCGCGCTGTCTGTGATCTTCACCCCGTGAAACACTTCATAGCGCTCCTTCAGGCCACGCAGGATGGAGATGGCGTCCTCCACCGTCGGCTCGTCTACCATGACCGGCTGGAAACGGCGTTCCAGCGCCGCATCTTTCTCGATGTACTGCCGGTATTCATCCAGCGTCGTGGCGCCGATACAGTGCAGTTCACCTCTTGCCAGCATGGGCTTGAGCATATTTCCGGCGTCCATGGCGCCGTCCGTCTTGCCTGCGCCCACGATGGTATGGAGCTCATCGATGAACAGGATGATCCTGCCGTCACTGTTCTTCACTTCCTCCAGGACCGCTTTCAGACGTTCCTCGAACTCGCCCCGGTACTTCGCGCCGGCCACCAGCGCGCCCATGTCAAGGGAGAAGATGGTCTTCTCTTTCAGGCCCTCCGGCACGTCGCCGCTGACGATCCGCTGCGCCAGTCCTTCCACCACTGCGGTCTTGCCGACGCCCGGTTCGCCGATGAGGACCGGGTTGTTCTTTGTCTTCCGGGAAAGGATGCGGATCACATTGCGGATCTCCTCGTCACGGCCGATGACCGGATCGAGCTTCTGATCCCTGGCGCGCTCCACCAGGTCCTGTCCGTATTTATTCAGCGTATCGTAAGTCGCTTCCGGATTGTCGCTGGTCACCCGCTGGTTCCCGCGCACCGTCGAAAGCGCGTGCAGGAATCCCTCGCGGCTGATGCCGAACTCCCGGAAGAGCTGTTTCATATCTTTACTTGCATATTTTAACAGGGCAAGGAACAGATGCTCCACGGATACATATTCGTCCCCCATCTGTTTCGCCTCATCCTCTGCGTGGATGAGGACATTGTTAAGATCCTGGCCCACATAAGCCTGGCCGCCCTGGACTTTCGGCCGCTTCCCGATCTGCTGCTCCACCCGGTTGATGAAGAGCTGGCCCTGGATGCTCATTTTCTCAAGCAGTTTTAAGATCAGGCTGTCGTCCTGCGTGAGCAGCGCGTAGAGCAGATGCTCCTGCGCCAGTTCCTGATTGCCGTTGTCCGCGGCAATCTTCTCACAGTTCTGCACAGCCTGCAGTGAATTCTGTGTAAATTTATTAATATTCATAGTACTTCCCTCCTTCAGGCAGACACTATTGTTTTCGTGTTCTATTGGAAATATAGCAAATGTTGTTAGCACTGTCAAGCCTTGAGTGCTAATTTCAGAATATTTTCTCACACTAAAAAAACGTGCGCCCCCCGCCGCTTCATTCCGGCACAGGTGCGCACGCTTTCATCTGTTAATGGTTATTGATCCTTTTTTTAATTCCAGCCGCAAACACTGTCGCTGCAAGCAGCGCCGTAAACGCATAAAGCTGCGGCATTGCGCTGTCTCCGGTTCCCGGGATATCCGTCTCCGCTCCCCGGCCGTCTGCCGTTCCATCTCCGGCATCGTCTTCATCCCCGGCCGGCGAAACTGGCTCCGGCTCAGGTTCCGGCTCCGGGATTGGTTCCGGCTCTGGGGTCGGTTCCGGGTCCGGTATCCCCGGTTCTTCCACCGGGATCTCGCTTCCCGGCGCCGGAGCGGTCAGCTTAAGAGCCGGACGAAGCGCATCTGTCACAAGTCCGATCCCCGTATAATTGTCCGCGTATACTTCCGCCTGTGCATCCGACACGCGGATCCCGTGCCCGCCGTCTGAGAGCGTGATCTTCAGGTACCCATCGGAATCAGTCTTCCCCATGATCCCTTCGCCGCCGTCCACACGGTAGGATATTTCTCTGTCCGCACAGGGATTTCCCGCTTCATCCACGATCTGCACAGATACTGTATAGTCTTCCGACTGATAGACGCTGCCGGTGTAGGAAATCCTGCCCTCGGTTCCGGCATAGCCGGTCAGTGTTCCGTTCTCAAGATTCTTTTCTATATAAGAGCGGATCGTCTCCAGCTCGCCGCCTGCCTCCGCATATTTGGGAAGATTTCCCAGCATGTTATAATCGTTGCCGCCGCTCAGGATATAATTATTCCCTGCAAGAATGATCTTCGTCTCACTGTCATTCCGATCCCGGTCTGCACTATGAGAACATCATTTACTTTGTCATTTTCAACCGTATGGCTGTGCCCGTCAATGATCGCATCCAGTCTGCCCGCATATTCTCCGGCCATGGCCTCAGCCAGATCCGCCGATGTACACGGCGCCCCGCCGGTCTCGTCACCCATATGTGTTACAGCGATCACCACGTCCGCACCGGCCTCTTCCAGATGACCAATTTCCACTTTCGCCGCTTCGATCTCATCTGTAAACTCCACTCCGTCCAGGCCTTCCGGATTTGTCGCCGAAGCGGTATGCACTGTCGTAAGTCCAAAGAAACCGATCTTTACACCGTTGCGTTCAATCACCGTATGGCATCCCTCATTACCTTCCTGCGTTCCGTCCAGGAGAAGGCTGCCGTCCCGGTATATATTGGCCGAGATCACCGGGAACTCTGCCAGATTTACATTCTCAAGAAATGCTGCCGTGCCAAAGTCGAACTCATGATTGCCCGGCACCATCAGATCATAATCCGCCAGATTCATCAGTTCGATCACATCATTCCCTTTTGTGAGCGATGCAAGCGGAAGGCCCTGCGTCGCATCGCCCGCATCCACAAGGATCGCGTTTTCATCCGCTTTTTTCAGGCCTGCGACGAGCGGAAGACCGATGACCGACTCATCATCGCCTTCCAGATACCCGTGGGTATCATTTGTATGGTAAATGGTAATTTCTTTCGCATTCTGTTCTGATCCTGTCCCGGACTCTCCTTCTGCAGACGCCGTCATCGTCATCGACGCCAGCACGAAGCTGAAGGCAGTCCCTGCCGCCAGGATACGATGCCACTTTCTTCTCATATAATAATCCCATCCTTTACTGTAAATATCTGTAAAATTCCAGTCCCCCTCAGGGAGGCTCTTCACGTCTGATGAGTAGTATAACATATATTTCAGGAAAATCAGTTCCGTTTTTGCTGAAATGAGTAATTAAATATTGAACTTTTTACTTTCCCGTGATATAGTTAAGCAAGCGCAAATTGAACTTTTCGTAAATTTTGAACTTTTGCTTGTGTTTTTGAACTTTCTGATTTGAACTTACCACAGGAGCAGATTACCATGTCTAACGAAACATTCGCTCAGCGCCTTGCCTCAGCCATGGCAGGGAAGGGCATGAAACAGATCGATCTGGTCCGGACTGCCGCCGGATGCGGCGTGAAGCTCGGAAAAAGCCATATCAGCCAGTATGTCAGTGGGAAAACGGTCCCGCGTCCGGACATCATGCATTTTCTGGCTGAGACACTTCACGTCGAAGAATCATGGCTGAGAGACGGACAGGCTGCAGCACAGACACCGGACCGATCCGATTCCGGAACAGTCCGGACTGCACACAGTACAGATTTAAACAACACAGGAATAAATAAGAAAACGGGGGTACAGACCATGCGGACTTTTAAGAAATCTTCAAAACTCGACAACGTTTTATACGATGTAAGAGGACCGGTCGTGGACGAAGCGGCAAGAATGGAAGAAGACGGCACGCAGATCCTGAAACTGAACATCGGAAACCCTGCTCCGTTCGGCTTCCGCACGCCGGATGAAGTCATCTACGACATGCGCAAACAGCTGGCCGAATGCGAGGGCTACTCCAACGCCCAGGGCCTTTTCTCAGCAAGAAAAGCGATCATGCAGTATGCCCAGCTGAAAAATATCCCCAATGTCTCAGTAGACGACATTTACACAGGAAACGGCGTCAGCGAGCTGATCAACCTCTGTATGTCCGCGCTGCTGGACGACGGCGACGAGATCCTGATTCCCTCGCCCGACTATCCGCTCTGGACCGCATGCGCGACACTGGCCGGCGGCAATGTGGTCCACTACATCTGCGACGAGGAATCCGAATGGTATCCGGACATTGACGACATTAAGAAAAAGATCACCGACCGCACCAAGGCCATCGTGATCATCAATCCCAACAACCCGACCGGTGCGCTCTACCCGAAGGAAGTCCTTCAGCAGATCGTGGATGTGGCGCGGGAGCACCAGCTGATCATCTTCTCTGACGAGATCTACGACCGCCTGGTCATGGACGATGCGGAACATATTTCCATTGCTTCTATGGCTCCGGACCTTTTCTGCATCACTTTCAGCGGTCTGTCCAAATCGCACATGATCGCCGGCTTCCGGATTGGATGGATGATCCTGAGCGGCAACAAACGCGTGGCAAAAGACTACATCGAAGGACTGAAGATGCTCTCCAATATGCGGCTCTGCTCCAACGTACCGGCCCAGTCCATTGTACAGACCGCACTTGGCGGACACCAGAGCGTGCGCGGCTATATCGCGCCGGGCGGACGGGTGCGCGAACAGCGGGACTACATTTACAAGGCGCTCACCGATATCCCCGGCATCAGCGCCGTGAAGCCGAAAGCCGGATTCTATATCTTCCCAAAGATGGACGCGAAAAAGTTCAACATCACCAACGACGAGCACTTCGCACTTGATCTGCTCCGGGAAAAGAAGATTCTCCTCATCCACGGCGGCGGATTCAACTGGGCGCAGCCGGATCACTTCCGCATCGTTTATCTGCCAAGGATCGAGGTTCTGAGAGAAGCCATGGAAAAGATGAAAGACTTCTTCAGTTATTACAGACAGGACTGACAAATGGATAAAAAATGGAAATCGGGACGTAGTAAAATTGAATTTTACTACGTCCCGATTTCCATTTTTTATCCATTTACAACTTCAATCGCCTTCTCCAGCTGATTATCTCTCTCCGGATCATCTTCATCATACTCGTACTCTACTTCCACATCCGGCGTCACACCGGTTCCATTGATGCTTTTTCCTGAAGGCGTATAATATTCCGCGATGGTAATCTTCATGCTTGTTCCGTCTCCCAGATCCACAGTCTGCTGCACAACGCCTTTCCCGTATGTCTGTGTCCCGACGATAACGCCTGTTCCGTGATCCTGAACGGCGGCGCTGAATATCTCCGCCGCGCTTGCGCTCCGTCCGTCCACAAGGACTGCCAGCGGCTTTTGAAATTCGTGTTCGCCATCGCAGGTAAATTCTTCCGTGTTGCCGTACTTATCTCTGGTAGATACGATCATCCCTTCCGGGAGCAGCAGTTCCAGCATATCCGTCACTGTTGAGAGATTCCCGCCCGGATTGCCCCTGAGATCGATGATCAGCCGCCCCATACCGCGGTTCTCGAGATCCGCCAGCGCTGCTTTGAACTGTTCATATGTGACTGTATCAAACTCTTTTATACGGATATACCCGATATCCGCTTCTATCATTTTACTTTCTACCGTCTGCTCTTCGATGATATCCCGCACCAGCGTCAGATCCATTTCTTCATCGCCCCTGCGGATCCGCAGCACCACTTCTGTTCCGGGTTCCCCCGAAGTCCATGAAACAACCGTCTCGATATCCGCTCCGGACACCGTATGTCCGTCAACCTGAAGAAGAACATCTCCATCCTGTATCCCTGACTGTTCAGCAGGCGAGCCCTCGACTACATTGCTCAGGACATATTCCTCCCCTGCCCGCCCGGACAGCGTAACGCCTATCCCTCCGAATTCTCCGGCGATCGAATCCCTGAATTCTTCCGTCTCCTCTTTATCAAAATATGTGGTATACGGATCCCCCAGCGCCGCCGTGTATCCGGAATAAATGCCGTCTATCAGTGCTTCCCTGTCGATATCCTCCTCATAGAGATACATCCCGCCGATCAGTTCATTGATCCGGTCAAGCTTGTCATTCACATCCTTCTCCGACACCAGGCCGCCGGTATAATCTCCATTCATCCGGTCAAGCACATATTTTCCCCCGCAGATGACTGCAAGGATCAGGATCCCCGCCAGCAGTCCGGATATAAATCCCGAAAAAAAGCCTTTCCGTTTATCCTCCATATTCCAGTCCCTCCATTGTCCGTCCGATAATCTGAAAAGAGGACAAAACGGAACTTTTCTCCGCTTTGTCCTCACTGTTGATCATTTTACCGAAAATCTTCGATCATTCCTGCTGTTTCCAGAACCTGCCTACACTTTCAGATGTTTGCGCACTGTAAAGTAACTTCCGAGGAAACCGATGCCGATACCCATTATCAGTCCGACCGGAAGAAGGATCTGATATACCGTTCCTACCGGAAGGAAATCAATGATATTCTGCAGGATCCTGAATCTGGTCATAATATATTCAACTGCTTTATCATAAAGGAAATACAGAAGCGTCAGCGGGATCGCAGCACCGAAGATACCGATGATCAGACCTTCGATCACGAACGGCGACCGCACTACAAAGTCCTTGGCTCCGATATATTTCATAATGGCGATCTCTTCCTTGCGGACGGTAATACCCATGGTAACCGTATTGCTGATCAGGAAGATCGACACGCCGAACAGGATGATGATGATCGCAATGGATACGATCGCTACCAGTGTGTTTACACTGGAAAGCGTATTCGCTACCACATCCGACTTGTTAACTTCACGTACGCCATCCAGTCCCTGGGCGAATTTTACCAGGCTGTTCTGCGTCTCGGAGAGTGACCGGCTTCTTGCGATCAGACTCTGTCCGTCATCCTCCATGGTCTGCATATATACTTCATAGTTATCGGAACTTGCCAGCGGGTTGTCATCCTTGAACCCTTCCGCCAGTTCCGGATTGTCTCCAAAATATTCCTCCTGGAATTCCTCCCAGGCCTCCTCAGCCGAAACATAAACCACTTCAGCCACGCCTTCGTGCGCCTCAAGCTGTTCGCCGATCGACTTTTTCTGCGCTTCGGTGGCGTCCTCATCAAAGAAAACAGTAATCGCAACGCCTTCCTCGGCTGTCCTGATAATATACTGGAAATTCACAAGGATCGAAAAGAATAATCCAAACAGGAAGATACAAGCTGACATCGTCGCGATGGATGCGAGTGAAAACATCTTGTTCCTCCAGATATTCTTAACACCCTGTTTCCCTACGTATCCGATTGTACTAATTCTCATCTATATACCCACCTTTTTGTTCATCACTGACGATCACGCCCTGTTTCATCGTAATCACGCGCTCGTTCATCTCGTTTACGATTTCCTGGTTATGCGTTACAACAAGCACAGTTGTCCCACGCTCATTGGCCTCCTTCAGAATACTCATGATCTCCCATGAGTTCGTCGGATCCAGGTTACCAGTCGGCTCGTCGGCCAGCAAAATGGCAGGCTCATTTACAAGAGCCCTGGCAATCGCGACACGCTGCTGTTCGCCTCCCGAAAGTTCCTTCGGGAAAGACTTGTATTTCTGCGCAAGACCTACCAGTGAAAGCGCTGCCGGCACTTTCTTCTTGATCACTCTTGTCGGTGTCTCAGTTACTCGCAGAGCAAATGCGATATTTTCATAAATATTTCTGTCTTTCAGCAGACGGAAATCCTGGAAAACCACGCCGAGGCCTCTCCTGTACTTCGCGATATTGCGATGCTTCATACGGTTCAGGTTCTGTCCGTTTACAATGATCGTACCTTCCGTCGGATTCAGCTCTTTCATGATAAGCTTGATCAGGGTGGATTTACCCGATCCGCTGTCGCCGACGATAAAAACGAACTCCCCGCGTTCGATCTTCACGGATACTCCATTGAGGGCCGCATTGCCCTTGGAATACTCTTTCGTCACCTTTCTTAATTCAATCATAAGTTCCTCCTAATTATTCATACTCCTGCCCGCACGCTTCCGCATCGTGCGCTGCGCATGGTCCGCCGGGGTTCAATACTCCAGCGATTCCATATACTTCATGTATTTCACGACCATCAGCGCGATCTTGAATGTAATGGCATCCTCAAACACGCGAAGATCCAGACCGGTGCTCTTCTGGAGCTTATCCAGTCTGTAAACAAGAGTATTTCTGTGAATATAAAGCTGTCTGGACGTTTCTGATACATTGAGGCTGTTCTCAAAGAATTTATTGATCGTCGTCAATGTCTCCTCATCAAAATCGTCCGGAGATTTCCCCTCGAAAATCTCTTTGATAAACATCTTGCACAGCGGGATCGGAAGCTGGTAGATCAGACGTCCTATCCCAAGAGTCGTAAACGCCACGATATCTTTCTCATCGAAAAAGATCTTTCCTACATCAAGCGCAAGTTTTGCTTCCTTATAGGACTTGGAAACTTCTTTTATATCGTTGACAATGGTTCCGTAGGCAATGCGGATCTGCTCCTCATTTCCTTCGCTGTGGAGCGTATCGAGCATTTCCTTCGCCATCTTCTCTAGTTCCCGGTTCCCGTCCTTCTCAGAAAGTTCCTTTACAACGATGATGTTCTTCTCGTCAACGGCTGTGATAAAGTCCTTTGACTTTCCGCCGAGAAGACTTCTTACATTCTCAAGCGCAGCATTGTCTTTTTCGTGCAGTGTCTCAATAATAAAGATAACACGTTTTACTTCTGTGTCAATATGTAATTTTTTTGCACGGTTATAAATATCCACCAGGAGCAGGTTGTCCAAAAGAAGATTTTTAATGAAATTATCCTTGTCAAACCGTTCTTTATACGCGACCAAAAGACTCTGGATCTGGAATGCCGCGATCTTTCCAAGCATATACACATCCTCAGTATCCCCGTCGGCAAGCAGCACGTACTCCAGCCGCTGTTCATCGAATATCTTAAAGAACTGACATCCCTGGATCACCTGGCTGTCAGCCGGAGATTCAACAAAAGATGTCACCGCGCTTCCGCAGTCCTGGACATGATCAAATGTAGCCGCCAGTTCCTTTCCTTCTGTATCCAGCACGCAAAAATCAACTCTGGATATTCCTTTTAATCCGTCAATCGTATTCTGTAGTATCTGATTCGAAATCATACTTCTTCCTCCACTCCTCCGGATGAGTATATGTACACTTTACACAAAATTATGGGCTCTTAAAACCGCAGTATGCCCGTCCACGTCTTTTATATTAATGCAAAACATCAAAAAAAGAAAGAGGAAATCCACTTTTTTTATGCATTTCCTCAAATATTTTACAAAAAATTCATATTTAAAAATCTATACATTCTTCACAAAAACGTATTGTTCTTCTGCTGCTTTCCGGCCTGACGGCGGAACGTCAGCTTCTGCAGAAAACGGGCGATCCGGTTCCCTGTACCTCCTTCGCAGGTTTCCGCCAGCACTGCACCGAATCCGAGCCACAGCTTTACATTGAGAAGGCTCCTGTTCCTGCTGATAAATGCTTCCTGATACGGAGAAGGAAGAACCGAAATAATACAATCCGTTTCTGTGGCGTTAATATAATTTACGACCTCGTCTTCACGCCCGTCCGCCGGATGGATCAGCTCCGCGCCTGTAATATGAAGTCCCCGGCTCATGCGCCGGAGCGCATTCTTAAGTTTTTCCATATCCCGCTCTTCTGAAGCCAGAAGATAGATTTTCTTCCGGTTCTTCTGAAGATATTTCAGAAATATCTTCAGAAATGTCCGGTTCCTGATCTCTTTCTCCCGCAGTTCATCCCGGATGCCCGCCGTCTCCAGCATTTCCGGATCTCCGGGAAGGATCAGTCCCAGGCTCTCTGTCTGTTCTGCCCATGCCTCGTCCCCGCGGCAGCCAAGAAGCGTATCCATAGTTATGATTTCTATTGTATCAACCGGGGTGTTCTCCATATACTGCATCGCACAAAGCATGGATTCCTTGGCGCTCAGGCAGTCTATTCCGATTCCCAGGATCTCTTTTCTTTCATTCATATCCTATCACCTTATCAGATTTCCCAGTCGTACAATTCTACCAGATATACCTGTTTTTGTAAAGTTTTACTGCTTTTGTCCTGCCTGTCTCCTCTTCCTTGTCACGATCCCTCCGATCCGTCCGGTCTCTTTTGATGTAAGTGATTTCCATCCATCCGAAAGCACACGATCCAGCAATCCAAGTTCTTCCGCCACTTCGTATTTAAGCTTCTCGCCCGGCTCCAGATTATTGAGATCAATCCTTTTCTCTTTCTTCTTTGACATGATACCCCTTCTTTCTTTTTCAGGAGTATAACCATAGAAGCGCCGGAATATACACTCCGACGCCTCGCTTTCAACAGATTTTATTCTTTCATGCAGCCGGTTCATCCGGGATGATGATCGCCGCGATAATATAAGCCAGTACACCGCCTCCCGTGCACCCGAACAAAACAAATGCCAGTCGGATCAGTGTCGGATCAATATTGAAATATTCACCGATGCCGCCGCACACACCGCAGAGGTATCTGCTGTTTCTTGAACGATATAACTTCTTTCCATCCATAATTTTCCTCTCCTTTATTGAATTCTGTTCCCTGTAAGTCTACTGGAATCTGATCTCTATAAGTCCCATTCCACAATCTGCTTTGATAAGCCGTTCACTTTCATGATCGATCTTCTCGTTTTTGCTGACGCCCGCAAAAGAGTCGCCGCCTATGAGCAGCTCGCCGGCGCCGCAGGACAGTTCATAATTATAGTCTCTTTCTGTTCCTGGCACTGTATAAATAATCTGACCAAGATCGCAGTCGATCTCCGCTTCCCGCACAGTCTCGCCCTGCAGCCGGACCTGGCCGGCCCCGCAGTCCGCATCCAGTTCTTCGGTATAAAAGTTCTCTGCAATGATCTCTCCGGCTCCGACTTCAAGTGAAAGTTCCTCTGTCCGGATACCGTCCAGTTCCAGTGATCCTGCCCCCATCCATGCCGAAAACGAATGAAGGATCCGATCCTCAGGAACCGTAATATAAAGCGTGCCTGTCCCGTTGGTGTTCATTCCGTGTCCCCGGTGTCTCATCTCGATCTCCAGTTCATTTTCATCCCGGCTGACCATAAGTTCCTCCCGGATATCCGAGCGGAGCGCTGATGTATCCACCTGTACCCCATCCGTATCACCGGCTGTCACGCACACTTGGATGCCGCCCAGTTCCAGCGAGATTTCATCAACATGGTCATGGATCACTCCATCCTTCATCCCCGGTTCCGGCGCTTCTTCATCCTGCTCTCTATTCTCCAGTCGTTCCAGCCAGCGCGGTGTGATCCCGACCTCCAGATCCTGCGCACTGCGAAGAGCGCTTATGCCTCCGAGCACCACGCCCGCTGCCGTAAGCAGCAGTCCCACTGCCGCCAGCACCGCGCATACGATCCAGAATATTTTCCAACCTTTTTTCATCTCTGCACCGCCTTTCCATGAATCGGCCTTCTGCACAGTTCAACAAATCCTCTGAGCATCGCCGGATATACAATGATACATAATTTTACAGTTCCCACAGTAGCGATCAGTCCCAGGACGAAAATCAGGATCCCGATCCCTAACGTCAGCAGGCCGGCTGAAGGATATGATGCCACTAGAAGAAGTCCCGTTACGCCAACCGCTCCCCCTGCGATCATCACGGAAGCAGCCGCGATCACCAGCGCTGCGAAAAGGCAGATTACCGTTGCAGCAATACCCAGCACCGCACAGATAATGCCCATGGATACCGGCCACACAACGATCGCGATCAGGACGATCAGAAGGATCTTCAGGCCGCGGCTGGTCCACGGTTTCTTCGCTTCTCCGGACGCCGTCCCGGAAGTTCCTGCCTGTCCGGAAACCTGCTGCCCATATTTCTCCATGTAATCCTTACGGTCATATTTACTTTCGTCAAACTCTCTTCCGTAATAATCCGCTTTGATCGACTCCGCAGTCTTCTCAGGACTTCCCAGTTCCCGGATCACTTCAGCCTCATTTTCCACACCGGCATCTGCAAAATAATCTGCATAGTACTGAACCGCCGCCTGCCTCTCTTCCTCCGGCAGATCCGAAAGCAGCCTCTCCAGTTCAGTCATAAATTCCACACGGTTCATGCCGTCGCACCTCCCTCAAATATCTCATTGATCTTCTTTATATAAGCCTTCCATTCCGACTTATACAGATTCAGCTGCGCCATCCCTCTGGACGTCACTTTGTAGTATCTCCTGTTCCTTCCGTCGAACTGCCTGTCATATACTTCCAGACAGTCATCCTTCTGCAGGCGCCGCAGGACCGGATACAGCGTTGATTCCGATACATCGATGATCCTGCGCACGTCCTGCGTGATCCGGTATCCGTATGTGCCTTCGTCTTCCCTGGAAACCACGGCGAGAACGATCGCGTCCAGAAGCGCTGCACCTGTATTAAAAACCATGCAACCACCCTTTCTTATATTGTATGTTTTTCTATATTATATTCTGTATAATATAGTATGTCAATACAGTATTATTTAAGTTATAGGAAAGAATATCTGAAGATTTTCCAAAGAAAAGCAGCTGTCCTAAAACAGCTGCTCAAAACGTTCCATTGCTTCTCTTGTCTTTTCATGCGTCCCGAATGACGTCAGCCGGAAATGATATTTCCCGTTTACGCCGAATCCGGCGCCCGGAGTGCCGACAACCTGAATGTTCTCCAGCAGATAATCAAAGAGTTCCCATGACTCCATTCCATCCGGACACTTAAACCAGATATACGGGGAATTCACCCCGCCGGTAAACGGAATATTCTTTCTCCGGAGCGTCTCCGCGATCACACGCGCATTTTCCATATAATAGGAAATGTTCTCCATGCACTCTTCCATGCCCTGTTCTGTCAGCACCTGTGCCGCCGCATACTGGATCACATACGGCGTACCGTTGAACTTCGTGGACTGCCGCCTGTTCCACATATCATGAAGGCTCATCATCCTGCCATCCGAAGCTGCAAATATGAGTTTCTTCGGCACGACCGTGTAGGAAAACCGGGTTCCTGTAAATCCTGCGGTCTTGGACAGGGAGCAGAACTCGACTGCGCATTTTTCCGCTCCTTCTATCGCATAAATGCTGCGCGGCAGATCCGGCTCGGATACGAACGCTTCATAAGCCGAATCAAACAGGATGACCGCCTCATTTTTCAGCGCATAATCCACCCATATTTTCAGCTGTTCCTTATTGTAGCACGCACCTGTCGGATTGTTCGGCGAACAAAGATAGATAATATCCGCCTTCACGCTGTCATCCGGCATTGGCAGGAAATCATTCTCCTCGGTCCCGTTCATATAAACGATCTGCTTTCCGTCCATCGTATTTGTGTCAACATAAACCGGGTAAACCGGATCCGGCACAAGGATCACATTGTCCTGTGCGAAAAGCTCCGTGATATTTCCCGTATCGCTCTTCGCGCCATCGGAAATGAATATATCGTCCGCATCTACTTCCACTCCGTTTCTTCTATAATAATCTGCAACAGCTTCCCGCACAAATGCATACCCCTGCTCCGGCCCGTATCCCTTAAATGTCTCCGATACCGCCTGCTCATCCACAGCCTTATGGAGTCCCGCGACCGCACTCTTCGTCAGCGGCCGAGTCACATCACCGATCCCAAGGCGGATGATGCTGCCCGCCTTATCCGGATGGCTTTCCTCATAAGCGCTGACTCTCCGTGCGATCTCTGCAAAGAGATAACTGTCCTGTACATTAAGATAATTCTCATTTAATTTCGGCATTTTTCTTTTTTCCTTTCCACTATACTTATATTATGCTCCCGGATCAGATCCGGCATGTATCAGAAAAAAGCGGGACTGCCCCTGTCGCGCCGCCCCTTTGCGGCAGGACAGGGCCGGTTGACCCCGCTTTCAATCTGCACTTCTGTATTTATGAAATTGATCTAGGCCATCAGTCCCTGCTCTTCCATGACTCTGATCACGCCGTCCACATATTTCGCACAGATCTCGTCCGTCGTCGCCTCAACCATGACACGGATCACCGGTTCTGTGCCGCTCTCACGTACCAGGATGCGGCCGTCGCTGCCCAGTTCGTCAGCAGCTTTCTGTACAGCCTCGATAACTGCAGGATTCTCCCTCGCCGTCTTCTTGTCTGTCACGCGGACATTCTTCAGAAGCTGGGGATAAATCTTCACTTCTCCCGCCAGTTTGCTGAGCGGCTGTTTCTTCTCCAGAATGACTTCCATGATCATCAGGGAGGTCAGGATACCGTCGCCCGTCCTTGCATGTTTACTGAAAATGATATGGCCGGACTGCTCTCCGCCGAGGACAAACCCGTTCTTCATCATATTTTCGTATACGTATTTGTCACCGACCGCTGTCTGCTCGTACTTCATGCCGATCTTATCGCACGCTTTGTACAATCCCAGGTTAGACATCACTGTCGTTACGATCGTATTTCCCTCGAGATGCCCCTGCTCCATAAGGTACTTGCCGCACACATAGAGGATCAGGTCGCCGTCTATCACATTTCCGTTTTCATCCACCGCAATGCATCTGTCGGCATCGCCGTCAAACGCAAATCCCACATCCAGCTTTTTCTCTTTCACGAACTCCTGGAGCACATGGATGTGCGTGGAACCGCAGTTGGTATTGATGTTGAGTCCGTCCGGCTCGTTATTGATCACATAAGTCTTCGCGCCAAGCGCATCAAACACACTCTTTGCAATGGCAAATGAACTTCCGTTCGCACAGTCAAGACCGATCCGCATATCCTTGAATGATCTTGTCGCAACAGCGATCAGGCTGGCGATATAGCGGTTCCTTCCCGCTGAATAGTCAATCGTCCGTCCGATATTTTCCTTTGTAGCCAGCGGGAGTTCACCGATCTCACCGTCGATATAAGCCTCGATCTTCTCCTCTACCTCTGCCTCCATCTTATGTCCGGCGCTGTTGATCACTTTAATTCCGTTATCATAGAACGGATTGTGGCTGGCGGAAATCATAATGCCGCAGTCAAAATCCTCTGTCCTGACAACATAAGATACGCTCGGCGTTGTCGTAACATGAAGCAGATACGCATCCGCGCCCGAAGCCGTGAGTCCCGATGCCAGCGCATACTCAAACATATAGCTGCTTCTTCTCGTATCCTTTCCGATCACGACTTTTGCCTTGTGATCCTGTCCGAAATACCAGCCGAGATAACGGCCTACTTTAAATGCATGTTCAACCGTAAGTACTACATTTGCCTCCCCGCGGAAGCCGTCAGTTCCAAAATACTTGCCCATAACTGTAGCCCTCTTGTTCTTTTCTTTTTAAAATATGCACAGAAAAACGGCATCATCCGTTTTTTCAAATACGCTTCTATTATATTACTATTACGAAAGGGTTACAAGTATTTCTTTTTTGTTACACTTTTTTAGTAAAAGCGTCCCTTTACCTCATCCCGGATTTCCGCTATACTATTTCTGGTTAAATTCGATAACAAATATTTTATAAATACGGAGGATTGCCCATATGATCAGACTGATCGCAAGCGACCTGGACGGCACGCTCCTTCAGAACGGCGCACAGGAACTGACTCCGCGCGCCATCGAGCTGATCCATGCGCTCACGCAGAAAGGAATACATTTTATTGCAGCCAGCGGACGGCAGTACGATAACGAACGCCGGCTCTTCGCCCCCATCAGAGACGAGATCTCCTACATCGCAGAAAACGGTTCCCTGTGCATTCATCAGGGAAAGGTCATCTCCCGCGGGATCATCCCGGATGACCTGGCATACCGCATCATGGCCGATATCAAAAAAGAACCCGGATACGAAATCCTCGTTTCACGCGAGGACTCCTGTTTTATCGAACCCGGCAATCCGGACTTTGTAAACCATATCGTCAATGTGATGAAAAACACAACTCAGGTCGTAGATGATGTGACGAAGCTGAAAGGTCCGTTTCTCAAGCTGGCCACCGCAAACATGGTATCTCATGACGTCAGCGACTGTCTGAGACGCCTGCAGGAAAAATACTCGCCCGCGCTGAAGGTCGTCACATCGGGGAACATCTGGATCGATTTCATTGTCCCCGGTTATAATAAAGGCACTGCGCTTCAGACATTTCTTGATCTCTTTGGCGTGAAGCCGGAGGAATGCATCGCCTTTGGCGATCAGTACAATGATATCGAAATGCTGGAGCTTGCCGGGCAGGGTTACGCCATGTCCACTGCAGCCCCGGGGATCGCCGCCCATGCAGAATATGTAACAGATTCTGTAGAAGAAGTGCTGGAAGATGTGCTGGCCGGACTGGATCAGACCAACTGAAAAAAGACATAAAAATTCCGTGTCCGGATCGAATGTCAGACACGGAATTTTTTCTGCAGTTCATTTACGAAATCCTTCCATCTGAAGATCAGAAGTCCGATCAGGAACAGAAAGCTCAGCCCCGAACAGATCACCGACGGATACGGCAGGACTGCCACGCCGGTGAGCAGCAGGACAAACGGGATCAGTCCGCACGCGCCTGCCTGGACAAGATAGAAAAGATACTCCGAAGTCTCCATCTTCCCTGCTGCGGATATGATCACCATGGAAAGGGTATTGACAATGGCTGCCAGCGGGACCACATAATCGACAGACCAGCCCTTCCATCCGGTAAATATATCCCACAGGACCGCACCGACCGACACAATGAGCAGCTGCCACATTCCGTTCTTCAGAGGATTCTTTCGCTTTCGGTACCCCACCATGATCAGGAGCCAGGTGCAGAACACCGCCGCTGTCACATAGCCTGCCCACCATCGACCGAACGTCAGCAGATAATTCAGCATCCAGCAGATCACTACCGCTGCCGTACAGGTGAAAGAGAATATCCGGAGTCCCATCAGCGCAGTCCGCGCCGGCTCTTCGTGATACCCCGGGAAATCATTCTCCTCTATATGGCATTTGATCCCTTCTTCCTCCAGGATGCGTACAAAGTTCCGGCATATGTTCGGGTTTATGATCTTGGAGGTCAGTCCCAGCACCAGTGCATCTCCGTAGGAACTGGAGCACATCTGCATCTTATCCGTGCTGGCAAAAAATCCGAACCGCTCGATATAGTCTTCATACTCCGGCGGCATCTGGATCCGTCCGATATTCGAATATACTGCCGTAACGCTGCGCCCGCCCAGAGTCGTCCCTGCCAGCAGGAACAGATTTTTGACCTCCAGAGGCACCGCCCGCAGGAATATATTTTTCTCCAGGCGTACGAGATCGTTCATACGACCGGATATTTCTTCTTTAAGCTCGTCTTTCCCGAACTTTTCTTTCATTTTCACGAGAACGTCTTCCAGTGTTGTGTCTTCCCGGAAATCATAAGCCGTCTCGATCCAGCTCCAGAAATTCGTCATGGAGCCGGAAGGAAAGAAATTCCGCAGATTCACCGGGATCATCAGAGTCGCCGGCTTCTTCAGCCCGCTTTTGGGCATTTCCTCATAGATAGAATAAAGAAACACCGCCGCCAGATAAGCCGTCACCGACACTCCGTATTCCCGCGCTTTCCGGTGGACTTCCGATGCGGAAAGGATCAGCTCCGTGATCTCCATCTCCGACTGCTCCAGCCGTTCTCCTTTCAGCTGAAACGCTCTGCGGCTCTTCTGTCCGCGGCTTTTCTTTCCTGTATAATATTGCGAGAAACTGTCTTCCTCATAGTCGCTCTCCGTAAGCTTCGCTTCGCCGTCCGGTTCCGAAAATTCCCGGTCCGGGTACGTAAGCGCCAGGTAATTCTGCACCAGTTCCTTCAGGAACTGCATGGCTCCGGTCCCGTCTGTCAGTCCGTGGAAAACCTCCAGATTGATCCTGTTCTTATAACAGGATACCTGAAAGAGCAGACTCTTCCGATCCGGTTCATAGATCCGGCTGCACGGCGGCCGGTCTTCCGGTTTTACCTCTGCCGGGATCTGCCTTGGCTCCATATAAAACCAGAACAGTCCTTTTCTCAGCACCGAACGGAAAAGCGGATATTTCTCCAGCGTTTCATCAAGCGCCCGCTGCAGTCTGTCCCTGTCGATCTCTTCCCGCAGCATACAGTAGAAACGGAATACCCGGGAGTCTTTCTTCCCTGTCGCTGCCGGGAATGCCTGTGCTGCGTTATCCAGTTTCCTCCAGCGGCCCGGCCGCTTTTTCTTCCGCTCTTTCATCATTCCTCCCCCTCTTTTCCTGTCTCCGCTGACAGCGCCTGTTCAACTGCCAGGAACCGGTTGATATGGCGGAAGCTTTCCTGTACATACAGATGGCCGATCCCAAGGGCAAAATACCCGTGCAGCGCTCCGCTGATCCGCTCCGTATGCACCCTGCAGCCGGCCTTGCGCATCCTTCTTCCATATTCTTCCCCCTCATCTCTCAGGGGATCAAACTCCGCCGTCAGGATCAGTGTATCCGGAAGCCGGGAATAATCTTCCGCACAGAGCGGAGAAAAATACGGATCCCGCCGGTCTTCCGAAGTACGCTCATACAGCTTCAGATAATCCTCCATCTTCTCGCTGGTCAGCAGATATCCCGTTCCATTGGTCCTCACAGACTCATATGGCGACTCTTCCGTATAACAGTTGTTCAGCGCCGGATAGATCAGGATCTGGCGTTTTGGTGCGAAGTCTCCCGTATCTCTCGCGCGCATGCAGACAGCTGCCGCCAGATTGCCTCCGGCGCTGTCTCCCATGATGGTGATCTGCTCTGCATCAACGCCCGGCAGAAGTTCCCCGCCGTAGAGGGCCTTTGCCGCCGCATAGCAGTCCTCGAATCCCACAGGGAAACGGTATTCCGGCGCCAGCCTGTACTCCACCGACACGACCAGCCGGCCGATGGACTGCGCCATCCGTGCACACACCCGGTCATAAGTCTCCACGCTCTCAGTTGTCCAGCCGCCGCCGTGGAAGAACAGGATGACCGGAACATTTTCGTTGCCCGCCTCCATGGAGGCCTCATCAGGAAAATACAGCCGGACCGGAACCTGATGGTCCTGATTGTATACTTCTGTATCCAGTTTTTTCCAGAAGATCCGCATGGGATCCAGCTTCTTCAGATCCGCGATCCAGCGGGCTGACTCCACGTCAATGCCGCCGTAGGAAAGAACCTGCAGAAGCGCCTGTACAGGTTTATTCAAAATATAAAATGCCTCCCTTCCAGATGTAGTTTCATTTTACTACGTCCGGAAAGGAGGCGCAAGTCTGCGGAGCCTGTCACTTCATCGCAAACACTTTCATCGCTTTTTTACAGTTCTCTTTCATGGCTTTTGTTCCCCATTGTACGATATCGTGATACATGATCGGTGCGTCTTTATCGCTTTCTATAAGGGAATAACAGTATTTGTATCTTTTTCCTTCCCGCTCTACCGGAATGCATCCCATCTGGAACTGGCTGGCGATCTCCTCGCCGCCCGCCATAGCCATATAGGTATAGTAATTGACCTTGCGCACTCCGCTTCGGATCGCCTTGCGGAAATCCAGCATTCTTACAGTCACGCAATACTCCTTTTTCGCTCCCGGAGCCAGCTGTTTCAACATTCCCGTCCGGCGCATTACATCGCGCCCGTCCGGGTAGCAGTTGCCGCACTCCAGTCCCAGTACATAGTCGCGGACTCCCATCATCTTCCACTCCACGAATCCATCCAGTTCTCCTGCGTCAAAGGTGATCTGGCAGCCCCTGTCCCAGCTTGGGCTGCCAGATCGCCGCCCTTCCCTTCCGGTCCGAGAACCAGTGATAATAACACCGCTCCACATATCCCGCCTCCGGCCTGATGATCTGATTCCAGTTCGCAATATCCTCCGCCGCATGATCGTCGCGGGGCGTGACTTCCGAAGACGTGATATCGATCACACTGTCCTCGTCCAGAAGCGGATATCCCATATTCATGTGGTACAGGATTTCTATCCCTTCTTCCCTGTCACCGGTATTTTCGATCACATCGCAGATCCGGAACTCGTTTTTCTCCGTGCTGACTTTCAGTTCTCTTGTCAGCCGCAGTTTTGATCCGAAGATCTGCTCATCTTTAACCACGGCGTGAACAATGAGTTCCTTTCCGTCTTCCTACTCCTGCCACCGGCAGTATTCCACCGGTGTATTGGCGATTGTTCCGTGGAGCGGGTAGCGGATGCCCTCATCTGTCGACGGAGTCCCGACGCTTCGGAGGCCGCAGGTTGTCAGATACCCTGCCGTAAAGGATTTCCCTGTCCAACGAAACCGTGGCGTTCCGCAGCCAGAACTTCACAGAAAAGCTGCGCGGATATCTGCTCTCCCATCTGTCCGATCCGCTCGATGTCGATACGGTAGCCGCTGCTCTCGGGATCAGCCGGAGCAAGCTCTATATCGAGTGCAGCAAATATCTTGGGACCGGAATCGCCGAATATATCCGGCAGCTGCGCATAGACAGAGCCAAAGAACTGCTGCGCGATACCGATAAAAGCATCACTGAGATTGCCGCGGATGTCGGATTTGACGACTATAACTATTTCTGCCGCGTTTTCAAAAAATCCGCCGGATATCCGGCGAAGAAATACCGGAAGCTATTCCATGCGGCACAGGATCTGTCCTGATCCGGTTTTATCGTACTTTACAGGGGATAAAAGTTATAGACAAAAGCATTTCAAAAACTGTAAAATCGTCTAATTATTTTCACCTAAGCATAAAAGAACTCTCTTCCGGAACAAAATTCCAGAAGAGAGTCCTTCCTCATCTGATATATCCTGCTTTACTTTAGAAATACGTACTCATCCAGCCTTCGGAACGCTTCTTTGACCCTTGAGAGCGGAAGGGCAAGGTTCATCCGGATCGAATACTCACCATGGAACATTTTGCCGTCCTGCCAGATCACTCCCACATCCCAGCCTGCCTTCTCCAGTTCTTCCAGCGTCATATCATGAGATCTGCACCACTCCTCACAATCCAGGAACAGCATGTAGGTTCCCTGCGGTCTCGACACGGTTACACCCGGATAATGCTTTTCAATATGATCGCAGGCATACTCCACGTTTTCCGTGATCACAGCGCACAGCTCATCGACCCACTCTTCCCCTTCCTGCCGGTACGCGCCCATCAGCGCATGCATGCTGAGCACGTTCGCATCATTATAATGACAGAGGGAGGATTCCTTCATAACCCGGTCCCTTATCCACGGATTATAAATAATGTGATAGCTGCCGACCAGTCCGGCCAGATTAAATGTCTTGCTCGGTGCATACATTGCCACTGTTCTCATCCTTGCATCTTCGCTGACCGACTGCGTCGGGATATGATGATGCCCGGCAAGGATGATGTCGGACCAGATCTCATCCGAAACCACATACACATCGTACTTCCGGAACAGTTCCATCGCCTTCTCCAGCTCCCACCGTTCCCATACGCGTCCGCACGGATTGTGCGGGGAGCAGAACACTGCTGCATGGATCTTTTCTTTTCTGATCTTCTCCTCCATATCCTCAAAATCCATGCGCCATATATTATCCGGATCCTTTTTCAGCGGACTGAGCACCATCTCGTAGCCATTATTCCCCAGTGCACCCGTAAATCCGATATAAGTCGGTGTATGCAGGAGCACCTTGTCCCCCTTCGAGCAGAACACGTTCAGGGCACTGATCACCCCGCCCAGCACACCGTTTTCATATCCGATGCATGCACGCCCGAAATCTTTCACGCCGTTTCTCTTTTCCTGCCATCGGATGATCGAATCGTAATATTCATCGCGCATATCAAAATACCCATAGGCCGGGTGTTTTGCCCGGTTTATAATCGCTTCCGGGATGGTCGGGACAGTCGGGAAGTTCATATCCGCCACCCACATAGGGATAATATCAAATCCCGGCTTCGGCGCCGCGGCATATCCGTTTTCTCCACCGATGCCGTCCACGGCGATTGCATCCATTCCGTGTCTGTCCATGATGCTTTTAAAATCGTATTTCATAAAATATACATCCTTTCTTCTTTTTCAGCCTTATACTAATAAATACAGAAAAAAACCATCTAATACCCAAGACCGCTCAAATCTACATCTACAATAAGATTTTCTATAAGTTTTTCCTGTTGCAGAAACATGGCCATATACCATGGGAGATAAAGAATTCTCCCTTTTTGTTCTATATTTCCCTGGCAGAAAACATACGCTTTTTTAAGGTTCCAATCGGAAACATTCATCAATGCATCCAGTGCCGAATGGGATCGGTACGAACTCCCGGACTTGATTTCCACAGGGATGACCGTCTGCCCTTTCTGGAGTACAAAGTCCACTTCCCCCTTATTCTTTCTGTCAAAGTAATGCAGCCCAAATCCATTTGCAGTAAACATCTGTGCAAAAACATTTTCAAGGATTCCGCCCATATTCACATCCATATGATTCTGAAGTATTTCAAACTGAATATTACCAAAGCTTGCGGCACACAGCAGTCCGGTATCCGCCAGATACAATTTCATCAGATTTCTTTTTTCATTTAAGATGAGCGGCGCTTTTGGCTCTGTAATGTTATAACAGGGCAGGGCAACTCCCGCGTCGCACAACCACAGAAAAGCACTTTCATAGCGCTCCATCCTCGCTGTTTTTTTCACATTTGCAAGAATGAATCTTTTATTTTTTTCGCTGAGTTCTGACGGAATCCTGTCAAATATATCCCTGATCTTTGCTTTGTCTTCTCTTGAATATCTGGTTATATCCTGCCGGTATAATTCCAGGATGTCTTTTTGGATTTTCTCAACGCGGCTTATATCATGTGTGTCTATAAAGCACTGCACTGCAGCCGGCATTCCGCCTGTAATTACATAATACCGGAACAACTGGCTGATCGTTCTGTGCACACTGTCACTGACCTGACGTTGCTCTTTGAAACAGTTCCTGAGGTATTCCACAGTCTCTTTTTTTATCCCGTTCGCATACAGGAATTCCTCAAAATCCATGGGAAACATATGGATCGTCTCCTCAAACCCTACCGGATATGACTTAACTTCTTTATAACTGACACCGAGGAGCGATCCTGATTCAGCATAATCAAACCGCCCGTCTTCCACTAGAAATTTAATTGCAGTACGTGCGGCAGGGCACTCCTGGATCTCATCAAAAAAGACAAGTGTTTTTCCCGGTACTAATGTCTGTTTCGTATACGCCGTTAGGTTTGTAATAATCGCATTGACATTTGACACTTCCGAAAAAATGCCTGCTGCATTTCCATCTTCCACAAAATTGATTTCCACGAAATTCTCATATTGTTCTCTGGCGAATTGCCGGATAATATATGTTTTTCCGATCTGTCTTGCCCCGGTAACCATAAGCGCTTTCTTGTCCATACTCTGTTTCCACTTTATCATGGAACCCCATATTTTTCTTTCCACAGAAATCCCCTCTCCATTTTTTGCGACGTTTTTTCATCTTATTTCATTTTATATACGACGTTTTTTCACATATAGATTATATTATATGCGACGTTTTTCTTTAATTATGCCGAAGAATCCTAACGTTGTCAACAAAATATAAAGCAAAAAGCAGCCTTTAGGCTTTAAACCAAAGGCTGCTTCATACATATCACTTCATCTCCACAACCGCATACGGTTTCCCTGTCTCATCGCACAGTTCCACCACGGTCCGCTCCGCCTCTTCCGACACCTTCGGGAAGATCATATCGCCCAGCACCGCAGACTTCTTATAATCCACCCGGAGCTGGCGCACATTGATATCGCCGGGCAGCATCTCCATTGCCATCTGCACGTACTGACAGTTATTCACATGCTCATTCGTATCGATATGGTACCGCCGCACCGGGAACGGTTCGCCATCCATGCTCTCTGCCGGCGGTTCGATCTTCCGATCCTCATAGGGCATGTCAAGCGGCTCTCCGATGCCGTATGGTTCGATATGCTCTGCACACGGCCTTTCCGGGCGTCCTTTCTCCAGATCCATGAACACCCAGATGGAATTGGCGCAGGCGATCCGTTTTCCCTCCGCGTCCAGCATATACATGTTCCTGTTCCCGAACAGTCCTTTGAACGCCGTCGGGAATGTTCCGACAGTGATCTTCTCATTCAGCTTCGGGTAACGCTCCACGATCACCTGCCAGTAGGAAAGCACCCATGCTTTCTTCTCTTTTCGCAGGCGCTCCATCCCGAGTCCCACGGACTCGGAATGAAAGGTCGTGCAGTCCTGGAAATAATCAACCAGCGCCGGGAGTGTCATGGTCCCCCGGTGGCCGATCTCACTGTACCGTACTCTGCCGTCGAATTCAAATCCGTTTTTTCTGCTGTTCTCATTCATTTTCCGTCACTCCTGTTTCGTTTCTTCATCCGCACGCGCCACGAAATCCGACTCCACGGTGATCACGCACTCGTATCTGGCATCTTTCTTCTTCAGCCTCTCTGCCAGCTGTTTTTTCAGTTCTTCTTTCTTTTCATCATTATAATCAATGGGCACCACCATATCAAAGATCAGATTGATCTGCTTCTCCCCGTGTACGACACGGAAATCGTGCAGGGTACAGGCCGGATCCAGTTCCTTAAGGAATTCCACGGCGTCTTCCCGGACCGCCAGCACATTCTCATCCTTCGTCTCCACCGGATCCATGTGGATGACGAGAAAGAGTCCCAGTTCTTTCGCCGCCTCCCGCTCGATCCGGTCAATGATCTCGTGGGACTGCTCAATATCCACGTCATTGGGCACTTCCGCATGGATCGAAGCCATGCTCCGTCCCGGCCCGTAATTATGTACGATCAGATCATGCGTACCTTCGATTCCGTCATACCGCTCCACGAAATGCTTGATCTGCTCATAGACTTCCGGATCGATGGCCTGGCCGATCAGCGGCTCCAGCGTATCCCTGGCAATGCCCACGCCGGCCCACATAACCACAAGCGCAACGCCGGCACCGACAAAACCATCGATATTGATCCCGGTCGCCGCGAAGAAAATGAGCGACAGGATCGTCGCAGATGTCGTGATCACATCCCCCATAGAGTCTGTAAAGACTGCCATCATCACTTTTGAGTCGATCTTCTCCCCCAGCTTCCGGTTGAAGAGTCCAAGCCACAGCTTCACCGCCACGGACAGGATCAGCACCGCCACGGACACGGCCTGGAAATTCAGCGACTCCGGCGTCCGGATCCGGCCGATGGAATCCTTTAAAAAGGTAAATCCCACTTCCAGCACAAGGAAGGAGACCACCAATGCCGCAATGTATTCGATCCGCCCGTGCCCAAAAGGATGATCCTTATCCGCCGGCTTCTCCGCCATCTTCACACCCACGAAACTGATGATCGATGAACCTGCGTCTGATAAGTTGTTAAATGCATCCGCCGTAACGGATACGCTGTGCACAACAAGCCCGATCACGAATTTCGCCGCAAACAGGAACACATTGCAGAGGATGCCTACAATGCTGGCAAGCACCCCATACGCCGTCCGCACGGATATCTTCTCTGTTTCTTTATAATCTTTTACAAAATACCGTATTAAAAATTCTGTCATTTCCTGCTCTTACCAGAAAAACCAGCGGATCTTAAACTTTGTGCCCGCCGTTATCCTGGAATACTCCTCTTCTGTCAATACATTTTTTAATTTCTGCCTGCCCTCTCCAGGCACGACTGCATTTACTGAATCTTCAAAACACAGCGACGGGTAAAGCACACACCACCAGTTATGCCCCTCCGCCGCACCGATCTCGATCCGCAGCGCCTGATAATTGCCTGCCGGAAATGTCAGGTCTCCGTATGTCTTATCCGGAAACCAGCAGGTCGTCACCGCCGCGCTTACCGGATATGCCTCTCCTGCCCCGGCCGCCGCCCTGCTGCCGACCTCCCTGATCTGGTCAATATGCTTCCTCACCCACATCTCCGTATCCGGTTCATCCATTTCCTGCGGCATTTCCGCTCCCAGATAATCAAGCACCGCATCCCGGACCGCAAGCTTCTGTGTCTGGTCCGCCTCACTGTCACTGTTGGCCAGCACATGGAACCTGAGCACTTCATCCGCCAGATGCTCCTGCAGCTGCGCCCGCGAAACCATATCCGCCCTGCGGCAGATGCATCCGGTGACCAATGCCGCCAGAATGAGCGCCAGCACGATGCAGATCTTCGGCGCATGCTTCTCAAACAGCATATGCCATTTTTTTATATAAATCTTTCTGACTGATTTTCCTTCTGTATGCATTATGTAATACCTCCCTGTATCTGATACAGGGAGTATTGCCATTTCCGCCCGGAATATACAAGACAGATCCGCGAGTTTACCGGTGGCGCAGCGTATCCACTACCGTATCAACCTGATTGTTGATATGCTGCATGGTAATCTCTGTAGCCTTCGCCTTGTCATGTTCCCGGATGGCCTGTATGATCGCCGCGTGCTCTTCCAGAAGCTGCGGATAACATTCTTTTTTCTTCAGATATTCAATGCGGTAACGATACATCTGTTCGCGCAGGTTATTGAGAAGCTGGATCAGCCTCTGATTGTCCGTTGCCTGGAAGATCACGTCATGAAACGCCTCGTCTGCCTCGCCCAGTTCCGTAATATCTGCTTTGCCCAGGATATCCCGGAAATGAGCCGCCGCCCCGAGCAGTTCCTGCATCCGCTTCCCGTCGATCCGGTCGCATGCCAGCTGCACCGCCAGTTCCTCCAGCGCGCAGCGCACTTCCAGCACATCCCTCAGATTCTTCTCTGTGATCTCCGCAACTTCTGCGCCTTTTCTCGGGATCATCAGCACCAAGCCTTCCAGTTCCAGCTTACGGATCGCCTCGCGGATCGGCGTACGGCTCACACCCAGTTTATTGGCAAGCTGGATCTCCATCAGACGCTCTCCGGGTTTAAGTTCTCCGCGCAGGATGGCCCGCCGGAGTGTATTAAACACTACATCCCGCAGGGGAAGGTATTCATTCATCGTAACTTCAAAATCCATGGGCATGCCTGTCCCTCCTCACGCTGTGTATATTCGTCACATAGACCTGTCTGGCCAGTGACTTTTCTCTGATGTTTTTCTGCGCCGTCTTTGCCGCCGCTCTGTTTTCAAAAAGTCCGAAGACCGTCGGGCCGCTCCCGCTCATCATAGCGCCGGCTGCTCCGGCCGCCAGCATTTCCTGTTTGATCTGGTCAATGACCGGATACAGCGGGATCGTCACATCTTCCAGCACATTTCCCATACACTGTGCGACCTGCTTCAGGCTGCCCGCTTCCAGTCCTCTTATAATGCCGTCGATATCCGGATGCTCTGTGATCTCCTGCGAATCAAGCGCCTCGTATACGGTCTTCGTCGAGACGCTGACCGGCGGTTTTGCGATCAGCACCGTGCATTTCGGCATCGCAGGAAGCGGAGTGAGTATCTCGCCAATGCCTTCCGCAAGTACTGTCCCTCGCATGATACAGTAAGGAACATCCGCGCCCAGTTTCACCCCGCGGTCCATCAGCTCCTGCTGCGAAAGGTGAAGCCCGAACATGCGGTTCATTCCGAACAGCACTGCCGCCGCATCGGAACTGCCGCCCGCCATCCCCGCCGCTACGGGAATGTGTTTATCCAGAGTGATCTGCACGCCTTCCCGGATATCAAACTCTTCTGTCAGGATCTTTGCCGCCTTGTATGCGATATTGTTTTCGTCCGCCGGCAGATAACCAAGATTTGACTTCAGTCTGATCTCTCCGTCCGCGCCTGTTTTTTCCAGTCTGACATTATCATACAGATAAACAGACTGCATGATCATACGCACGTCATGATATCCGTTTTCTCTTCTCCCTGTCACATCAAGGCCGAGATTGATCTTCGCAAGTGCTTTTAATTCCAGATGATTCATCTTCTTCTCCTTCTGTATCTTGTATACAATATGCTTATAGTATACTTACATTTTCCCTAAAAATCAACAATTTATCTCCCGGTGAGACTTTTTCATCACTCAGACCGTTTATTTCCATGATTCCCTCCACGGTCGTCATATATTTCTTCGCCAGGCCCCACATGTCCTCTCCGCTCTGTACGATATGGCCCACGATCCCCGGGCCGTCTGCGGCCTGTTCCATATCCTGCGGAGAAAGACTGACCTCCGTGATCACCTGTACCGTGAGCATTCTCCGCAGAAAGACATCAAAGGACAGCACGGCTTTTACCTCCACCGCTTCACTTCCGGCCAGCGTAACCGCCAACTGCTCCACATGGCAGGTCAGGCTGTCAGAGACAGATCCCGGCATATCCGGATACTCGATCAGATAACTGAACGGAACCATTCCCTGCCAGCTCCCATACGGCTCTTCATCACTGCTTCTGAGATACAGAAATGACAGATGCAGGATGCCTTCGATCCGGATCCCCTCAGCCACGTATTCTTCGTTCTCCACCTGAATGCTCCCTGTACTGTGGATGATCTGCAGCACATCATCCCGTAGTTCCGGAAGAGACAGCTTCTCCGTCACCCGGCACCTGGACTGATTCTGCATCAGCAATTCCTCCAGCACTGTTTCACTCGTTTCACATGTACATACCTGTTCCAGAGAATAGAGATCTTTCAGGATTTCCGTTTCTTTTTCTTCGTAAATATTCATATCCAGCGCAAGCGTTGCCTCTATGCCCAGCAGCCGCATCTCGCCGTCTTCATCAGGACGGATATCCAGCATCATATCCTGCAGCGTATGCCGGATGTGGTAATACATATCCTCCGCTGTCCCGTCACAGAGGATGCGCCCTTCAAACGGCACGCTCTGCTCGATCCAGTCCGCTTTCTCTCCTGCGGACAGATACATGCAGAAGAGCTGCAGTTCTCCCCGGAGGCTGATCTCATCCTGTCCTGTCCGTATATCCAGCCTGCGCAGACTGATATCATAAGCCAGCAGCTGCGCGATGCTTTCCCTGGTGCCGGGCAGACTGACTTCCTCACGGATCCGGTATGTATCTTTCCTGGACACCACGAGTCCGAGCAGACTGATCTTTTCTTTTTTCACGCACAGCGGTCTGTCGCTTTCAACATCCTCTGTCAGTTCCGCGTCACGGATCCATTCACGGCCGATCTCCATCTCTGTCATAAACTTCAGCGTCAGCTTTCTTGCATGGACAAGCGTCGGCGTAAATTCTGTCCGCACATTGCGAAGAAAAAACGTTTCATTTCCATCTGTTTCTGTATATACATTCTCTTCAAACGGGAGCCGCCCCTCCAGGACCGCAGGCTTCGGATCTCCCGGATCCGTCATGTAAAGGACGCGGAAATACAGTTTTCCCGTAATACGGATATAATTTTCCACCGGACGGATCTCTTCCGCACTCAGTCTGGCGCTGCCGCAGACCACCCGCTGAACATCCGCATTCTGTTCCGGCACACTATAATCTTCATCCAGATAAAACTGGTCGAAAATACTCTTTCCGGCCTGCGTGTAATGAATCGGCTTTCTGATCAGTTCCATATCGTTCCTCCTGACTTGACTCAATCAAAGAGCACATCTTTCCCGATATACTCCAGCTGCACGATCACACCAGGATATGTAGCGGCTTCCAGGATCTTTTCCTTTTTCTGCGGCCCGAGAAGATTTGTCCGGATATGTATGGCGTCCTCCGTCTCATACAGTTCCGTTACCTCCACACTGTATCCTGTCGTCTCCTTCCTTCCATATCCCTCTGCTATCCAGAGAGTCCCCTGGTCTGCATAGATGATATGATACGGTGACCCGTGCGACTCATCGAGCATAGTCCGCAGTTCTTCAGGCGCATTCTCCTCATCCGTCACAGTAAACTCCAGATCCCTGAGCTTATCCGTGCTGTCGTACCGGGTTATGCAGCCCGTTACAGCGATCACAGACAGCAGGGCGAAAACAGCCGCAATCCGCCTCATTCCTGTCTCCTGCAGCATTTACAGTTCTCTATAATCATATGTATGCCGCCATTTCTTCATGCTTGTTTTTTCCATTTTCACAGGGTATAATTATTTGTAGCGCAGACTGCGCATAATGCTTACAGCATAATCACCAGAGAAAAAGAGGACTGACCTATGATCCGTTTTATATGTATCGTTATTTTTGTTGTCTTATTTCTGATCTTAACCACTCCGATCCGGTTCGTGGAGTGGCTTCTTCACCGATCATCCCCCCATGCGAGCGATATAAGTTCCCTGCGCATCGTGCAGTGGGCGTTTAAAGTCATTCTCCGGATGACCGGAGTCCGGACAACCGTGATCGGCGAAGAAAATATCCCCGATGAACCGGTTCTCTTTGTCGGCAATCACAGAAGCTATTTCGATATACTGCTCACATACAGCAGATGCCGGCGTCCCACCGGTTATGTGGCAAAAAAAGAAATGGAGAAATATCCCGGCCTTGCATCCTGGATGCGCCGCCTTCACTGCCTGTTCCTTGACCGTTCAAACCCGAAAGAAGGACTAAAGATGATCCTTCAGGCTATCGACTATGTCAAAAACGGCATCTCCATCTGCATTTTCCCCGAAGGGACCCGCAATCCCGGTGAAGAACTGAGTATGCTGCCGTTCCGCGACGGCGCCCTGAAGATCGCCACCAAGAGCGGATGCGCCATCGTTCCGGTCTCCATGAACAACACTGCGGAAATCTTCGAAAATCATCTTCCGAAGATCCGGAAGACCCATGTTGTGATCGAATACGGAAAGCCGATCTATCCGGATCAGCTGGATAAAGATACAAAAAGACATATCGGAGAATATGTAGAAAAGTTGATCAGCGATACCATCCATAAAAATGCGGGGCTGGTTTAGGAATTTTACCGCAGTACCGCCGCCGCCACGATCGCGCAGTGCACCACGAACATCACCGGCACGCCGATAAAAAATTTTGCTTTTCTTGTTTTGTGCCGGAATACCATCATTCCTGCCAGCGCGCCGGCGGATCCGCCGATCAGCGCCAGCAGCAGGAGGGTCCGCTCCGGGATCCTCCATTTACCGGCTTTCGCCTTCCATTTATCCAGTCCGTATGTGACCCATGTCACAACGTTGATGATGATCAGATACCACATCAGGATCCTCATACCATGATCTCCTCTCCAAGTGTAAATGAATAGATGATTTTTTCTTTTACCGGCTTTCCGGTCAGTTTTTCCAGCGCTTCCGCATAATAATCAAGCTGCGCGTGATATTTGTCCTTCAGTTCATCCGCTGTTTTTACCCGGTCTGTTTTATAGTCGAGAACAATGAGTCCGTCCGCTTCTTCAAAATAGACGTCTATGATCCCCTGCACAAGGATCTTTTCGCCTGACCGGTCTTCCGAATAGATCTCACCGGCATCAATAGCCATTACAAAAGGCTGCTCCCGGTACAGCCGGCCGGCCCGGGCCGCTGCGGACATCCGTCTGCCGGCTGCGCAGGTCAGGAATCCGAGGATATCCCGGGATCGGATGCACGCCGCCATCTCTCCTGTGAGCCGGCCTTCTTTACGGAAATGTTCAACCGCTCCGGCGAGCTTTTCTTCTCCATCCGTTCCTCCGTATTCCTCACTGAAATCCAATAATTCCATCAATTTATGGTAGGCGCTTCCCCTGGATGCCCCGGTCAGCGCTTCCTCTTCTTTCATAAACGCCGGGAGAAGCGGGACTGCCTCCGGCTCCTCATACATCACTTCACCGGCCTCTTCCGCCGGCGCGGTCCGCTTCTTGAGTTCTGACACCGTGAACTTCAGCTTCATCTTTCCTTCATTCGCATAAGGATAGCTGTACTCCAGCTGATCATCCAGCCGCTTTCTGAATTCCGGCAGTTCTGTCTTCGAGGAATCCCAGTGGCGGAATACATCTTCCGCCAGTTCCTCCGCCTGGACCTCCGTCTGTGCCGGACGGAGGTCTCCCGCATCAAATACCCGGACGTCAACCGGTGCATCCGCTTTCACCTCTCCCGTGTCTTCTGATATGATACAGGGCAGGATCCAGTCCAGATATTTTTTCGCCCCTTCCGGGCGGAGGATGCTGTTCTCCATCTTAAGCGCCCCGTCTTCCGTAAATTCAGCGGTGCCCGCCATGATCATCTTTTCTTTTGCACGGGTCAACGCCACATAGAGAACGCGCATTTCCTCGGCAAGATTCTCAAGGACCGTGCGCTCGCGGATCATTTTTTTCAGGAATGTGGGCGTCTTCGTCCGGCGCTTAAGATCGATCAGATCCAGTCCGGCGCCCCACTCGGAATGCAGCAGCACGCTGCCCTTCAGGTCCTGGGTGTTAAAATTTTTCCCAAGCCCGGCCACAAACACGACCGGGAACTCCAGACCTTTGCTTTTGTGTATGCTCATAATGCGGACCGTATTCTCCTGTTCATCCATGATCCCGGCCTCGCCGTAATCCACGTCATATTTCTTCAGCTGTTCGATATACCGGATGAAATTAAACAGTCCTTTATAGCTGGTGCCCTCGAACGCTGCCGCACGCTCCGTCAGCATGTCGAGATTTGCCGCCCGCTGTGCACCGCCCGGCATGGCCGTGATGTACAGCCGGTATCCGGTCTTTTCCATGACCTCCTCCAGCAGTTCATGGATCGGCGTGTAAGGCACCTTCTTCCGGAAATATGCTGCCCGGGCATAAAATTTCTGCAGCTTCTCCGCCGCACGCTGTCCGGATCCCCGCTTCGCATCGTATGCTTCCGCATACATCTGCACCGCCTGGTAAAAAGGCACGTTGGGATACGCGATCCGGACTGCTGCAAGCTCCCGCGCATCCAGGCCGCAAAAAGGTGATGTCAGGACAGCCGCCAGCGGCAGATCCTGTCTTGCATTGTCCAGGATCCTCAGGTAATCCAGCAGCACACTCACTTCATATGTCTCAAAATATCCCTCCCGGCTTACCGAATACGCCGGAATACCTTCTTCCCCGAGTACAGCAGAACAAGTCTCCGCCCATCCCCGGATGCTCCGCGTCAGGATCACGATATCGCTGTACCGGATTCTCCGGAGGGTTTCTGTCTCCTTATCATACACCGAACCGTTTTGGATCAGTTCGTGGATGCGGCGGGCGATCATCCTGGCTTCCGCCTGCGCAGCATCATCCTCCCCGGTATTCTTTTTATCGAGCAGAAGAAGCTCGCTCCGGTAAGGGTCCTCCCCTTGTTCCGGAATCGGCGGGAATTGTGCGCCCGGATAAAGGGCCGCATGATCGTCATACTCGATCCCGCCAAGTTCCCGGTGCATAAGCTGCCGGAAAATATAATTTACGCTGTCCAGCACTTCGGCGCGGCTGCGGAAATTCCGGTGGAGGTCGATCCGCTGCCGCCCGCTGTCCTCCAGACTGTATGTATGGTATTTCTCCATAAAAAGTTCCGGCCGGGACATGCGGAAACTGTAAATGCTCTGCTTCACATCGCCGACCATGAACACATTATTCTGCCCGCGGCTCACCCGCGAAACGCTGTTCAGGATCGTCTCCTGCACCAGGTTGCTGTCCTGATACTCATCGATCATTACCTCGTCAAATTGGTCCTGATATTCCTGCGCTGCCGCCGACGGCACCAGCTGTCCGTCCTTTTCCTCTGTGAGGATAACCAGGGCGAACTGCTCCATATCACTGAAATCGATCAGGTTCCGGGCCCGTTTCTTCTCATCCAGCAGCACCGCAAACTTCTTCACGAGTCCGGCCAGCACAACCAGAGACGGGGCCGCATCCTCCATATCCTTCTCCCACACCGGACGGGGAACATAGAAATAATCCGCCTTCAGGTCATCCAGCAGCGCCTTTGCCTGCGCGCGCAGTTTCTTCACCTTTTCTTTTTTTTCCGGAGAGACGGTCTCATCTTTCTTTGAAGACAGCCGTTTCCACGTAAAGCCGGCAGCCGCCTCATACATGCTGTCAAAATCCCCGGCCTGCTCCAGTTTCTTCAGTTCCTTCAAGTCCGACTCCAGCATATCCCCGTACATGTAGGGGCCATCCGGCGTTTCACACACCTTGAGTCCCCGCTCCAGCACCCGCCGGATATCCGCAGTTCTTCTCCGGATCCGTTCCCCTGCGGCCCTGGCAAGGATTGCCGGATCTCCTGCCGTCCCGCACCGGTCCAGCCACCGGTCCGGCCGGGGATAGCTTCGGGAATATTCATACATTTTCAGGATGATCCCCTCGATCTTCCGGTCGTTCCGGCCTGTCCCAAACCGCTCGGTGAACTCCAGGAAACCCTCCTCCCCGGACGCATAGCATGCCTCCAGCAGTTCATCCATCACATCCTGTTTGAGAAGCTTCAGTTCCCCTTCTTCCGCGATCCGGAATCCCGGATCGATCCCGATCACATGGAAATGATCCCGGATGACCGACAGGCAGAAGCTGTGGATCGTCGTAATCTGCGCGCTGTAGATTAGGGTCGCCTGGCGTTCCAGATGGGCGTCGCCCGGATGCGCTTCAAGCAGCTTCTCGACCGCCGCCCCGATCCGCTCCTTCATCTCTGCTGCTGCAGCCTCCGTATAAGTCACGATCAGCAGATGATCCACGTCCAGCGGCGGATCATCCTGCGTCAGGCGGCTGATGATCCGCTCCACCAGTACCGCTGTCTTCCCGGAACCGGCAGCAGCGGATACAAGGATATTGCGGTTCCGCAGATCAATGACTTTCTGCTGTTCACTTGTCCATTTCACACTCACTCATCCGCACCTCCGCTTTTCTTCATCTCCGCCCACATCTTCGCCACTGCATCATCCATTGAATATTTTTCCAGTTTCCGGTATCTGCAGCCGCTGATACGCAGATCAAAGCCGCAGATATCCCGGTAGGCGCAGTAGTCACATCCGGTCACATCCTTCATCTGATAGGGTGCGGCCTCTGTTTTCCCCGCGCAGATATCTGCACGGATCTGTTTTTCTTTTTTACCGGCATAGTCCAGCACCGTCCGGAACACTTCCGCCGGGAGTGCATGTGAATTTTTGCTGAGTGATCCGTCCTGATTGCGCCCTGCCGGGATCAGCAGGGATGCGCCTGCAAGCCCCCGCTCCAAATGCTCCAGCGATGCTTTCTCATCATTGATCAGACCATCCAGCCGCAGTTCTTTCAGGATCCGGTTCTCCACATCCTGATCACTGTCGGCCCGGTCAACCACCGGATCCTGGATCCGGTAATAGAAGATGCCTGCCGGCACGATCTCCTTATCCGGAAACCGCTCCTTCTCTGCCTCAAGAGCCGCATTCATATACACCGGCAGCTGCATCTGCAGGCCGTGATACAATGCGGTAATATCAAAACTTTTCATCCCGGTCTTATAGTCCGTTACTTTCACATACACACAGTTATCCGCCTCATCTTCGCAGATATCGATGCGGTCGATCTTGCCGCTCCCGAACTTCAGCTCATACCCGCCCGGCACGAAATCACCCTTCTCCAGCTGTTTCGTAAGCGCCCACACCGAACGCCGGATCAGATGCCGGATCCGGCGGATCATATATTCATTGCGGGCCGTGCTGAAAAGGACCGTGTTGCCATAATCAAGCACGCTTTCTTCCACGCACGCATCGATCATTTCATCCCTCACGTCATCCGGGATTTCTTCCCAACGGAGCTTCTCCCGGTCCGCCTTCCTGGAGAAACGTTCCAGGGACTGGTGGGCGATATTTCCCAGATCCACCGCTTCAAAACTGTACTCCTCCCGGTCTGACAGACGGAGTCCGTAACTCAGGAAATGAGCATAGGCACAGGATGTAAACTTCTCCATCCGCGTCACACTGATGCGGTCCGGATCCGGATACAGCGCCTCCGCCTGTCCCGGTTCGAGATCCGGATACACCCGCTTCAGGAATCCCGCCTGAAGGATCTGCTCCATAGCTTCCTTTGCAGATGCATCCCGGCAGAACCGGGAATACAATTCTTTCCACTCCTGATCCAGTCCCTGGCGGCGGTCTCTCACCCCTTCCGCCACGGCCAGGATCCCCGTTTTCCCCGAAAATTCACGCCCGGATATCTTCCTCTTCTCTTCATCAATGATCTGCAGATCCGGGAAAAGCCTGCGGATGTCATTTACCAGATAGGCAGGCCGGATGCTTTTGCCGTCCGCAGATACTTTCGACCATGACAGATACAGGTACTCCGACGGTTTCGTCAGGTTCATATAGAGATAGAACTTCTGGATATACATCTGCTCCTTCGGTCCCGGCGACAGAGGCATCTCTTTCTCCCGGAACTTCTCCCTGTCCCGCATGGACAGAAAGCCGCCGGCCCCCGCGCTTCCGGGAAGCAGCGTATCATTCGCGCCCAGGAAGAAAAGCGCCCGGACATTCCTGATCCTGGTCCGCTCCACATCCCCGATCACGATCTGGTCAAGGCTCGGCGGGATCACACCCACTTTTGCCTCCTCAAGGCCAGCGTCCAGCAGATCACAGTACTCTTTCAGTGAAATAAATTCTTCTCCCAGAAGCTCCACGAATTTATCAAACAGATCCAGCACGATCCGGTAGATCTGTGCATATTCCTTTGCCAGCGCCAGCTCGCCCTGTTCCTGGAACATGGCCTCCATTCCGGCAAGCCGCTCCTGCATATGTTCAGCCGCGATAAACTCATACACCGCCAGCGTTACATCGCGCACAGTTTTACGCCTCTGCTTCAACACATAGATAAGATCCTGTATCTTCTCCACAAACCGCACGCGGAGATGATTAAGTTCCTGCAGTTCTTCCTCTCCCGCTCCTGCCGTCCGTCTGACCCAGGCCTGCTGCCATTTCTTATAGCCTTTGATCCCCAGCGCCAGACAGTAGTTCTCCATCCGGTCCACCTCCTCATCCGTGAAGCCGGACAGACCGGTCCGCAGGAAACGAAATACACTGTCATAAGAGAAATTCTGTTCTGCCATTGCCAGAAGGCTCCGGATATACTCAACAAATGCATTGAGCAGGATGCTCTTTTTGTGATCCATGAACACCGGAATATCATAGAGCCTGCATGCCTTTTCCAGCGCATCCGCATATACATTCATGTCCGCAGTGATCACTGCGATATCCCGGTAGCGGTATCCTTCTTCCCGCACCAGACGGCGGATCTCTTCTGCCGCAAACTGCGCTTCCTGCCGGGGGTTCCGGGCCTCATGGAGAGACACCGCTCCCTCCCCGTGGTACTGTGCGCCCGAATACCGGAACAGCTCAGATTCCAGAAATGCCAGCTCTGCATTATGCTCAAACCGTTTCGGCGGCTTCCCGTACAGGCAGACCGGATCTTCAATCTCCGTTCCGGTCTCACGGGCCGTTTTCACAAGAAACGTCACCATCTGTTTGCTCAGCGCAAAGAGCTGATAAGGATGGCTGTACACAAAGGGATCTTCCCGCTCATCCATGGTCACCGTGATCAGCACCCGGCTGCATGTCCTCAGCAGTTCCCCCAGCAGACGGACCTGAACCGGCGTGAAGCCGGTAAACCCGTCCATGGCGACCACACTGTCCTTCAGGATCTCCGACCGGGAGACTACGTCACTGAGCACATCCAGCATCTCTTCCTTTGTAATATATTTCTCACTCAGATAATCTTCAAAGCCCTCATAAACCGTCCGGATATCCTGCAGCTTATAATACAGATAACTGTCCGGACTGATCCCGCCCATAAAGTCGTCCAGTTCATCAAATCCAATCCCGTACTGTGTAAACTCCGAGATCACCGACTTCACTTCACTGATATAACCCTGTTTCTTAAGATTTCCCCTCAGTACGGTAAGCTGATCCTCATAGTTTCCGGCGATCTTCCGGAGGATGAGATTCTTGCCCTCATCGTCCAGGACAGTCCGGTTCTCCTGCCCCAGTTCCTCAAAAACCCGGTGAGCCAGACGCCCGAAACTTAAGACGTCAATATTCATGATCCCGCCGCGCGGATGCATCAGGCACAGATCCTTCTGCGTCTGCATCGTAAACTGCTCCGGAACGAGAACAATATAATTCCTCTCCGGATGGCGGACTGACTGCTCTGTAATATTCCGGTACAGCCGGTGAGATTTGCCGCTGCCCGAATTGCCGAAAATAAACTGTAAAGACATGGGGGACCTCCTGCCCGTTCACTTTTACCAGAATCAATTATAGACCGGAGCCCCTGTACGGATCAGGTTCTCCGGTTCCTGCGTCTGATTTATACTCTGCCTGTTCTGTGTTTTATCTTACAAGCTCCTGCAGTTTGCTCTTCGGCATCGCGCCGACCTGTTTGCCGGCCACTTCGCCGTTTTTAAATGCAATAAATGTAGGAATGCTCATAACACCGTATCTCTGCGCGATCGCCATCTCTTCATCAATATTGATCTTGCACACTTTCACTCCCGGCTCTTCGCCTGCAAGCTCCTCAACAACCGGAGCCATCATCTTGCACGGGCCGCACCAGTCTGCATAAAAATCAACCAGCACCGTCTGCCCTGCCTGAAGCACTTCCTGATCAAAAGTCTCTGTCGTTAATTTTACAACTGCCATCTTAATATCCTCCTTATGGTCTGTCTGTATGGACTTGTTTTATATTTCGTGGTCTCAGTATACCATAATCTGACTGTTTTTCCGTGACAAAATCACATATTTGTCCGCCGCTCGCCCATATTCTCAGATCCGCCCGAGTCCTGCCGCGTCCAGCACGGTCACTTTTCCTCTGCCGAGGCCCACCAGTCCATCCGTCTGGAACTGCTTAAGAATCCTTGTCACAACCTCCCTTGCCGTTCCCGCGTCCCGTGCAATCTCCTCATGCGTAATCTTCAATTCATCGCTGCCGTCCAGTCCGCGGTGCTCCAGCAGCGCTCCCGCGATCCGTGAAGCAACATTGGAAAAGACAAACTGATTAAACAGCCACATAATATCCGAAAACTTCTCTGAGATCATCTCCAGTGTATAGTCTTTCACCGCCGGACTCTCATCATACAATTTCTTATACACCTGCTTCGGTATCGTATAAAGTTCTGTGTCCGTCTCCATTTCCATATCAAGCTCGATATCCAGTCCGTTCAGCATGCACGCCGCACTCAGGATGCTTACATCACCCTCGATCAGCCGGAAAAGCGTAATATCCCCGCCTCCCGGCGATGTGATGAATACCCGCGTCCTGCCGGCCACAATGATCTGCACTCCGGCGCACTCACCGCCGCCGAAATGGAGCCGGGTCTTCTTTTCACATATATTTACCGTCGCACTGTTTATAATTTCTTCCTGCTGTTTCCCGGTCAGTTCCGGCCAGAAAGGAAATACCTTTTCAAAATTCTTTCTGTTCACTGTACACTCCACCCTGTTGTTTATTGTCGCAGACACGAGCCTGACTATAACATACGGCCGGGAAATCAAATCGTGATCCCCCGACCGTAATTTCACATATTTTAATTCTGCAGTTCTTTCATTTCACAGACTCCGGTTCCTACCAGAGAGCTTTGTAGATCCTTATCACATCGTTTTTCGTCGGAACTCTCGGATTTGTCGCCGTACATGCGTCCGCAAGCGCGGCATCCGCCATTCTGTCGATCGCACTAAAATATTCCTCTTCTGAAATTTTCCCGATCTGAGAAATAGAAAGCGGAATATCCATCTCTTTGAGCATGAACTGAACCCAGTTCACAAGAGATCTCACTGTCATGATCTTATTGTAGCTGCTCAGGCCCAGTATCTGAGCCACCGTTGCGTACCGCTTCACGGCCGGAAGATATGTTTCCCGGCTCTTGCTGTGTTTGTTGATATCACTGTTAAACTCAATGATATGCGGAAGAAGCATCGCATTGGCACGGCCGTGCGGAATATGGAATGTCGCTCCGAGCTGATGTGCCATCCCGTGATTCAATCCGAGCGATGCGGTATTAAAAGCGAGTCCTGCAAGACAGGACGCGGAGTGCATCTTCTGACGCGCATGTGTATCATTTCCATCCAGATATGCCCTCAGAAGGAATACACCGCATATCTCGATTGCTTTTTCTGCAAGCGCATTGGAGAAATCACTTCTGTTGATGCTGACACAGGCCTCCAGTGCATGTGTGAACACATCCATTCCTGTATCTGCTGTAATAGCAGGAGGAACACTTTTTACTAATTCGGCATCCAGGATCGCCTCATCCGGCATCATGGAATATGATACTAACGGATATTTCACTTTCTCCACCGGATCCGTAACAACCGCGAATGAAGTAACTTCCGAACCGGTTCCGCTGGTCGTCGGTATCGCGATCAGTCCGACTTCCGCATAACGGTCTACGCGCAGTGCGAATTCACGGATTGATTTGGATGAATCGATCGCAGAACCGCCACCTACCGCAACGATAGCATCCGGTCTGTATTCCAGCATTTTCTTAACACCTTCGCTGATCTTCTCGATCGGAGGATCCGGAACAACATCCTTAAAAATCTCAAACTGTTTATTTCCTTTTTTGAGAGGCTCTGTAACCAGATCGATCAAATCTCCCTGAGCGATAAAAGGATCTGTTATAACGAGAACCTTCTGATAAGGGATCTCTGCCAGACGGTCAAGCGCCTGATCACCGAAATATATCCGTGTTTTAATATCAAAGCTTTTCATAGCTGTCCTCTCTTTATTCAGGATAAATGCATTCTACCCCTGAATTTTTAAATACCTGAAGCCATTTATCTGCCGGCTTCTCATCGGTTATTACTGTTGTAATATCATCCAGAGTTCCAATCTCTGTAAATGCAATCTTGTCAAATTTACTGTTGTCGATCGCGAGTATTTTCTGTTTTGCCGCTTTCAACATTGTCCTTTTATTATTCGCATGCAGATCGTCCGAATCCGTAAAGCCTGCTGTTACATCCATACCTTTGCAGGAGATGATCGCTTTATCCACATGATAGTTTGCAAGCATCTTGTCGGTCTGAGGACCCACGAGCGCAAAAGAACCTTCTCTGGAAACACCGCCGGTCGAAAGGACCGTCCAGTCCTGTACGTCAAATAATTCTATGATGATCTCTATGGAATTCGTGATGATCGTCAGGTTCTTCCGCCCCTTTTCCTGAAGATTTTTTGCAATGTATACAGCTGTTGTACTGGCATCAAGCATGATGCTCTCTCCATCATGGATCAGTTCCGCAACTAATTCCGCGATGTGCTGCTTCCCCAGGATATTGCGGTTTTTTCGTATATTAAACGGCAGTTCGATATTTACATTTTCATTGATGACCGCTCCGCCATAACTCTTGATGGCATAACCATCATTCACCAGCTTTTCCAGATCTCTCCTGATCGTTTCCTCAGATACATCATACAGCTGGCTAAGCTCACTCACAACAACTCTTCTGTCTGTCTGCAGCTTCTCAAGAATTTCGTTACGTCTTTCTATTGCAAGCATCCTGCTGCCTCCTGCATATGCCAGAACAGACCCTCCGACCGCTCTGCATATTCGGTCTCAAGCCGGATTACTGCAGTTATAAGCAGGGGAGAGCCTGTCTGTTCTAAGCTGTTATAAAATTGCGTCGCGGATCTGGGCATCCGGATGAGCGATAACAGACGCATCGAGGAACATTCCTCTGTCTTTCACCGCTTCTTTTGCCCGTTCGATCGCTGCCTCTACAGCAGCAACCTCTCCTGTCAGCAGCATGTATGATTTACCACACATACCTCTTGCGATACGAAGTTCGATCAGATCAACGATCGCCGTCTTAGCCGCTTCATCAGCTGCAACGATGATGGATGCCGCATCATATGTCTCAAAAATACCGAGTGCGGATACATCCTCGATCTTAGATGCCCCATAGATCGCCGGGAAAATAGATTCATGCGGGTTGCCGAGCACAAAACTATCGATCAGGTGGAAACCGTGCAGCTCTTTGGCATTGTCTACCGCTGCTTTTACGGCGCTTAAGTCACCTGTAATGATCGCAATATATTTACCCGGACATACTGTCTGAGCTTCAATTATACTGACTTCAGAGGTCTTTACCATTGCATCCGTTGCAGTAATACCTGCTGAAACAGTCTTATATTCTACCATTCCAATTGCCTTACTCATTGCCTGCACGTCCTTCCTATGTCTCTATGATAACATATTTGTCATTTACTTCGGTCACCGTACCCGTAACCGATGCATGGATGCCCACGCTCAGTCCCTTGCCGGGTTCAGCGATCATCTGTCCCTTCGTCACCTTATCGCCTTTCTTTACGACAGGAGATGCAGGTGCTCCGATGTGCTGGCTCATCATGATCTTAACTTTCTTTACAGCAACCTCGGATTCATCCAGAGGCGCTTCTTTATTATATTTTGTAAGATCGATTCTTGCCATCAGTCTCTCCATCGGGACTTTTCTGTACTCTCTCTCCGGTCCGACCGGTTTCGCTTCCACTTTCGGAGGCTTGATGCCGTGCGCCCTTAAGCCGGCTTTGTATTCGGCCATCAGGCTTCTCGGTGAAAGTCCCTGGAAGCAGGAGTACAGCTCACAGACACCACAGGACGAACAGAACATCGTATTCACGAAGATGTCCGGCTCCTGAATATCTTTGCAGGTAGCTGCAAGCATAAACTTGTTTGGCTCAATCGGATGTCCGAGCAGATGTCTCGGGCACAGATCCGTACACATCGTACACTGACAGCAGCATGCCGCTGCACGTTTCATGTCGATGGAATTCTTCTTTAATTTCTTCTGAACGATATAATGGTCTTCCGGCAGTACCAGGATCGCGTTCGTCGTTTTTGTAACCGGCTGTGCGCCTGTACCGATATTACCCATCATAGGACCGCCGACAAAATATACCGGATTCGGAGTGGTAACATGTCCCGCTTTGGCTACAACCTCATCTAGCGGTGTTCCGATTGGAACACGAACCGTAATGGGATGTTCAACCTCAGCAACAACGGATACCAGTTTATCCTCAACAGGCGTATTCTCGTGCAGCGCCCTGTACGCATTGTAAATCGTCTCCACGTTGAATACAGCCACGCCGCTCTCGATCGGAAGTCCGCCGGGGCGGACAACTTTACCTGTCACTTCATAAATAAGAACTACTTCATCGCCGGCGGGATATACCTCATCCAGCAGTCCGAGCCTCATTTCCGGATATTTGTCGATCACAGCACTTACCGCTTCGATCGTCTTCCTGTAAGCTTTCTTGATCCCGATGATCGCTTCCTTTGCTCCAACCGTCTCTGCGATCGTGTGGAACATGTCTGCGATCTCAGACGCATGCTTTTCCAGAAGCTGTCTGTGAAGTCTCAGAAGCGGTTCGCATTCTGCACAGTTCAGGATGATCGTTTCCGCACGCTCATCCAGCTTGGCGTATGTAGGGAAACCTGCACCACCGGCACCGACGATACCGTTCTGCTGCAATATGCTGCTTAATTCTTTCATATCCATAATTCCACTACTCCAGTCCTGATCCGTCGTCAATAATTCCTACGATAGCAGCATCAATCGGTGCTTCCGGCATTCCGCTGCCGATTCTGGCCGCGCTGCCCTGTGCGACAAGCACGTACTCGCCGATGCCCGCGCCGATCTTATCGATCGCGATGAGCTGGTCAGCGCCGGAGTGCATATGCTCCAGAATATCCACGATCATAAACTTATTGCCGACCAAATTTTCACATTTGCGTGTTGAAACAACACTTCCAACAACTTTTCCAATCAGCATGATAAAATCCTCACCGTATCACCGGATGCTATCTTTGCAGCGTTCGCCTCATCTGTATCGATGTGCATTTCCAGAGTAAAGCTGTCGTCCACACGGATCTTTACCTGATTGAATATTGTTCCTCTCTCATTGTCCGCTTTTACTGATACGATATCGCCGTCATGTACGCCGGCTGCCATAGCATCACGCGGTGACATATGGATGTGACGCATTGCAATGATGCATCCCTCGTCAAGGTAGAGCGCGCCTTTCGGACCTACAACTGCGATCGGAGCACTTCCTGCAATTTTGCCGGATTCTCTGATCGGAGCTTTAACTCCGAGTTTGATCGCATCTGTCGCCGAGATCTCAACCTGTGTCTGTTTCCTGACCGGGCCAAGTACTCTGACGTTCTCGATCGCTCTCAATTTCAGGCCGACGATCGTAACCGTCTCATTGGATGCAAACTGTCCGCCCATCAGCTCCTTTTTCTTTGTAAGCTGATAACCTTTTCCAAACAGCGCTTCCACGTGCTCCTGTGTAAGATGGATATGTCTTGCGGACACACCGATGGGTACAAGAAAACCTGCATCATCGGATGATTTCTGCTTTTCTACTGCCTCTAAGACCAGCTTCGTAATTAATGCCACATTACTGTTATCCATATCTTGATTCTCCTTGTATCTGCAGGGAACTGATCCGGCTTCCCGGTCAGTTCCCTGGTTGCTCCGTCAATAATACACGATTACTGACCTGTCAATAATTCTGAATTATTTGAGAACCGGAAGAATCTTCTCCACATCATTGTGCGGTCTCGGGATTACATGTGTAGCTACGAGCTCGCCGAGTCTTCCTGCAGCCTCTGCTCCGGACTCAACTGCTGATTTAACAGCTCCTACATCGCCGCGTACCATAACTGTTACAAGTCCGCTGCCGATCTTCTCTGTTCCAACCAGAACTACGTTCGCTGCTTTTAACATTGTATCTGCTGCCTCGATTGATGCTACCAGACCTCTTGTTTCAACCATTCCTAATGCTTCCTGTGACATTTTCCGTTCCTCCTTCTGAACTGTTGTTTTTTCCTGTACTGTTTCCGCCTTCTGCGCCGTATTTCTTACTCTTCGTACAGTTTTAGCCGGCGCTTTGGCTGTTGTGGTTTTCTTTTCTTCTGCCATCTTAAACTGCCTCCTACTCTATCCTGTTCGCACTGCCGTTTACGATCTTCAGTACCTCCTCATGGGGGCTCGGGATCACTACAGCGCACACAGGCTTTTTAATTCCGTTTGCTTCAGCAGCTTCAACGGCCTGCTTGACAGCAGATACATCGCCGCGGATAATGATGGTGACCAGGCGTCCGCCCAGCTTCTTTTCCCATGTGACGAAATGTACATCCGCTGTCTTGCACATGATATCTACAGCAACAACTGCCGCTGTAACACTTGGGACCTCAAAAAATCCATACGCGTTTCCCATGAGACTGCTCCTTTGCTTTAATTAGGGACCTCCCGCAAGCAGTATGACTATACAGTAGGAAGGATCTTCTCAACATCGTTGTGCGGTCTCGGGATCACGTGCGTAGCTACGAGCTCGCCGAGTCTTCCTGCAGCGTCTGCTCCAGTCTCAACTGCAGCCTTAACAGCTCCTACATCACCGCGTACCATAACTGTTACAAGTCCGCTGCCGATCTTCTCTGTTCCAACCAGCGTTACCTCTGCTGCTTTTGTCATTGCATCTGCAGCCTCGATCGCTGCTGTGAGTCCTCTTGTCTCAACCATTCCTAATGCCTGCTGTGCCATTGCCATTGTTCATTTCCTCCTAAATCTCTTCAATATCTTTTTCGTTGATGATATGTGGTTCACCTTTATCTAATCCGGTAAGCTTCAGCATTTTCTCCGTATCCTCTGTCGGTCTTGCGATCTCATACTCGGTTACAACGCCCGCAAGCTCTTCAGCTCTCGCCTTTGCCGCTTCAAGCGCTGCCGTGACATCGGATACGCTTCCGCGGAATTTGACCATGACGATCAGCGGTACAGGTAATTCATCTGCATTCGCCGGTTTATTTTTGTCGAATTTCTCGAGCCATACATCGCCGGCTTTGCATCCGGCATCAGCCGCCGCAAATGCCGTGGCCAGCCCGAAGACCTCCAACATACCTACTGCTTCTCCCATAATGATCCACCTTATTTATTAACGATAGCGATCTTAAGGCCTTTCTGTGCAAGATTTGTCTTGTGAGCCTCATTGATCTCCTCAAGCGGGAATCTGTGAGTGATCAGTTCTTTCATCGGAAGTCCGATTGCCTGTGCTCTCTTCAGGAAATCAAATGTAGTCGCATAATCTCTCAGTGTGTATACCCAGGAGCCGACCAGATTGATCTCTTTGGAGCAGAGGTCAAAGTGCGGATTGATCGTAGCGTCTCCGCCGTTGATGAAGAATCCGAGCTCGCAAAGTCCGCCGCCGTTGCGGATAAATTTGTAAATGTTCGCATGTGCTGCCGGTGATCCCGTGCACTGGAATGCGAAATCTGCAAGGTGTCCGCCGAATGCGTCTTTGACTGCTCCCGAAAGAGCCTCGATGCCTTTGTACTCCATGAAGTTTACGGACTTATCAGCGCCCATTCTCTTCGCGAAGTCAAGTCTCTGCTGATTGCCGTCTACTGCGACGATATTCTCGATACCCAGTGTACGGAGAACTGCGATACAGATCAGACCGATCGGTCCGCATCCCTGTACGACAACTCTGCTGTTGAATCTTAAGATTCCTGTTGTCTTCGCTCTCTCTACTGCATGTACAAGAACTGCACATGGCTCGATGAGGATTCTGGAATCAAGATCAAGGTCGCTTACGTTGAATACGGAAGATCCTTCACGGATGAGGATGTAGTCTGAGAACCATCCGTTCAGATGAATGTCATCATCCGGAAGCAGTCCGTATACATCAGCGCCTCCCACGTTCTTCTTGTTCAGGTCGAACATCTCGATATCCGGGTCATCTTTGAAGATCATACATGTAACGACTTTATCTCCGACTTTCAGCGGTTTTCCTGCACTGTCTGTCTTAACGTTTTTACCCATCTTGACGATCTCGCCTGTTCCCTCGTGTCCGAGTGCTACAGGAATGAGTCCGAACGGGTCTTTCTTAAATTCATGAGCATCGGTTCCGCAGATACCGCATCCCTCTACCTTTACAAGGATATCGCCATCCCCTACTTCCGGAATCGGGAATTCTTTTATATCATAATGCTCAAGTGAAGTCAGCATAGCGACATGTGCTGTCTTCGGAATTGCCTGGCTTGCCGCCGGCTGTGAGCCTGATGCCGGAATCTTCTTGTCCAGCATGCTCTCAAGCACCTGTTTAACAACGGCTTCCACATTTGCGGAATTCATTTCCATGTTATCTACCTCCTGTTTCTGTTTTCCTTACGCCATGCACAGCTCGATTCCGCTTCGCTCATCTCGCTGTCGGCGTGCGCCGTATACTTCTGCCATCTCCCGGCCTTTTACGCCATGCACAGCTCGATTCCGCTTCGCTCATCTCGCTGTCGGCGTGCGCCGTATACTTCTGTCATCTCCCGGCCTTTTACGCCATGCACAGCTCGATTCCGCTTCGCTCATCTCGCTGTCGGCGTGCGCCGTATACTTCTGCCCCAGAAATATGTATCTGCAGACAAGTCTGCATACATATTTCTGTGTCATAAGTGCATGGCTTAACGTATGCACAAACTGTCTGTCATTACGCAGCGTCTTCTCTTTGTGAATGTGCTCGCGCTCGTCAGACCTTCTCCTGTCCTGCTGGCGATTGTAAATGTGCAGAATCCTTCGCCTCCGAAGCCCAGAGCTGCATAAGACGGCCCGTTCTTTACGAGGATTGCCGTATCGATCGCTTTCGCATATTTTGTGATATTATCAACGTTCTTAGAATGGATGTGTGCGGAGTGACGGTTGCCGTGCTCGAGCCATACAGCCTGCTCTACAGCATCGTCAAAATCCTTCGCCCTTACCACGCCGAGGATCGGCATCATGAGCTCTGTCGCAATCAGCGGATGCTCCTTCGGACCCTCAAATGTGATACATCTGATGTTGTCCGGAACTGTGATACCAATCATGCCAAGCAGCGTTTTAGCATCGCGTCCCACACATTTTCTGTTCAATTTCCCGTCTTTTAAGACAACAGCTGTAAGAGCGTCCTGCTCTTCTTTTGATATAAGATAGCATCCCTGCTCATTGATCATATAATTCATCAGTTCATCCACAACCGAATCTACAGCTACGATCTCTTTCTCGGCAATACACGGAAGATTATTATCAAATGTACATCCATTTACAATATCCTCTGCAGCTTTTCTGATGTCTGCCGTCTCATCTACCAGCGCAGGCGGATTTCCCGCGCCTGCTCCGATTCCTCTTCTTCCTGAGGACAACACTGCCGTAACGACTCCCGGGCCGCCTGTCGCAGCAATAAGCTGGATTGCAGGATGTTTCATCATTATATTGCTTGTCTCAAGTGTAGGATGCTCGACCGTGCAGGCAATATTATCCGGACCGCCTGCCTCTACCGATGCCTCATTTACCAGGTTGATCGCGTAGATAGATGTTTTGATTGCTGCCGGATGCGGGTTAAATACAACTGTATTTCCTGCCGCGAACATTCCTATCGTGTTGCAGAGCACTGTCTCACTCGGGTTCGTACACGGCGTAATCGCGCCGATAACCCCGAACGGTCCCATCTCGATAAGAGTAAGTCCTCTGTCTCCTGACCATGCTGTTGTTGTGATATCCTCTGTTCCCGGAGTCTTCTCAGCAACGAGTTGATGTTTCAGAATCTTGTGTCCGACATTTCCCATGCCGGTTTCCTGTACGCCCATGCGTGCAAGAATTTCTGCGTTCTCCTTAATCTTTTTACGAATATTGGAGATAACTTTTTCTCTGTGATCCAGGGACATTCTGGCAACGATTTTCTGTGATTTCTTTGCAGCTTCGATCGCTTCATTCATGTCAGTGAATACACCTCTGTCTCCTGACACATCCGATGCGATCTGCATCTTTGCCATCACTTCCTGTACAATGTCCTGAACCATCTGTTCATTTACAGACACTCTAATACCTCCTTAAAGACTTGTTTTCCGTAAGCTGCTATAGCTGTGTCTTCCGCCGCCGATCCACCGCTTACTCCCAGTGCACCGACAATATGTCCGTCATCTTCCAGGACTTCGCCTCCGCCGAAGATTACGATCTTACCATTGTTCGTAAATTGTATTCCATACAAATCCTGTCCCGGCTGGCTCAAGTGACTCAGCTGTTCAGTGGACATTTTCAGACTTGCGGAAGTGTAAGTCTTATTTACTGCTATGTCAAAACTAGCTATGTAAGCGCCGTCCATACACTGGACAGCTACCGGTCTCCCGGATTTGTCTGAGACAGCGATCACAACATTTATTCCCATCTCCTCTGCCTTTGCCTTCACCTTTTCAATCAGAGCATTGGCGAGCGCAAGTGTCATCTGACGTTTCTTACATTTACAGACATGTGGCTTGTCCTGGGCGGGAGCTGTCTCTTTCATCTGATCCAGCACGGCTTTCACCGCGTTGGTGATATCCAGTTCATTCATAGGCTGTACTCCTACATGCCAAGCTGTTCCATAACCTTCTTTGTGATAGAAGCAATCAGATCAGCATCTGTGTTTCCTTCTGCCGGAGCTGCTGCTTTTCCGCAGGAACCGCCGCATGAATGGCAGCTCGGTTTACCTGCCTGCGCGTTCGGGCAGAGGTTTGCCGGATGTTTGCCCGGAAGTCCCATCTTTCTTCTGATCTCATACAGTCTCTCAACCTGTTCTTTGCTGAATTCCTGCGGTCCGCCGATCTGCATTGTCTGCCATAACAACTGTGCATAAAATTCTACAGATTCCATCTTCATGTATGCAGCAAGAAGGCTGTCGGAAAATGTCAGTGCGCCGTGGTTCTCAAGGAGAACTGCATCAAAATGCTGAAGATAAGGCTCAACTGCATCCGGGATTTCCATTGTAGACGGTGTTCCGTACGGAGCGATCGGTACGCAACCAAGTGCGATAACCGCCTCAGGCATGATCGGCTGTGTCAGCGGAATACCTGCGATCGCAAATGTTGTAGCATACAGCGGATGAGCATGTACAACTGCATTTACATCCGGTCTCTTCTGATATACACGCATATGCATCTTAATTTCTGAAGAAGGTCTGAATCCCTTGTTTGCCTGAAGCACATTACCTTTCTCATCAACTTTACAAATATACTCAGGTGTCATAAACCCTTTGCTGACGCCTGTCGGTGTACATAAGAACTCATGGTCATTGAGCTTTACGGAAAAATTACCGTCGTTTGCCGCAACCATTCCGCGGTTGTAAACACGTCTTCCGATTTCACACATTTCTTTTTTGATTTCGTATTCGTTTTGCATCTCTTCTCCTCCTTGGATTTTACAAAACATTTTGTTTTGTGTTGTTTCTTCTTGAATATTACCACACAATCCCACATTCGTCAACATATTTTGATGTTGGTTTTTATTGGTTTTCCTCCTTTTCCCACGGGAACACGTCTTCCTCTTCTTTTTCCAGGATTTCGGAAATTTTCTCCCGGTATTTGGAAGCCACAAAGAAGATATGTCTGCATCCTGCAAGGCGGAGCCACCTTTCCGCCCTTGCAACACTTTCGCGCTCATCGTGTATTTTGGTGACGATCCCGATTACATCCCGGCTGCATGTCGCCGTACATCACAGCAGATACAACAAGCAGGTGTATGTTCCCAAAAGCAGCATTTCCGCCGTATCCGGTTCTTAATGTATACAGAGCCGGTGCGTAATCCTGATGTTTTGTCCGGATGGATCGATGATCTCATCAAAATTGTTGATGTTCCGGGTCTTGTGATAGTGTATATTTTCGCCTGTCAGGACCTGCGTCAGTGTGGTCTTACCACCCCGTTATACCAGATCCTACAATTATGATAATTATACTTCATACGCCTGTATAAGTCAACGTAAATCAACATTGCCCTTACATTTGTCTTTTACTTTTTCCACATAATCCAACGTTGTTTTTGTTGTTTTTTATTTGTTTTTTATGATTACACATTGACAGCAGGGTAAAAATGATCCATACTGAAAGTGGTGAAATTTTTCAGGAAAGCGAGGCGTTGTTCTATGGCATATCAGCACACATACAATTCCAAGGGCACAGAACATGCCGAGCGATATGAATTTGATATACATACCCACACGATTGCCAGCGGACATGGCTCCAGCGCGACCATTACTGATATGGCAAAGGCGGCCCGGTCCCGTAATCTCAAGATGCTCGGCATATCTGACCATGGACCTGCGACGCTGGGCGGCGGCCGGGTATCGTATTTTATGAATCTGAAGTATGCACAGCGTGAGCGTCTCGGTATCAAAATGCTGTACGGTGCCGAAGCCAATATAATAAATTTCAGAGGGAATCTGGATCTGACCGACAAGGTTCTCCAGGGCCTTGACTATGTCATCGCCAGTATGCATCCCCCCACCTTAAAACCAGGCTCTGCCGAAGAAAATACAGCAGCATATATAAATGCAATGAAGAATCCTCACGTATCTGTGATCGGGCACTGCGACGATACAAAGTTTCCAATCGATCCTTTTAAACTTTTCGCCGCTGCAATGGAGAATCACGTACTGTTAGAAATCAATAACAGTTCCCTAAGTCCGGAAGGATACCGGGGCGATACAAAGTACACAGACCTCGTCCTGCTGAACTTATCTGTACACTTTAACTACCCGGTGCTGTTTTCAAGCGACAGCCACGGGATAAAACATGTGGGAGATTTTACATATGCCGCTGACGCAGCGAGACTTGCGAAAGTACCGCGGAATCTGATCCTGAATTACTCGTCAAAGGCATTGATGAGCTTTCTGGCCGGGAAATAACAGCCGTATACATAAAACAGACTTATCTTACTTGATACTGTCAAATGAATAATAATATAGACACCTGCATATACTGGCGATATCATCAAAACATATATGCAGGTGTTTTTTATGAAAAAAATCCATCTTTATCTAATATCCGGCTTTATCTTCACTGCAGTATTTGGTACACTTTCCCACTTTTTCTATGGCTGGTCGGATGGGAATCCGCTGATCGGTCTGATAAGCCCCGTTAACGAATCCACCTGGGAACATATGAAACTTGTGTTTTTTCCCGTCCTCATATGGTCCTTTTTTATAACGGGATCCGACTCAAAACTCTCTCCCGCCCTGCGCCCCGCACTTCTTCTCGGCGGGTTTATTGGCACCCTTATGATCCCTGTCCTGTTCTATACTTATTCCGGTATTCTCGGTCACAACGTCACAGGGATAGATATCGCCATATTTTTTGTAAATGCTTTTCTTGCTTTTTTCTGTGCATGGAGACTACAGAATTCCAGGATAATATATCAAAAGAGAACCGTCATTTATATTCTGACCGTTCTCTTTCTCGTCCTTTTCATCCTGTTCACTTTTCTGCCTCCGGATATCGGACTATTCGCCGAGCCATGAAGCACATCGCCATACTTAATACTTACAGCGCTATCTGCCGCCGTAAGTATAATAGAGCTGCCGAATTCTCTGGTCAATACCATTTTCTTCCAGATATTCCGCCACCGTTCTGGGCACATACTTTTTCCATTCTTTTTCTCTGGCAATCAGCCCCCGCAGCTCAGATCCTGTAATTCCCTTCTCTTCTTCCGTTCTCCTCCAGAGAACCTCGACATTGAGCCCCAGAGAACACAGAATCTGATATTTTTCCTCATCCCATGCGCTGCATATACTCATATAATACACCGCGTCCGCTGGTGCGTACTGCAGCAGGAGTTCCGGGTTGCTGACCGGAAACGGGATGATCTCAAACTCTTCTCTCTTAACTCCGAAATCCAGCAGGGCATCATGGATCATCTCATACCTCTCGATATAGGTAAGCGGATTATCCGCTTTTGTCCTCCCGTGCTTGTCAAGAGGTGATGTCGCCGGATAAGCCGAAATATCCGGATGAGTGATGCCTACGTATAAAGTCCTGCATCTCATCTTGGCCGCCAGCAGATATTCCATATGTTTCAGATGAAGCACTTGAAACCTGCCGTGTATCACTCCCATTTCTATCATAGGTTCATCTCCTCTTCATATCTTGCTTCTATCCTGTATACTCTCAAATTCCCGGGCGAACCGCCTCAGCCACAGCTTCCCTCAGATGTATCAGATCTTCCTCATCCGGATGCGTCTGCGCTCTGTCATAATTTTCTATCATCATTTTTACTTTTTCGTCCTGCGGATTCTTCTCCTGCATCGCTTCGTAACGTTTGCGTACACTCTGCGGCATCTTCCCCTGACACATATAAGTTCCCGCCAGCGTGTTTCCTTCCGGCAGACAGCCGGATACGCGCCGCAGAATCTGTGAAAAATACTGCGGCGATCCGCCGAATCCTGCCGTTCCAAAAAGGAACACGTCCCTGTCGCGCAGTGTTTCCATATATTGTGCGGCTCCCACGCTGCATTCTCCTTTATCCGTCCAAAAGCCAATGAAAACAATATCTGCCTCCTTCGTCATGTTCCGGATATTTTCCTCAACGGTTCCGAAATATACGCACTCTGCATCCCCCAGTATATTTATTATCTCGTCTGCCAGCATCTTTGTATTTCCTGTGGCACTCTCATATACAACCGCGTATTTCATAATCTTTTTATTTCCTCCGTTTTCTGATACAGTCCACCTGTACGTTTTACATATCTGCATTTTCCTGCCGCAATATTCCCAGCGCTTTTCCTACAATATCCAGTTCATCTTCATAGATGCAGTGTTCAAACGTGTTCTCCGAGACTTTCTTTCGGCATTCTCCAAAATCCATCCATTCCACTTCTGAAACTTCCGACTCCTGCAAAGTCATATTGCCAATCTCCACCGGTTCTTCATAAATATAGATCGTACTCAGCTCATTATCCCGAAACAGACGTCCGTAGAACTCGCTTTCAAAGCCGCACCTTCTCGTTCCCGCTTCGCGAAGCTGTTCCTGACAGGCATCAATCCCAAGCTCCTCTTTCAATTCACGCAGAGCACTTTCTAAGCGTCCGTGCCCCGCCTCAATATGCCCGGCAGAGGAAATATCCCAGCAGCCCGGATTAGAATCCTTACAATCACTTCGTTTCTGCAGGAGCAGATCGTACCCGCTCCTGTCATTCGGGCGCACAATCCAAATGTGGACTGTAGCATGAAGCGTTCCATCCTCATGCACGACTCCGCGCTCTTTCACTACTCCCGTCCTGCTGCCGTCCTCCCTGATTTCATCAAACAGCTCCATGGGGACTCCGTCAAGCGCCGCATATTGCAGTACGTCCTGCCTGTCGTATACGAGTTTGAGCGAGAAGAATTCTCTCCCCATATCGAGCAGGCGGAAAAAAATCTTATCTCCCTCCCACAATTCCAGCGCCGCAATATCTTTTTTGTCCACCCATTCGAGCTCTCCCTCATCGCATTCGACGGGGTCACCTTCAAAACCGTCAGCCGTGTAGAGCGACATATATTCTACCGTATCCTCCCCATACACAAAGGTCACAACGCCCCGATACCGCCAGGAAGTCAGCCTGTACCCCGTCTCCTCTTTCACTTCACGCAGGAGACATTCTTCAGGACTCTCTCCATATTCAAAATGCCCTCCCACACCAATCCATTTATCCTTATTTACATCATTTTCTTTCACTGTGCGATGGAGCATCAGATACTTGCCGTCCTGTTCGATATAGCACAGCGTGCTCAATCTTTCCATCTCTAAGCATCCCCTTTCTCGTGAACACAGGCTGCTCCGCAGCTCGTCAGCGGCTAACCGCTGACACGGGCTTCGCCCGTTTTCTATCTTTGCGGACACTCGAAATCCGCTTCGCTCCTTTCTCGTGAACACAGGCTGCTCCGCAGCTCGTCAGCGGCTAACCGCTGACACGGGCTTCGCCCGTTCTGTGTTCAAACTGGCTTTCATACAGATGTTTGTAGAAGCCTTCTTTTGCGAGCAGGCTCTCATGATTTCCCTGCTCTATGATCTGTCCGTCCTTCATTACAAGGATTATGTCCGCTTCACGTATTGTTGACAGTCTGTGCGCTACAATAAATGTCGTCCTGCCTTTCATCAGCGCCGCAAAAGCATCCTGTATCTTCATCTCAGTCCTCGTATCGATGGATGAAGTAGCCTCGTCAAGTATCAGCATCGGAGGCCTGCACAACATAACCCTGGCAATACAGAGGAGCTGTTTCTGCCCCTGGGAGAGACCTCCCCCGTCCTCTGTGATCCAGGTATCATACCCATTTGGCAGACGCCTGATAAAGCTGTGCACATGGGAGGCTTTCGCCGCCTCCACTATTTCCTCCTCTGTTGCATCCGGGCGTCCCATGGTAATATTATCGCGGATTGTACCCGTCTTGAGCCATGTATCCTGGAGCACCATACCGTATCCGCCCCGCAGACTTTTCCGGGTCATCTCACGAATATCGATATCTTCCACCGAGATTGCTCCCGAATCCACATCATAGAAACGCATGAGCAGATTGATGATCGTTGTCTTGCCGCACCCCGTAGGCCCAACGATTGCAATCCGCTGCCCCGGCTTTACGGTAAGATTAAAATCACGGATCAGTTTCTGCCCTGCCACATAGGAGAAATCAACATGTTCCGCCTTGACATTTCCGGCAATATCTTTGAGCTCTGCAGCTCCATCCGGCTCTGGTGTCTGCGGCTCTTCCTCTATAAGATCAAAGATCCGCTGCGCACATGCCACAGCGTTCTGGAACTCTGTTACAACACCGGATATCTCATTGAACGGCTTTGTATACTGATTGGCATAGCTTAAAAAACTCGAGAGCTGTCCTACTGAGAGTGTTCCCCTTACGACAGCAAAAGCTCCCGTAATTCCTACGCCTGTATAAACAAGGCTGTTTACAAACCTTGTAGAAGGATTTGTAATAGACGAGAAAAAGATTGCTTTCAGGTAAGCTTTCCCAAGACGCTCATTTATCTCGTCAAACCGCTCCGTTACATCTCCCCCCCGTCCGAACGCCTGCACGACTTTCTGGTTTCCGACCATCTCATCGATCAGTCCCGTCTGTTCACCTCTGATCTCCGACTGCAGCCGAAACATAGAGAATGTCCGCTTTGCTATAAAATTCGCTACCAGGAATGAAACCGGCGTGATCAGTACGACAACAAACGTGATCGTCACATTCACAGACAGCATAAAACAAAATGTTCCCACGATCGTAGCTACACCTGTAAAAAGCTGGGTAAATCCCATCAAGAGTCCGTCCGCGAACTGATCCACATCTGCAATTACGCGGCTGACTACCTCGCCGTATGGATGCCCGTCAATGTATTTCAACGGAAGGATCTCTATCTTCCGAAACGCCTCATTGCGGATATCCTGAACCACCTGATAGGTCATCTTATTATTGCATACATTCATCAGCCATTGTGCCAGAGCTGTAATGAGCGTACAAACACCAATCTGTATCATAACCCGGAATACACCTGGGAAATTCACTTTACCTGCAGCGATGATATAGTCCACTGCATATCCGGTGAGCTTAGGCACATAAAGTGTCAGCGCCACCGAAATCGTCGCAAGTAATATAGAAAATACAACGAAAATCCTGTATTTACCAAGATAACGGAACACTTTCTTCAACGTTTCTCCCTGTCCGGGCTTTTTCTTTTCATCAGACATTTGATGTATTGTTTTCTTACTGTCAGCCATTAGACACCGCCTCCTTCGGGAACTGGGAATAGTAGATTTCCTGATAAGCCGGACATGACACAAGCAGTTCATCGTGTGTCCCTACCCCGGCTGTCCTGCCATCATCCAGCACAATAATCTGATCTGCATACTGTACGGAGGATGCCCTCTGGGAGACAATAAATACAGTCGGGCTGCCCTTCATAGTACAGATTGCGGCTCGCAGTGCCGCATCTGTAGCAAAATCAAGTGCTGACGCACTGTCATCCAGGATCAAAATCTCCGGCTTTCTTACAAGCGCCCTTGCGATCGTAAGTCTCTGCTTCTGACCGCCGGACAGATTACGCCCGCCCTGCTCAATCTGAAACTCAAGTCTGCCCGGTTTCTGATCGACAAATTCTTTTGCCTGAGAGATCTCCAGCGCCTCTTCCAGCTCATCATCCGCTGCCTCCTTATTACCCCAGCGCAGATTCTCTGCAATCGTCCCTTTGAAGAGAACTGCCTTTTGCGGAACAATGCCAATGTGAGACCGAAGATTTTCTGTTTTATAGTCTCTGATATCATTTCCGAATATCCTGATCATGCCGCATGTAGCATCATAGAATCTCGGGATCATATTCACAAGCGAAGATTTTCCCGAACCCGTTCCTCCGATAATACCGATCGTCTGCCCTCTCATAGCACGGAATGTAATATCTGTCAGTGATTCTCCCGCTGCGCCCTTATAAGTAAGAGAGACATGATCAAACTCCACTGCCGGAATATCTTCACGACGCTGCGCCGCATCTTTGGATACGGCATCAGCCGGCCGGAATATTCTATTGCCATCCTGCATATCCGGCTGTATTTTCAGCACGCTCCCAATTCTGTTTCCACAGGCAACCGCTTTAGTGACTGTGATTATGAGATTAGCAAGCTTTACGAGCTCCACAAGAATCTGTGACATATAATTGACAAG
>DWVL01000069.1 GCA_019120275.1 Candidatus Mediterraneibacter excrementavium | reverse complement strand
AGATTTGTCTTTTAAAATGCGTGCTAAAACTGTTTTTACTATGTCCACCTTATAGGGTTCAGTTTAGCATTAGAAACACGGACTAGATTCTCAAAATATGGATTTGATCCGTATGCTAGAAAATTTTTTACGGTTGCATCAGCCAAATTGAAGATCAGGTCCGTATATCAACGAGTAAAACTACGGGTGAAATAAAGAATTTGTAAAATAGATCCGTATTGACTTACTAAATCATACCGATGAAATAGTCGATTTCTTTATAATAACCGTATCGGTACTCTAAAAGTACGGTTGAAATGTAAAAACACTATATTTTAACCGTAAATCAGCCGGCCTGTATTGATTTTAGCTTCAGATAATATTGAACTGAGCCGCTAAACTGCAGCTCAGTTCGATAAATGGGAATTTACAGCTTCAGATTCTTGAAGAGATCACCAAGGCTTGTTCCGATGTCTTCGCTCTTCGGGATTACGACTTTTTCCACCGGCTCTTCTTTTACTTCTTCAAGCGCTTTCATGCTGAGGCTTACTTTGCCTTCTTTGATGCCGATCACTTTTACCTTGACTTCATCGCCGACGCTCAGCACGTCTGAGGGTACTTTTACACGTTTCTGGGAAATCTGAGATACGTGCACGAGACCGGACAGGCCGTTCTCAAGCTTAACAAACGCGCCATAATTCTGAAGTGTCTCAACGGTTCCGTTTAAGACGGTTCCGACCTTCAGATTTGCGATCTGCTTTTCACGCGCTTTTCGCTCTTTCTCTTTCAGGATCTCGCGGGCGGACAGGACAAGGCGGTTGTTTGCCTGATCCACATCGATAACCTGCACTTCGATATCTTTCAGAAGATAGGTCTCCAGATCTTCAATATAAGTAAGGGAAAGCTTGGATGCCGGAACGAATCCGCGCAGGCCTTCTACCATAACGATCACGCCGCCGTTTACAACACCTTCTACTTTAACAGGGAGAACGGTTTTATTTTCCATATATTCAGCAACTCTGTTCCATGGATTGGCATCGTCAAAATGGTCTTCATAGTCGGCCATAGTTTCGACAGCTTCGTTTTCCTGTAATTCTTCTCTCATTTCTTCACTCATTGTACAGCACCTCAACTTAAATTAATTATCAGTGTTCTCAGTATATCATAAAAGTTTTGGAAAAAAAAGCGCAAAAAGGCAAAGTGCGGAAATGCGGGTTGACGAACGGGGGAAAAAATGGCAAGCTTATTATCAGGACGGCAATATGCCGCAGTGATAATCAAAAATTATTGTGAGGAATGATCATATGAGCAGAGAAAAAAATAAAAAAGTATATGTGGTAGGACATAAAAATCCGGATACGGATTCCATCTGTTCGGCAATCGCCTATGCGGACCTGAAGACAAAGGTCACAGGGATCCACCATGAACCGAGGCGGGCCGGACAGCTGAACGAGGAAACCCAGTATGTGCTGGAGCATTTCGGAGTGAAAGTTCCCCGCCTTCTTTCGGATCTCAGGGAGCAGATCAAGGACGTGGAGCTGAAAGAGGTCGAGGGTCTCAAGAGCAGCGTGTCGATCCGTACGGCATGGGAGAAGATGCAGGAATCGAATATACATACGCTTCCGGTTACCCGCGACGGGAAGCTGGAAGGCGTGATCACCATCGGAGATATCGCCAAAACATATATGGAAGTCTACGACAGCACGATCCTTTCCAAAGCAAGGGCGCAGTACCGCAATATCGCGAGAGCGGTGGATGGCGAAGTGCTTACCGGAAATAAACACAGCTATCTGCTGAAGGGAAAAGTGGTGATCGCCGCATCCAGTAAGATCCTGATGTCGGATTTTATCAATAAGGATGACCTTGTGATCATGGGAGACCGGAAGGACGCACAGCAGTGTGCGATCGATGTGTCGGCAAGCTGTATGGTCGTCTGTCAGAATGCGCCCATATCGGATCGTATCCTGAAGCAGGCGGAAGAGAAGCAGATCGTGATCATCCGGACGCCCCACGATACATTTACCGCGGCCCAGCATATCAACCAGAGCATCCCGGTGAAGTACTTCATGACAAAGTCCAGTCTGGTGACGTTCAAACTGAAAGATTACGTGGATGATGTAAAGGATGTTATGGCGCGCAAGCGGTTCCGGGATTTCCCCATTGTAGACAATAAAGGGAAATTCCTGGGACTGATCTCCAGAAGACGTCTTCTGAATGTCCGGAAGAAGCAGGTGATCCTGGTGGATCACAATGAGAAGAATCAGGCGGTAGACGGTGTGGAAGAGGCGGAAGTACTGGAGATCATCGATCATCACAGACTGAGCAGCATCCAGACCATGGCGCCGGTTTATTTCCGCAATCAGCCGGTGGGCTGCACGGCGACGATCGTTTACCAGATGTATCAGGAGGCGGGAGTGGTGCCGGATCAGACGGATGCGGCGCTGTTATGCTCTGCGATCATTTCCGATACGCTGATGTTCCGGTCTCCGACCTGTACGCCGCTTGACGAGACGACCGCGCGGACGCTGGCCGGGATCGCAGGAATCGATGTGGAGGAGCTGGCGCAGGAAATGTTCAATGCAGGAAGCAATCTGAAAGGAAAGAGCGCGGAAGAGATCTGCTTCCTCGATTTCAAACAGTTTACGGTCAACGATACGGTGTTTGGCGTCGGCCAGGTGAATTCCATGAGTGCGGACGAACTGAAAGAGATCCGGAAGACGGTGGCGCCTCATCTGGAAAAGGCGCGCACCAGCCACGGACTGAATATGATCTTTTTCATGCTGACAAACATTATTACAGAGTCCTCAGAACTGCTCTGCTGCGGGCCTGAAGCGAGGGAGAAGATCCTGAGCGCGTACGACCTGCCGGAAGATACGCATACGATCATGCTGAAAGGCGTGGTTTCCAGAAAGAAACAGCTTGTACCTACGCTCGTGGGAGCGCTGCAGCAGTAAAGGCGTGCAGCGGCAGGCTGAAAATACGAAGGGAATGGATACAGAGTTATGGCGAAACAGACATGGAAACCGGGCAATATGCTCTATCCTCTGCCGGCTGTGATGGTAAGTACGGCGGATAAGCACGGAAACAGCAACATCCTGACGATTGCCTGGACGGGAACTGTATGTACGAATCCGCCGATGGCATATATATCGGTACGGCCGGAACGATATTCCTACCATATGATAAAAGAAAGCGGCGAGTTCGTGATCAACCTGACGACCAGGAGGCTGGCGCACGCGGCGGATTACTGCGGAGTGCGTTCAGGGAGAGATGTGGATAAATGGAAAGAATGCGGCCTGACCAGAGGGACGGCATCTTCCCTGGAGTATGCCCCGGTTATTGAAGAGGCCCCGGTCCATATTGAGTGTAAGGTGAAAGAGATACGGGAGCTGGGAAGCCATCACATGTTCCTGGCGGAAGTGACAGCAGTGCAGGCGGATGAATCCTACATGGATGCAAAAGGAAAGTTCGACCTGAATAAAACCGGACTTATTGCCTACTCTCACGGAGCGTATATGGATCTTGGAAAACAGCTTGGCACGTTCGGATACAGCGTTCGGAAGAAGCCGGGGAAAAAGAAACCGGCGAAGAAGAAAACTGCGATAAAATCATCTTCAGGCGGAAAGGCGGGATGGTAATGTTATATTTTGAAAATGATTATTCAGAGGGGGCCCACGGGTCCGTGCTGAAGCGGTTGATCGAAACGAATATGGAGCAGCTCCCGGGATACGGGACGGACAGCTACACGGATGCGGCCAGGGAAAAGATCAGGACCGCGTGCGGATGCCCGGATGCGGATGTCTATCTGCTGACCGGTGGGACGCAGACAAACCAGATCGTGATCAGCACCATGCTGGATGAACATGAAGGAGTGCTTGCAGCGCAGACCGGACATATCGGCACGCATGAAGCGGGTGCGGTCGAGTATACCGGGCACAAGGTGCTGCCGCTGCCGCAGGAAGACGGAAAGATATGTGCAGATGCGCTGGAAGGATATCTGCGGACATTTTTCAGTGATGATAACCATGAGCATATGGTATATCCGGGAATGGTATATATTTCACATCCGACGGAATACGGCACGCTTTACAGCAAAGGGGAACTGGCTGAACTGTCGGATATCTGCGGACAGTATAACATCCCGCTGTATATGGACGGAGCACGGCTCGGATACGCGCTGGCGGCGGAGAAAACAGATGTGACGCTGAAAGATGCGGCGGAATATTGTGATGTGTTTTATATCGGCGGCACGAAGGTCGGGGCGCTCTGCGGGGAGGCGGTTGTATTTACAAAAGAAAATACGCCGCGTCATTTTGTGACTAAGGTTAAGCAGAGAGGGGCGCTTCTGGCAAAAGGCCGGCTGACCGGCGTGCAGTTCGATGCGCTTTTTACGGATGATCTGTACCTGAAGATCGGTAGAAATGCCATTGAGACTGCGGATGCATTGAAGAAAGTGTTCCGTGAAAAAGGATATGAATTTTATCTGGATTCTCCGACAAACCAGATCTTCATCGTACTGGATAATGATCAGATGGAACGGCTGAAAAAAGAAGTGGTATTCAGCTTCTGGGAAAAGAAAGATGACCGTCATACGGTTGTTCGGTTTGCGACAAGCTGGGCGACGAAAATGGAAGATGTGGAGAAACTGGCTGAACTTCTTTAGAGATGTCCGGACAGACAGGCGCTGAGCAGGGAATAAGGCAGCGGATTCCGACAGATAATAATGGACACAGACTTTTAATATATGAAAGGATGAAATGGACATGAGTTATCTGGAGATTGAAAAAGTAACCGGGCGGGAGATCATTGACTCCCGGGGCAATCCGACTGTCGAGGCCGAGGTGTATCTTGCGGACGGTACTTCCGCCAGGGGCGCAGCGCCGAGCGGTGCTTCTACAGGAGAATTTGAAGCGCTGGAACTGCGGGACGGAGACAGGAACAGATTTGGCGGGAAAGGCGTGCGGAAAGCCGCTGAGAATGTCAGTACAGTGATCAGCGCTGCGCTGCAGGGGATGAATGCAGCGGATATCTACGCTGTGGATAAGGCAATGATCTGTGCGGACGGGACAAAAGACAAGTCAAAGCTGGGGGCCAATGCGATCCTTGCAACATCCCTTGCATGTGCGAGAGCCGCAGCCGCCTCTCTTGATATCCCTCTGTACCGTTTTCTCGGAGGCGTGAATGCCAACCGGCTGCCGGTCCCCATGATGAATATTCTAAATGGCGGCGCGCATGCGGCGAATACGGTAGATGTGCAGGAGTTTATGATCATGCCGGCAGGCGCAAAGTGTTTCGGGGACGGCCTGCGCTGGTGCGCGGAAGTCTTTCACACGCTCCGTGCCCTGCTGAAGGAAAAGGGACTGGCTACGTCGGTCGGAGATGAGGGAGGCTTTGCCCCCGATCTTGCGGGAGATGAGGAAGCGGTCGAATATATCCTTGAGGCCGTACAGCGGGCAGGATATGAACCCGGCCGGGATTTCGTGCTGGCGCTGGACGCCGCGTCCAGCGAGTGGAAGGGCAGCAGAACGGGCGAGTATGTACTTCCGAAATGCGGCAGAACATTTACGTCAGATGAACTGGTCGATCACTGGAAAAACCTGGCGGAGAAATATCCGATCTGGTCCATTGAAGACGGACTTGACGAAGAAGACTGGGAGGGATGGAAGATCCTCACAGAAGAACTGGGAGACAGGGTGCAGCTGGTCGGAGATGATCTTTTTGTGACGAATACCGGGCGTCTGCAGAAAGGGATCGATCAGAGGTGCGGGAATTCCATCCTGATCAAACTGAATCAGATCGGCACAGTATCGGAGACACTGGAAGCGGTCAAGATGGCTCATAAGGCAGGATATACTGCTGTGACGTCCCACCGGTCCGGGGAGACGGAAGATACAACGATCGCGGATCTGGCCGTGGCGCTGAATACCGGACAGATCAAAACCGGAGCACCCAGCCGCAGCGAACGCGTGGCCAAGTACAACCGGCTCCTGCGCATTGAGGAAGAACTGGGAAAGAGTGCAGTTTATCCGGGGATTTCAGCATTTCATGTACACTGCAGCCTGTAAGCTGAAGCAGATAAAAAAGGGATGAACAGATCAGAGGAGTGAGAGAATGGGAAATAGTACGATGCATGATATGACGGTCGGAAGTCCGGCAAAACTGATCATCCGTTTTATGATCCCGATGTGTCTGGGAAATATTTTCCAACAGTTTTACAATATTGCGGATTCCATCGTGGCAGGCCAGTTTATCGGCGTGAACGCGCTTGCTGCCATCGGCAGCACCGGATCACTGATGTTTTTTGTGACAGGCTGGCTCAATGGACTGAGCAGCGGTTTCGCGATCCTGGTTTCTCAGTGGTTCGGGGCAAAACAGTATGACCGGATGCGTCATTATGTGGCAATGTCCGTCTATCTGTCGGTCATTTTTGCGGTTCTGATGACGGCAGGACTGCTCGCCGCCAATGAATCGATCCTGCATTTCATGAACTATTCCGAAAGTATTATGCCGGATGTGAAGCAATATATGGGGATCATTTACTCCGGACTGATCGTGACAGCCGCCTATAATACGCTGGCGGCTTTTCTGCGGGCGCTGGGTGATTCCAGGTCCCCGCTGTATTTTCTCGTTATTTCAGCGGCGATCAATGTGGCGCTTGATATCGTTTTTATTGTTGTGTTCGGTATGGGTGTGGAAGGATGCGCCTATGCAACGGTGATCGCACAGGGAATTTCAGCAGTGCTCTGTTTTGCGTATATTGTCAAACGCTATCCGATCCTGCATCTGACGCGGGAAGACTTCCGCATTGAGGCAGGCAGCCTGGGAAGGCTGCTGGCTCTCGGACTCCCGATGGGACTGCAGTTTTCGATCACTGCGATCGGCACGGTTATCGTGCAGGGCGCGGTCAATATATATGGAGAGGTCTATATGGCCGGCTTTTCTGCGGCGGGCAAGCTCCAGAACATGGTGGCGACGGTATTTACCGCGTTTGGTGCAACGATCGCCACATATGTGGGACAGAACCGCGGTGCCGGCAGGATCGACCGGGTAAAGCAGGGCGTGCGGTGCACACAGCTCATGGTCCTGTGCTGGAGTGTGGTCATCATGACGGTCATGTATTTTTTCGGAAAATATATGACCTGGCTGTTTATCAGTCCGTCAGAGACCGAAGTGGTGAACGCTTCGGTTACATATTTCCATACGGTCTTCTGGTGTTATCCGTTCCTGGGAAGTATCTTCATTTACAGAAATACGCTGCAGGGCCTTGGATACGGACTTGTTCCCATGCTGGGAGGTCTTTTTGAACTTGCGGCAAGGAGTGCGATCGTTATGCTCGTGGCAGGACATACCAGCTTCGCGGGCGTCTGTCTGGCAGATCCCGCGGCATGGCTCTCGGTGCTGATCCTCCTTGTGCCATACTATTTATACCGGATGCATAAATTTTCCAGAAAAGCGGAGGTGCGTTCTTAACTTATTGCGGTACATCAACACGGCTGTTGAATCTGTCGAGCGCAAGTGCGGCGATAATGCCCGCGATGATGCAGATGATATTGACGACAGCCGGGCCGGGGGATGTGAATCCGGACACCGGAATGATCATGACCGTTGCAGCGATCACAATACCGATAATGCCGTGGAAGGCGATGGAATAGTAGTTGTCAAACAGCGCATTGATCGCTTTTGCCAGACAGATCACGGTGACGACAGCTCCGATCCCGCCAGGGATGAGGATGGACAGGTCGAAGTGTCCGATGCCGTCCACGAACGGAGTATAAAGGCCAAGCGGCATGAGCAGGGTAGAGAAGCTCATACCCGGTGCAATGACGCTCAGCGCCAGGCAGAATCCGCAGAACAGGAACCAGAAGAAGTTCGCATTCACTTCTACGGAGAACAGCTGGAATCCGATCAGCACCGCAAAGATCACGATCATGCACACGATCATAGAGATGAAAGAGCCTTTGCTGCGCCCTTTTTCGCCGGCCTCCCGGAACAGGGAGGGCAGCATGCCAGTGATCAGTCCGATGAAGACGCATACGGACGGATCCGGATATTTCTCCAGGAAGAAGGAGAGGATGTTCGCCACACCGAGGAATCCGATGACGCCTCCGATGAATACCGGGATCAGCGGCGGAACGTGGGTCTTAAAGTTTTTAAACGGGTGGGAAAGAAGTTCCATGATCGGTTTGTAGATGCCGAAGATCACTCCGAGCACGCCGCCGGAAATGCCGGGAAGCACGGCGCCCAGTCCGATGAGCGCGCCCTGGAAGATGCGGAAGACGAATTGCAGGGGATTCCTGCTGACCGTGTTTGTGTTGCTTATTTCATTCGTTGTATTATTCATATACAGATCCTTTCGAGTATTGTGTGATAAACATACCATTTATACTATGATTTACGCGTGCTTTCAAGGATAAATGAGAATCTTTACACTTTTTTAACATCTTTGACTTTCCGGATATAATCGATTACAATGAGTTCGGATCAGAATTTCCCGGAACAGGGAAAAGGACAGAGATAATAAGGAGAAAATAATTATGAAGAAACCGGTTCTTGTCATTATGGCAGCAGGTATGGGCAGCCGGTACGGCGGCCTTAAACAGATCGATCCCGTAGATAAAGAGGGGCATATTATCATGGATTTTTCGATCTATGACGCAAAGCGTGCGGGATTTGAAAAAGTGGTGTTTATTATAAAAAGAGAAAATGAAAATGATTTCCGTGAAGCGATCGGCAACAGACTGGAGCAGTATATGGAGGTCGCCTACGCCTATCAGGAGATCACCAACATTCCGGACGGCTTTTCTGTTCCGGAGGGCCGCGTGAAACCGTGGGGAACCGCGCACGCGGTGCTCAGCGCAAGAGATGAGATCGAAGGACCTTTTGCCGTGATCAATGCAGACGACTATTACGGAGCGCATGCGTTCAAAGTGATCTATGATTACCTGACGACCCATGAGGACGACGAAAAATACCGTTATGCCATGGTCGGATACCGGTTGAAAAACACGGTGACGGACAATGGATATGTCTCGCGCGGCATCTGCGAACTGAATGAGAAAAAAGAACTTGTCAGTGTGACAGAGCGCACCCGCATCGAGAAGCGGGACGGCGGCGTGGCGTATTCAGAGGATGGCGGCCAGACCTGGACCGGTATTGACGGGGACACGCTGGTGTCTATGAATATGTGGGGATTTACGCACAGTATGCTCGAAGAGATCGGTGCGGGCTTCCCGGTATTTCTTGAGAAAGGGATCCAGGAGAATCCGATGAAGTGCGAGTACTATCTTCCGGCAGTGGTGAGCAGCCTGCTGGAGGATGACAGGGCTGCGGTAAAAGTCCTGGAGTCGGAAGATAAATGGTACGGCGTGACATACAAAGAGGATAAACCGGTGGTTGTTGCCGCGATCCAGTCGATGAAGGACAGCGGACTTTATCCGCAGGAACTTTGGTGATGCAACATTTTTACCATAAAATGATTTAAAAGTATAAAGCATTTCAGCGGAAGCTGTGCTATACTGTGAGCGTAAACAAAAAAAGACATTCTTTCAGAAATCACATTATCATAAGGAGGAAATGATATGTCTATCTTAGTAACCGGAGGCGCCGGATTTATCGGAAGCCATACATGCGTGGAACTTTTAAATGCTGGCTATGATGTGGTTGTGGTTGATAACCTGTACAACGCATCTGAGAAAGCGCTGGACAGAGTGAAAGAGATCACAGGAAAAGACCTTACTTTTTATAAAGCGGACATCCGCGATAAAGAAGCAATGAACGAGGTGTTTGAGAAAGAAGAGATTGAGTCGGTAATCCATTTCGCAGGTCTTAAGGCAGTCGGCGAGTCCGTGAGAAAGCCGCTGGAATACTATGAGAACAATATCGGAGGAACGATCAATCTCTGTGATGTGATGAGAGAGCATGGCGTGAAGAATATCATTTTCAGTTCTTCCGCAACCGTATACGGCGATCCGGCGTTCATTCCGATCACAGAAGAGTGCCCGAAAGGAACATGTACGAATCCGTACGGCTGGACAAAGTGGATGCTGGAGCAGATCCTCACGGATCTTCATACAGCAGATCCGGAGTGGAATGTTGTGCTTCTGAGATATTTCAATCCGATCGGCGCACACAAGAGCGGACTGATCGGAGAGGATCCGAAGGGAATCCCGAACAATCTGATGCCGTACATCACACAGGTGGCGATCGGCAAACTGCCGTGCCTCGGTGTCTTTGGAAATGATTACGATACGCATGACGGTACAGGTGTGCGCGATTATATCCATGTCGTAGATCTGGCAGTCGGCCACGTCCGTGCAGTGGAGAAGCTGAAAGAAAAAGCAGGCGTATCTGTCTACAATCTGGGTACTGGAAACGGATATTCCGTACTGGATATGGTCAAGGCGTTCGGCAAGGCATGCGGAAAAGAAATCCCGTATGAGATCAAACCACGCCGTGCAGGAGATATCGCAACCTGTTACTGCGATGCTACGAAGGCGAAAAACGAGCTGCACTGGGTGGCAGAGCGCGGACTGGATGAGATGTGCGAAGACTCCTGGAGATGGCAGAGCCAGAATCCGAACGGATATAACGACTGATCTGTTTCTGGCAGCTGTCTGAAGAATCGTAAAAAATATAAGAGTTAAAAAGACCGGTTTAGTCCGAATATGCGGGCCTGACCGGTCTTTTTCCTTGACAGGGACAGGGAGATGCGCGAAAATAGCGAAGGTGTTTTTTGAACTTCATCATAGTGTGAAAAGGAGAACGGATCATTATGAAGCGGAATGTAGATTTGAATGAGATATCGGATGGCCGGCTCTATTCGTCGGGGGATATGGTGAAAGCGGACTGCCGTGATTGTGAAGGCTGCTCCGCATGCTGTCGGGGAATGGGCAGCTCCATTATCCTTGATCCCATGGATCTTTGGAGATTGTATACTGGTATACATAGAGATTTTACTTCGTTGATGAGCGAAGGGTATATAGAACTCGGGATCGTGGACGGCATGATCCTCCCTAATCTGAAAATGGCCGGCAGGACGGACGCCTGTCCCTTCCTCAATGAAAACGGACGGTGTTCGGTGCACGGCTGCAGACCGGGGTTGTGCCGGCTGTTCCCTCTTGGGCGGTACTATGAGGAGAATGGATTCCGCTACTTTATCCAGACCCACGAGTGCCGGAAGAAAGACCGGGGAAAAGTAAAGATCCGGAAATGGCTGGGGATCCCGGATCTGAAATCTTATGAACGGTATATCCTTAAGTGGCATGACTTCCTGAATGAATGTGAGGCCGCTTTGGAGACGCTTGATGAAGAAAAGACGAGGATCCTGACGCTTTATGTTCTGCGGAGTTTTTATGAGACTGCGTACAGGGCGGCGGATGACCGGGGATTCTATGAAGCTTTTGATACAAGGATGCAGGAAGTCAGGGAGAAACTGGGGATGCCGGCATAGGAATAACAGAAGAGGAGTAAAGTACATATGAAATTGTTTTCAACATTTAGGAACTATAAAGCGGAATATTTGCCGAAAGATATCTTTTCCGGTATCATCATCGCGGCGGTATCCATCCCGATCGCTATGGGGTATGCGCAGATCGCAGGACTGCCGGCAGTATACGGACTGTACGGTTCGGTATTTCCAATCCTGTTTTTTGCGCTGTTTTCCACGTCCAGACAGTTTGTCTTCGGGATCGATGCGACGCCGGCTGCGATCGTAGGCGGCGCCATCGCAGCCTACGGGTTTGCGGCGGAGTCGGAGCAGGCTATGCTGTATATCCCCATGGTTGCACTGTTTACCGGGTTGTGGCTGGTTCTTTTCTACTTCCTGCGGGCGGACAGGATCGTGGATTTCATCTCTACGCCGGTTATGGGGGGATTTATCAGCGGGATTGCAGTGACGATCATTTTGATGCAGGTGCCAAAACTGATGGGCAGTCCGGCGGGAAGCGGAGAACTTCTGGAACTGTCTAAGCATATCGGACATGCGCTGGGGCAGATCAACATGCTGTCCCTTGCCATGGGCGTAGGTGCGCTGATCCTGCTGATCCTGGCGAAAAAATTTGTTCCCAAATTCCCGATGGCTATCCTGATCATGGTCCTGGGTGTGCTGGCCACGGTATTCTTCCATGTGGATAAATATGGCGTGACCCTGCTGTCAGCCGTAGAACCGGGACTGCCGCATTTTGTAGTCCCGCAGTTCCAGGAAGTGGATCTGACCCACGCGGCGGGGCGCGGGCTGATGATCGCCGTAGTGGTTATGGCGGAGACTCTGCTGGCAGAGAATAATTTTGCCGTGAAGAACGGCTATAAACTGGACATCCGGCAGGAGATCCTGGCCTGTGCAGCCGGCAATCTGGCTGCGGCGGCAGTGGGGTGCTGTCCGGCGAACGGAAGCATCTCCAGGACGTCCATGAACGAGCAGTATGGCGGAAAAACACAGGGCGTGTCAGTTGTAGCTGCGATCGTCATGGCGGTGATCCTGCTGACAGCGACCGGCTTTATCGGATATCTGCCGGTGCCGGTCCTTACCGCCATCGTGATCTCCGCGCTTCTGAGCGTAGTGGAGACCCATCTGGCGATCCGTCTTTTCAAACTCAGCAGATCCGAGTTCTATATCTTCCTGGCTGCCGGGATTGGAGTGCTCTGCCTGGGCACGATCTACGGCGTGCTGATCGGCATCGTCCTGTCCTTCGTGGCGATGACCCTGAAGGCGACGAACCCGCCGCGGGCGCTCATGGGCATGGTGCCGGGAAAACCGGGATATTATGATCTGGATAAGAACCGCTTTGCATATCCAATCAAGAATGTGATCCTGTATCGGTTCAGCGAGGATATGTTTTTCGCTAATATTAAGATCCTGCAGAATGATATAGAGCAGGCGGTCGAAGATATTCCGGATGAGACGAAAGCTGTGATCATTGACTGCGAAGCTGTCAACAGTATTGACTTTACTGCGGCGGACGCGATCGAAATGCTTTCTGAAGGTTTGGAAAAACGGGGTATCCGCTTTTATATGACCGGGCATACGGATAAGATCAATGCCCAGATGCGTCATCTTGGCATCGGCCATCTCATAGATGACGGCAGAGTACGCCGTACTGTTCTTTCCGCATTAAAGGATGCCGGGATCGAAATCCCCTGTATTCTGGATATACCGGAGAAAGACAAAGACAGACTGAGCAGGGTTGGAAACCGTGCGTATCCGCAGGGGGAGGAATATACCCTGGAAGAATTTATCTGGGCGTTCGGTGAAGGGGCTGGAAAAGAGATCCGAAGCAGGGCGGCATACGTCCTGGCGCAGATCCGGACCATGGATGACGTACATACACTGGCGGTTCATGGCGTGGACAGTCTGGTCAGCTCCTGGGGATTCCTGGGCGAACTGGACGAGGAACTGCTGCTCCGTTCCATGCTGGAACAACTTGACAATCTTCCGGAAGAACTGAAAGGCAGAAAAGAGGAGATCACAAAGCTCATCGAGACACGGCGCGATGTACTTAAAGACCGGCTGCTTCGGGATCATCCGGAGATGACTGCGTATCTGGAGGAGAGCAGAAGCCGCCGGATGGAGCGGAAATACAGCTTTTGACAAAACTGTAAAAAAATCCGAAAAACAGTAATGCTGATTGACAGAACTTCGCAGGGGGGGTATAACTTTTAAGGCAAATCGCACTTTTTACGGAAGGAGGAGAGCAAAGATGAAATTGAACAGTACAAAAGAGTTTCCGTTTTCTATAGACGTGGCATGGGCAGCGCTCCATCAGCCGGCAAAACTTGATGTAGAGCCGGGTGCGGAGGTGCATGAGATCTCTGACACGAAATGGGAGGCGCACAGTAAAGAAGCGGGGACAGTCAATACATACGAGGCGTCATTTGATGATGTAAACAAAGTGATGACGATCGAGTCTGAGAGCAGTGCGAAACATGGTCATGACTATATGTATTTTACACTCAAAGAAGTAAGCGAGGAGCGCGTGTCTCTGGAAATCGTGATTGAGATTCACACGGGGACTCATCTTCTGGCAAAGGCGCTCGGAGCAATATTTGCAAAACCGATGCAGGAGATCATATGCAAGCAGATTTACCATAACTTTGAAGCACTCTGCAAAGGAAGCGAGACAAAAAGGATGTCCATGGATGAACTGAGAGGCATCGCAAAAGAAAAATTTGATAAAAAGAAAGACTGAAGAGGAGAGGGATTTACTTATGAAAAATACTAACTCAGGGGCTTTAAAAGCCTGCGGGATCATTATGATCATTTTTGGTGTTGTTTACGCACTGGTAGGAACAATGGCGCTGGCGGGCGTTGTATCAAACGTGCTTCCGGGACATGAGGCACAGGAAGTGCTCATTGTTGTGCTGGCATATGCGATCGCGCTTCTCGGACTGATCTGCGGCATCGTCTGCATCAAAGGCATTACAGGCGCTGCAAAAGTATGCGGCATCATCTTTGCCGGTATCGGACTTGCTTCCCTGATCTATCAGCAGGTGGCATATGATACATTTGCGATAGTAGATTGTCTGGCAATGTGCTATGGTATTGCAATCTTCTCTATTGCATCAAAGGTTGAGAAAGAAAATTAATTCTATTTAAAATGATTAAAAGAGCGGCAGTTCGGATTAAACGGACTGCCGCTCTTTTTGCGTGGTAAACCCGGCAAGCGGACGCCATGCTTGTATGAGCGGGCATTTGCTCAGATGATATATGGTTTAAGTTATACCGCCCGGTTCTGTGTCTGTACGGAATCGGAGGGAAGCACAGGCTGTGCACTTGCCTCGATGTCTGTAACGCCTTTGCCGGCATTGGGATGGAACTGGGAGTATACGGCGTCTGCTGCGAAAAGCACCATGAGGACAGAGCATACCGCCATGACGCGTTTTTCATTGACCTTCGCAAGCAGGCTGTCGATGATGGGTGCCAGCATATAGGTGATCGCCAGGCCGCCGATGCCGAATACGAGCAGCCCCTCGGCGCAGATCCTGCCGTTCAGGTTCAGGAAGTATCCGCTGTAATCCCACCATTTCGTACCGCCTGTGGCAATTTCCATAACGAGCGATGTCATGTATTCCAGAAATCCGCACAGCACAACGGTGGCGCCGAAGAGCAGGGCAGGATTCCGACGGAACCGATACAGAAATGTCAGTATCAGTACTGCGCCTGTGCCGTAGATCGGAAGCCACGGACCGTGGAGTGCGCCGCGGTTCACGAATTCACCGTAGGATACCAGATGCATGCCTACCTCCCAAAGCCATCCAAAGAGAGACATGCTCAGGAAGATGGTGATCAGCGACCAGATGGAGTAGTGGCGCATGTAGTTCAGTGACTGAACCAGCATTCTCCGTTCTCCTTCTGCAATCGGATAGAGTCGGACCGGATAAGCTTCAAGCTGTACATCGTCGATCATGGAGTGAATACGCACATATTCCGCCTCGTGTTTTTCCCATGCACGGTCCTGCTGTCTGCGCAGGATCATGATGCCGAAATTGTTAGCCAGGAAACCGCGCCAGCCGGCCAGTTTCTCCCGTTTCAGTTCGGGCGCATCCATAACCTGGATCACGTCCGGATATTTTGCGGCGATCAGAGATGTGTCTGCTTTTTCATACAGATATGTATCATGCAGAAGTTCTGCGCCGGGAATATGATTTTCGATGGCTTCCGCCCTGAGTTCTGCATAATATCGGGTAAATGCGGAAACCATGTACGGGTTTGTGTAAAAGATATTGAACAGTCCCATGGTGAAAACCCCGAGGATCTGCCAGCCGATAAAGGAAAATTCAAATACAAAACATTCCCATTTGTGGCCCTTCATCATTCTGCGGGAGAGGGAGATCGCTTCGTTTGCTTTCATGGACGGATTCTCCGCCGCGATGTAGGGAACCAGGTAGTAGGAATACCGTTTCACGGCGATCCCGACGATGGTTACGCACCAGAGTGTGTAATAAATGTATTTCACAAACATAATCCAGGAGGCTTTCAGCCATTTCTTTATTCTCAGCAGGAATGCAAAGCGCTGGGATGTAACCCGGTCATAGATCATACCTTCCATGAAAATTCTGCGGACTACGACCTGGAATGTGTTGGTGACCAGGAACCAGAAGGCAAAAATGCCCAGGGCGCCCAGAAGGATCAGAATCAGGAGTCCGAGGTTGTCAGAACCGGTGATGGACGCAAAGGCCGCCACCATGGTGACAAGGATCGAACCGGAACTGAGCTGGTTTACAAGGCCGGAGAGCACGCCGCGGGTGCGTCCGAATATGGGACTTCCGGATTCGGCTTCGCGGATCTCATTCTCTTCGATCTGCTCGGACATCTTACGACCGGCTTCTGTGTCATTTTCGGCGATGGCGCGAAGCACATCATTCCATGTCGTACTGCTGTTTACTTCCGTCTTCACGGCGGGCGAAAAATCGCCCTGCATATTTCTTTCAAAGTCCTGAATGGTTTCTTCACGTTCCTGGGCAGAAGAAAAGTCCAGAGAGGTTGTGAATTCCGATCCGAGGAAGGCTGCGATCAGACAGGCAGCCACAAAGATGACATAGTGTTTTTTCAGGGAATGTTTTCCTATTTTTTTTAATTCTTTTCGTGATTTCATGATTCTTTTGTATCCGACAGTGGATACTGTCCCTCCTCTGTAAGTCTAAACAAAGTATAATAAGGAGGAAAACAAATGGCAAGTCAAAACTGACTGTTTCAATTATTGACCAGACAGGAAGCAAAAATATTAAACATATAGGCAAAATATTAAAAATTCACGTGTTGTCAAATTATTAACAATATGCTATGATAGAAAAAGCGAAATCTGATTAATGAGTGAGGAGTCACAGCCGATGTAAAGAGACATGGAATAAGAAAGATATATTCTGATGTAAACGCACAACGGTAGGTTAATCATGATTTCTTTTTTTATTTTCAGTAAAAGAAATAGAAAAAAGAAAGGCAGAGGAAGAAACAATGAGCAGCAAAATCACAATCATCGGCGCGGGAAGCGTCGGCGCAACAATCGCGTACAAACTTTCCTATGAAGAATTCGTGTCCGAGATCGTTATGATCGACATCAACAACGACAAGGTCGAGGGCGAAGTAATGGATATCGAGCAGGGAACCTGCTTCAGAAGTCCGATCTCCATCGTTGCAGGAAGCTATGAGGATGCAAAGGATTCTGATATTGTGATCATCACATCCGGTATCGCACGTAAGCCGGGCCAGACAAGGATCGAGCTTGCGCAGACAAATGTCAACATTATCAAGTCTATCACACCGGAGATCGTGAAAGCGGCGCCGAATGCGAAGTATATCATCGTAAGCAACCCGGTTGACGTTCTGACTTATGTATTTACAAAGATTTCCGGACTTCCGGAGAACCAGATCATCGGATCAGGTACACTTCTGGATACCGCACGTCTGCGTTACGGCCTGTCCAAACACTTCAACGTTGCACAGAAGAACATCCACGCATACGTATACGGCGAACATGGTGATTCTTCCTTCGTTCCGTGGTCAGGCGCAAATATCGCCAGCATGCCGATCGATGATTACTTCAATGATATGACTGCTCTTGGATTTGAACTGAAAGAGCTGGATAAACCGGCGATGGAAGAGTACGTACACAAGTCAGGCGGACAGGTTATCGCGAAGAAGGGTGCTACATTCTATGCAGTATCTATCTCTGTTGTAGAACTGTGCAACCTTGTGCTTGCAGCTTCCAACTCGGTTGCAACCGTATCTTCCATGATGCATGGCGAGTACGGCATCGATGACGTGTGCCTGAGCGTGCTTTCTCTCGTAGGTCCGGACGGTGTTACAGGCAAGGTTCCGATGCACCTGACAGATGAGGAGATCGAGAAACTCCAGGCAAGTGCGAATAAGCTGAAAGACGTTATTGCCCAGTTAGATATCTAAAGGAGGTATACACTATGAAATACAGCTATTTTCCCGGCTGTACGCTGAAGAACAAAGCTGTGGACCTGGATCATTATGCCAGGATCTCCGCGGAGGCTTTGGGCTTCGAGCTGGAGGAGATCAGCGAGTGGCAGTGCTGCGGCGGCGTTTATCCGCTGGGCACCGACGAGATCGCCACGAAGCTGGCTTCTGTCCGTGCCCTCAACGATGCGAAAGAGCACGGCCAGGATCTGGTAACGGTCTGCTCCGCCTGTCATCATGTGATCAAGCGTGTCAACGACGACATGCAGAACGTGGATGACATCCGCACAAGAGCGAACAATTACCTGAAGCTTGACGAGCCCTATGAAGGCGAGACGACGGTGCTCCATTATCTGGAAGTGCTCCGTGACCGCGTGGGATTCGACGAGCTGAAGAAAAAAGTCGTGAAACCGCTTACGGGGAAGAAGATCGGCGCTTACTACGGCTGCCTGCTCCTTCGCCCGGGCAAAATTATGGCATTCGACGATCCGGAGAACCCGACCATCCTGGAGGACTTTATCCGTGCCCTGGGCGCTGAGCCGGTGATCTATCCGTACCGGAACGAGTGCTGCGGCGGTTACATTTCCCTGAAGGAAGAGGACATGTCAAAGAACATGTGCCGCAAGATCGAGGAGAGCGCGGCAGGATTCGGCGCGGATATGCTCATCACGGCCTGTCCGCTGTGCATGTACAACCTGAATAAAAACAACGGCGGCAACCTGCCGGTATACTATTTCACAGAACTTCTTGCAGAGGCTCTGGGACTCAAAGAGGAGGTGGATGAGCAGTGAAAACAGAACAGAAACGCGCAGAGATGATCAAAGAGATCAGCGGCGTCAATCCGCTCAAATGCATGAAGTGCGGCAAATGTTCCGCTTCCTGCCCGTCCTACAATGAGATGGATATCAAACCTCACCAGTTCGTATCCTATGTGATCAATGAGGACATTGAATCTCTCGTGAAATCCAAATCCCTCTGGAAATGTCTTTCCTGCTTTGCCTGCATAGAGAGATGTCCGCGCGACGTGAAGCCGGGCAAACTCATCGATGCGGCGAGACAGATCGTTGTGCGTGAGAGAGGAAAGAATTACCTGCTGGCGGATGAGATCCCGGAACTGGTGGATCCTGATACGCCGCAGCAGCTTCTCGTAAGTGCATTAAGAAGATACAGGAGGTGATAACAGGTGCAGAGGATAGGAGTATTTGTCTGCCACTGCGGATCAAACATCGCCGCAACGGTAGACGTTAAGAAAGTCGCTGAAATGGCGCTCCATGAGCCGGGCGTTGTACATGCGGAAGACTATCAGTATATGTGTTCCGAGGCCGGCCAGGAGAAGATCAAGGAAGCCATTCAGCAGAAACATCTGACAGGACTTGTCGTCTGTTCATGTTCTCCGCGTATGCACGAGACGACATTCAGAAATGCAGCGGAGAGAGCGGGCCTGAACCCGTATATGGTGGAGATCGCCAATATCCGTGAGCACTGTTCATGGATCCATAAAGATATCGAAGAAGCTACAGAGAAGGCAGTCATCCTGATGCGTGCGGCTGTCGCGAAAGTGAATCTTGACGCGCCGCTGCAGCCGGGCGAGAGCCGCGTGACGAAACGTGCGCTTGTGATCGGAGGCGGCATCGCCGGCATCCAGACCGCGCTCGATATCGCGGAAGCGGGCTACCCGGTTGATATCGTGGAGAAGACGCCGAGCATCGGCGGAAGGATGTCACAGCTTGACAAGACATTCCCGACCCTGGACTGCTCATCCTGTATCCTGACCCCGAAGATGGGTGAAGTGAACGCGCATCCGCTGATCAACATCTATACATACAGCGAGGTGGAGAGCGTATCCGGTTTCGTGGGCGACTTTACGGTTGAGATCCGCAAGAAAGCAAGAAGCGTGGATATGAACAAGTGTACAGGCTGCGGCCTCTGCCAGGAGAAGTGCCCGAGCAAGAAGACGCCCAGCGAGTTCAACCGTGGCTTAAGCACCAGAAGCGCGATCTACACACCGTTCGCACAGGCAGTTCCGAACGTTCCGGTGATCGACCGTGACGCATGTATCAAGTTCAAGACCGGAAAATGCGGTCTCTGCTCGAAAGTGTGCCAGGCGGGCGCCATTGATTATGACCAGATCGACGAGATCGTAACAGAGAAGTACGGCGCGATCGTTGTCGCTACAGGATTCGACATGATCAAGCTGGATAAATATGACGAATACGCATACAGCCAGAGCAAGGACGTCATCACATCCCTGGAGCTGGAGCGTATCATGAATGCGGCAGGACCGACAGGCGGACATCTGGAGCGCCTCTCCGACGGCAAAGCACCGAAGGAGCTGGTATTCATCCAGTGTGTGGGCAGCCGGTGCGCAGACGACCGGGGCAAGAGCTACTGTTCCAAAGTCTGCTGTATGTACACGGCAAAACATGCCATGCTGATCCGCGACAAGTATCCGGATACAAATGTGACCGTATTCTACATCGACGTGCGTACGCCGGGCAAGAACTTCGATGAGTTCTACCGCAGAGCCGTTGAGGATTACGGCGTAAACTACATCAAAGGCCAGGTCGGAAAGGTCATCCCGCAGCCAAACGGCAAACTGCTCGTACAGGGCGCGGACCTGATCGACAACAAGCAGATCCTGAAAGAGGCGGATATGGTCGTTCTTGCAGCTGCCATTGAGCCGAACCCGGATGTGCGGAAGATCGCGACCATGCTCACCGCGAGCATCGACACGAACAACTTCCTCACAGAGGCGCACGCGAAGCTGCGTCCGGTGGAGTCTCCGACAGCCGGCATCTTCCTCTCGGGCGTATGCCAGGGACCGAAAGATATCCCGGAGACCGTATCCCAGGCAGGAGCTGCCGCTGTGAAAGCCATCGGCCTTCTTGCAAAAGATAAACTGCTGACCAATCCGTGTACGGCACATTCCGACGAACTCCTGTGTAACGGATGTTCCCAGTGTGCGAATGTCTGCCCGTACGGTGCGATCACCTACGAGGATAAAGAGGTGAACGATCACGGAATCCGCGAGACAAGACGCATTGCGGTTGTAAATGACGCACTGTGCCAGGGCTGCGGTGCCTGCACCGTAACATGTCCGTCCGGAGCAATGGACCTGCAGGGATTCTCGAACAGACAGATTCTAGCGGAGGTGGATGCGATATGTCGATAGAAAAGAATGAAGAATTCAGACCAAAGATCGTGGCGTTCTGCTGCAACTGGTGCAGCTACGCCGGAGCAGACCTGGCGGGAAGCAGCCGTATGTCCTATTCGGCAGACGTGAAGATCATCCGCGTTCCCTGTTCATGCCGCGTCAATCCGATGTTCATCTTGAGAGCATTTGAGAAAGGCGCCGACGGCGTGATCATGTGCGGATGCCATCCGGGAGACTGCCACTATACGTCAGGCAACTACTATGCGAGAAGACGTATGACGCTTCTGTTCTCCATGCTGGACTACATCGGAGTGGAGAACGGACGTACCCGCGTTGAGTGGGTATCCGCCGCTGAGGGCGCGAAATTCTCACAGACCATGCATGAGTTTGTGGACAAGATCAAATCCCTCGGCAAGAATGTAAGATTGGAGGATTTAAGATGCAGGAATTAATCAACCGCGCAAAAGAGCTTCTGGCCGACGGAACCGTGGCAAGAGTGCTCGGATGGAAAGCCGGGGACCTGCCTTACAATCCGGAACCGGCTTACTTTGAGAAAGAAGAAGACTTCGCGGACTTCGTTTACAACGGCTTCTGCGGAGCCAACTTAAGCAAATATATGATCGAGGCTTCCAAGCTGGAGGGCAAAACCCTCGTATGCCTGAAGCCGTGCGATACATACAGCTATCAGGAACTGTTGAAAGAACACCGTGTGGACCGCGAGAAAGCGTATATCATCGGCGTGGGATGCAAGGGCAAGCTGGATATCGAGAAGATCCGCGCCATGGGCATCAAAGGTATCAAAAACATCTCCGGTGCAGAGATCGAAGATGAAGCGGAGACGCTGACCATCGATACGATCTACGGTGAGAAGACCTGCGCGTATACAGACGCCATGCTGGAGAGATGCCACGTATGCAAGGGCAAGGACCATATGATCTTTGACGAGATCATCGGCGAGTCCAAAGAGACGAAAGATGCGGACCGTTTCGCGGAAGTAGAGAAGATCGAGGCCATGAGCCCGGAAGAGAAGTTCGCATTCTTCCAGAAAGAGCTGAGCAAATGCATCCGCTGCAACGCCTGCCGCAATGTATGTCCTGCATGCAGCTGCCGCAAGTGTGTATTTGACAGCAATAAGTTCGACAGCTCACAGAAAGCGAACGTGGATTCCTTCGAGGAAAAGATGTTCCACATCATCCGTGCTTTCCATGTGGCCGGAAGATGTACGGACTGCGGCGAGTGCAGCAGAGTATGTCCGCAGGGCATCCGCCTGCATCTCTTCAACCGCAAGTTTATCAAAGATATCAACGAGCTCTACGGCGAGTATCAGGCCGGAGCGGACCTGGAGCCCAGGACTCCGCTGACCAACTATACGACGGAAGACGCAGAGCCTGGAATTGTGGCAGAAAGGGGATAATGTTATGTATAAGATCGCAAAAGAAAATCTGACGGCATTATTTCAGAAGATCGCCGCAGAACAGGAATTATATCTTCCGGTCCGCAATGAAGGACAGGTGAACTTCGGCGCCTGGACGGAAGGGGCGGATGTGGATATTGATACGCTCAAGACGGTCAAATCTCCGAAAGACGCGTTCTTCCCGCAGAGCGAGACGCTTTACACCTGCGTGAAGGAAGGGAAGACGATCAGCGTGACGCCGGAGGCGTTAAAAGAGCAGAACTTTGTTGTATTCGGCATGAGAGCCTGCGATGTGAGAGGCGTGGAAGTGCTGGATAAGGTATTCCTCGTAGATCCGCTGGATACATTCTATGCGGCAAGAAGAGACCACGGCACGATCGTTGCCCTGGCATGCCACGAGCCGGAGGAAACCTGCTTCTGCAAGGTGTTCGGCATCGATGCGGCGGAGCCGGCTGCAGATGTCGCCACATGGATGATTGGGGAAGATCTGTACTGGAAACCGCTTACAGAAAAGGGTGAGGCGCTCACGAATGCAGTTGCTGACCTTCTTACTGAGGATGCGGCTGCGGATGAGACTGTCGGGAAAGAGAAAGAAGCGATCCGTAATATCATCGAGCAGCTTCCGTATACCCATCTCTCCCTTGAGGGATGGAACGGGGATGTCCTCATGGAGAAATTCGAGGATCCGCTCTGGGATGAACTGTACAA
>DWVL01000068.1 GCA_019120275.1 Candidatus Mediterraneibacter excrementavium | reverse complement strand
GTAACAGACAAAATAAGAATTTTATTTTTCTTCATAACCGTTTCTATATTTCTCCTGTCAGTTCTTTTCCTTTGACCGTATCCGCACCGCCGCAGCCATCCCGCCGTCTCCATATGTGGGATGCTCAAGGAACTGCCGTGAAGCTTCACTTAGTTCACGACCGTTATTCATCGCGGACATGATTTCAGTTTCCCAGCCAAAGAGCCGCCCCATGGATATTTTCTCGATTCCGAGCAGCGCATCGGCAAGATATTTCCTGTAGCTTTCATTATGTTTTCCTATAAGATAACGCATCAGTTCCAGGCGCTTTTCCATGCTTCTCACGTTGGAGGACGCCGGCGCAGTCCGGTAGCTGATCAGCGGCTCTTCCACAATGCCGATCCGTGTATATTTGCCAGTTTCCAGCATACTCAGGAAAAAATCCCAGTCCTCGAAGCCGGAGCGCATGGACTCATCATATCCACCACATTGCTCCCAGATTTCACGCCTGAGGATATGCGTTGCCGGACAGCAATTGCGGGAGAGAAATTCCTTCACGTCCCCGCCGGCCGGCTGAACGACCGCGTCCATCACGCCAAAAGTCTGCATCCATGACGAAGCGGCAGCCAGATCAGAAGAGCCCCTCAATAGGCCACCGACCTTTTCAATATATTCCGGTTCAAGCCGGTCATCGCCGTCCAGCACCAGTACCATCGGCGCCACTGTTCTTCGGATCCCGGCATTTCTCGCCGCTGAAACGCCGCTGTTTGGCTGCCGCACCACTCCAACCGGAACCGGTGCATGCTGATCTGCTTCTATTTCTTTCAGGATTTCAATGGATTGCGCATCCGTCGAACCGTCATCCACGATCAGGATCCGGGCCGGTTTTACCGTCTGGCTGTACAGGGACTGCACCGCTTCCAGGATCATTGTTCCCTGATCATAACTGGTGATCACCACTTCTATATCTGCGGCAGATGTAGATTTTCTTTCTTGATCCGATAAGTTTCTCATGCTTTTTTCTCCCGATCCCTCAAATATCCGATAAGTGGTTCCAGATAGGTCTTATCCGTCCAGTCGCACTTCTGTCCCGCTGCGCACATCAGTGCTTTCATCCACGGTTCGTAAGTGTCCGGGTCTTTTTTCGCCACCGCTTTCTGCAGCATACGGCACAACATACGGTCCGGCAGGCTCATGGCTTCTTCATCCCATGCACCCCGCCCGTAGAACAGAGGGATATCCTTCAGTTCTTCTTTCAGGTTCTGCGCCTTTACATCAGCCACGGCTTTCTCGTCGTAAGGAGACGCTCCCACACAAAAGACTGCCGCCCGTTTTCCGGCAAGCGCATTTTTATTCTTTCTCAGATATGAGATCCCTGCGATTCCGGAAGCGTATACCGCCCCGCAGAGTATGACCGTTTCATATCCGTTCATGGTGTCTGCTTTTGCTTTTTTGACTTCGATGATATCATACCCTGACTCTTCTGCAAGCCAGCGGGCATATTTCTCTGTACTTCCATATTTTGACTGATAAAGAACGATTCCTCTTTCCATCCCGTATGTCCTCCCGTCACTGAGATTTTTCTTATATGTAATCATACCATAAAGATAATCCGGAAGTATCTTTTCTTCCGGACTTTCTCACATCTTACATAATTTTAACATTTGGATATTTTTCAGAATCTGTCTTCCGCTCTCCCACTCTCTCCGTTCTGCCTCCACGATGTATCCGCATCCGTTTTCCGCCTGCCAGCGGTAAAAGTTCCCGCCGGGATCACCGCTGTCCTGTTCCGGCAGCTTTGCCAGCGCTTCAAGCGCCGCCATGATCGTCCCGCCGTGCACGACAAAGGCTGCGCTGTCAGCATCTTTCTCAAAGAGCCTGCCGATCCATTGCTTCACACCGTCCACGCACCGCCTGCGGAAACCGGTCTGATCCTCACCGCCCGGGAATGCTGTCATCCCACCCGACTCCATCCACCGGATGTATTCCGGTTCATTTTTTAATTCTTCATATGTTTTCCGCTCATATTCCCCGAAATCACATTCTCTGAGCATCGGTTCGATGAGGATCTCCTGCCCCGGCCAGATGAGCTCTGCCGTCCGGATGCACCGTTTCAGCGGACTGGCGATCACATACTGCACAGGCGGATATATCCCTTCCCGGTTATCCGGCTGCATTTTCCGTAATCTCTCCACCGCGCCCTGGGACAGATCCTCGTCGGTACTGCCGATATACTGGCGCTTTTCATTGCCCGGCGTGGGCAGATGCCTGATAAAAATGATCTTCATTCTCAGTTCACAGCCTCCTGACTTTTATGGTAGAATTGTATCATAATTATATGGAAAAAGACAGCAGGAGGCATTGATATGCATTACACAACCTTTTATGAGTCCCCCATCGGCCGGATGCTCCTGGCCGCGGATGACACCGGCCTGACCGGTCTGTGGTTTGAAGGGCAGAAATATTTTGCCCGGTGCCTGGACCGGGAAAGTGAGGAGAAAGAACTGCCGGTCTTCGCGGAGGCGAAGCGCTGGCTTGACATTTATTTTTCCGGGAAGGAACCGGATTTCACCCTTCCCTTTCATTTTATCGGAACGGATTTCCAGAAAGAAGTATGGGAGATCCTCTGCGCCATCCCCTACGGACAGACCATGACCTACGGCGCGATCGCGGATCAGCTTGCGAAAAAGCGCGGACTTTCACGCATGTCCGCCCAGGCGGTCGGCGGAGCAGTCGGCCATAACAATCTTTCCATCATTGTTCCCTGCCACCGGGTCGTCGGATCAGACGGCAGCCTGACCGGATATGCAGGCGGGATTGAACGGAAAACATTCCTACTGAACCTGGAAAATGCAAAGATCAGCGGTATATCCTGAAGGGATTTACAGATTCCACCCGATGATCACCGCCGCCAGCATCGCCAGCTCGCACACCTGCAGGAAATATCCGGCCAGGTCTCCTGTCGTTCCGCCGAAACGTTTCCGGCTCATCCGGTAATAATACAGGAACGCAAGAAGGGCCACTGCGATCATAAGTCCTGCCGCCGCAAGTCCCGCGCCGCCCTGCCGCCGGCCAAGGCCGAGCATCAGGACCGCATCCGCGCAGGCCCAGAGGATCAGCACGATCCGTACCCGCAGGCGGTGGGCGCCGTCGTGAAAAGTCTTCAAAAGTCCGCTGTTCTTCGCCGTTGGAAAGGAGACAACGGAGATGCCGCTGAGCGCCCGGGACAGCGGGTACATACATGCCGCCAGAGGGAGCATTGCCGCATCCGCCTCACTCCACAGGGCCAGCGCCGCCGTAAAGTACGCGCACAGTCCGATCACGGCAAACGCCCCGGTATGGGGGTCTTTCAGGATCTCCAGTTTCTTCTCCCGGTCGCCCCAGGAACTGAGGGCGTCGATGGTATCCGCATAACCGTCCAGATGGATGCCTCCCGTGACCAGCACGGGGATCAGGGTCATTGCGGCCGCGAATAGCAGTTTCCCGCAGGAAGTGTATGTAAGCAGCGCATATCCGGCGCCGAACTGAAGAAGTCCGGTCACCACCCCGACCACCGGAAAAAAACACATCGCATACTTCATATTTTTATCATTCCAGTCCACGGCCGGAACCGGAATCTTCGAATACATGGATATGGCGATCGCCAGCGCATTCAGAAAGCGCATGTTCCATTCCTCTCTTTCATCACATCAGACTGTCTGCTATATCTTCCGCACATCATCAGTCGTTGAATTCTTCATACTGCTCCACATGGATCTCCTCGAACGTACTCATTTCACGGTAGACCTTGAGCCCCATTTCCAGAAGCGGGATCACAGCCACCGCCCCGCTCCCCTCGCCGAGGGACATGTTGCAGTCAATATACGGGGATAAATGAAGTTCTTCCAGCACCATGCCGCCGGCGGGTTCTCCGGACCGGTGGGAAGGCATCATACTGTCCGCGGCAGCCGGGCACATCCGGGCCGCGCACAGCGCTGCAACGGAAGAAATAAAACCGTCGATGAGCACCGGGATCCGGCAGAGCGCCCCGCCCAGGAACACGCCGGCAAGTCCCGCGATATCCAGCCCGCCGACTTTGGAGAGCACGTCCAGGATGTTCCCCCGGTTCGGCCGGTGCTTTGCAACAGCCGCCCGGATCACCTCGATTTTCCGGTTCAGGCCGTCGGAACTCAGTCCTGCCCCGCGGCCGGTCACCTCTTCCACGTTTTTATCAAGGAGTACGGACGCCACGGCGCTGCTGGTGGTCGTATTTCCAATCCCCATCTCGCCGGTGGCGAGAAGATTATATCCATCCGCCGCCAGTTTCTCCGCGATCTTAAGTCCGGTCAGGACAGCTTTTGCAGCCTGTTCCCGCGTCATGGCCGGTTCCAGGAGCATGTCCTTCGTCCCATTCATGATCTTGTATTCCGGCCGGGTCACCGCCGGCACGTCCACGGCCATACCGATATCCACAGGATAGAGGTCCACGCCCGCCAGTTCCGCCATAAGACAGGTGCTGGTCGCCCGGCGGGTAAAGTTCTCCGCCACGATCGCCGTCACTTCCTGTCCGCTCTGGCTCACGCCCTCCGCGACCACACCGTTGTCCGCGCACATGACCACGAGCCCTTTCTTCCGGATCCCATAGTCCGCCGTTTCATAGATTCCGGCCATGCGCGTCACCGCATCCTCCAGCTTCCCAAGGCTGTTCAGCGGTTTACCTACGGTCTTCCAGTGCGCTTTTGCCGCATCCATGGCCGCCCGGTCTGCCGGCCGGATCTTCGCCAGCATCTCTTTCAGTTCTGCTTCGTATGATCCGCTCATTTTATTCCCCCGCTTTCTTCTCTTATTCCTAGGCATGCTCTACGCTCCCACGCTGAGCATGCTCTATGCTCCACACCCGGCACTGCCGGACAAACCGCCGGGCAAATTCCGGCATGGACGGCAGATACAGATGCGGGTATCCCGCAAATAAATTTCCTTTCGCATGGATACACGGCCAGGCACGTTTTCCGTCTGGTTTTTCCGCTGTACAATCACTTCCACTGTCTGTACTGTCCCAATAATGGAACTCATGTCCACGTATCACATCACCCTCGTAGAGATATGCATTATCTTCTATAGCAATTTTTATATTTATATATCCGAATCTTGCCAGTTTTTCAGTCGGATATGCCCGTCCTCTGATCACTCCTGCCATGGGATATCTGTCTCCATCTTTATCTGTTATTTCATCATGGAGATACATGAATCCGCCGCACTCGGCAAGGCAGGGGAGATGATCTTCCATAATCATTTTCCTGATCTCTGCCCGAAGTTCCCGGTTCTTTGAAAGATCTTCCGCATAGAGTTCCGGATAGCCGCCGCCCAGGATCAGGCCGCTGATATCCGCCGGGAGTCTTCGGTCCCGGATCGGACTGAACGGAATCAGCTCACATCCCAGTTCTTCCAAAAGTTCCAGGTTTGCACGATAATAAAAACAGAACGCTTCATCTCTGGCAATTCCGATCCGCAGCAGCTTTCCGGACGCATTTTCCTCAGGACACACCATCTGCTGCGCTGCACTGTCCAGATCCGGCGCTGTCTTTGCAATAGTAAGGATCCGGTCAAGTTCAACGCTCTCCAAAAGGATCTGCGCCCCCTGCCGGATCTGATCTTTCAATCCTTCCAGTTCATGCGGCGTCACCAGTCCGAGATGACGGCTTTCCAGACGGAACGCTTCATTTTCCGGAATATATCCCAGCACGGGAATATCTGTCCCTTCCATCCGCAGCTGCCTCTCCAGCATCTCTTTCAGCCTCGGATAAAGCATTTTCGATACCCTGTTCAGAAGAATGCCGCAGATATTGCTGTCCACACGGAATTCCGCCATTCCCCTGGCCAGAGCAGCCAGGGACAGGGCCGCTCCTCTGCCGTTTATCACCAGCAATACCGGCATCTGAAGCGTCCGGGCCACATCATAGGAACTTCCCTTATCGGTATCCAGCGAGCACCCGTCATAGTATCCCATGACACCTTCCGCCACGATCATATCCGCGCCTTTCCCATGCCGGCAGAATCCGGATCTCAACTCGTCTTTATCGCTGAAAAAGAGATCCAGATTCCGCGAATCCACGCCCACTACTTCCCGGTGAAACATAGGATCTATGTAATCCGGTCCGCATTTACAGGCGCGCACACACAACCCGCGACTCTGCAGCGCCCCCATCAGCGCGCAGGATACCGCTGTCTTTCCGCTGCCGCTTGACGGAGCAGCGATCAGTATTCTCGGAATATGCATTTTTACACATTCTCCTTTCCGCCTGCGGAAATGATATATACCGGATTCTGCCCAGTCATCATATGATAGTCTCCAAGTTTCCGCGACCGCGCTGCGGCTACCTGTGTGATCCGCACATTTTCAAGAATTCCTTCTTCCGCTGCATTCATCGCTTCCGTGAGAGTTTCCAGCGAAACCGCGTTGATCACGATACGCACAGACGGATTTTTCTCATGCACAGCAAGAAGGATTTCCCGCAGATTGCCTGAACTGCCTCCCACAAATACATGCGTAGGCGGTTCCAGTCCACTAAGCGCCTCCGGCGCCGTCCCTACTGTGATGCGGATACCGTCAGCGCGGAATTTTATACGATTCTGCCGCAGAAGCTCTACAGCCTCCGGCTTCTTCTCCACTGCGTATACCCGGATCCGGTTCCCTGACCGGGCGGCCTCCACCGACACTGAACCGGTTCCGGCGCCGATGTCATAGACTACCGCGTCTTTAGTCAGTTCCAATGCAGCCAGACTGACCGCGCGCACTTCCTCCTTGGTCATCGGAACATTGCCACGGATAAATTCTCCGTCGCATATATGTGGGCCCGCCGTCTTATCCGGATGGGGATTGAGGATCATTGCCACACAGAGTCCGTCTGCGTCACCGGCAGACAGTTCATCCGGATGTCCGGTTGTGATCCGCTCATCAGGATAGGCGAGCCTGCATCCCAGTGAAACTTTCACATCATCCATTCCGTATTCCCGCAGCCGTTCCAGCATATGTGCCCCTGTACCTGAACCTCCCAGCAGAAGAAACGTCTTCTCATTCCGGTCCACTGTCTGAATGAAATTTTCATCCTGTCCGTGGAGACTGAGGATCGCACCATCCTCCCAGGTCGTCTTCATCCGTGCTGCAAGGCATGCCACCGACGAAAGTCCCGGTATCAGACGGATCTCATATCGATCCGGTTCTGCCCCCAGAAGTTCTGTCAGCTTCTTCGCGCCGCTGTAGAATCCGGTATCGCCCGACAGGACCACGCCGACCCGCATATATTCCGGATGTCTTTCTATAAAAGACATGATCCGGTCTGCCCTGTATTCGCACAGTTCAGCAGGCTTTCCCCCGGGCAGATCTTCTCCTGCATCCGCCGCATGTCCGCAGTCAGACAGACAACGCACCGCATCAAGCATCCGCGCTGCTCCGATCAGGCACTCACAGGACCGCACCGCTTCCAGAGCTTCCGCCGTCACAGATGCTGCGGTCCCCATACCAATGCCGATCATGAAGATCTGCCTTTTCCCCGGACAGCTTTCCTTTATCTTTTCACACATCCTTGTATCCTCTTGGTGTCACCATCCTGCCATTCAGTTCCATTGTATTTGAATTACCGATAAATACAGTTGTAAACATATCCACCGGCGTATCCTTCAAACGCTCCAGGGAGAGGATTTCGTAAGATTCGCCCTCTCTTCCGATATTCCGCACAATGCCGCATACCGTCTCCGGTGCGCGGTATTCCAGGATCATCCGGCAGGCTCTTTCCAGATAATCCGCACGCTTCCTGCTGGACGGGTTATACAGGCAGATCACAAAATCGGCCTCTGCCGCCGCCTGGATCCTTTGAGCGATCTTCTCCCACGGCGTCAGAAGGTCGCTCAGGCTGATCACAGCAAAATCATGCATCAGCGGTGCTCCAAGGACCGCTGCGCCTCCGGATGCCGCCGTTATACCGGGAACGATCTCGATCCCGATCTGCGGATAATCCCTGCCGATCTCACAGATCAGTCCTGCCATACCGTAAATGCCGGCATCCCCGCTGCATACCATAGCAACATCCTGCCCCTTTGCAGCCTCCTCAAATGCCATCCGGCACCGGTCTGCCTCTTTGCGCATAGGCGTACTCAGGAATATCTTATCCGGATATTCATCACGGATAAGATCGATGTATACGGTATACCCGATGATCACAGGACATTTTTCGAGCACCTTCCTCGCCTTTAATGTCATCTGATCCGCTGCTCCCGGTCCCAGTCCCGTCACGTAAATCTTTCCATGTTCCATGCTATATTTCCTCGCTCGTTATTTCTATCCGTCCGTTCTTTCTTTATCTTCTTCACCGGACGTCTCCGCCCCCGTCCGAAGACGCTTTGCGAAACCCGGTAGTGAACGACGGATCATAGAGTTTTGACCGTTCATACTCACTGTCCAGGATATCCCCCACCACGATCAGCGCCGTCTTCGTCACGTTCTCTCTCTCCGCCGTCTCCGCCAGAGTCCCGACCGTGCAGCGAAGCACTTTTTCTTCCGGCCAGGTTGCCTTGTACACGATTGCCGCCGGCGCATCTTTCCGGTAACCGCCGCTGATCAGCTCTGCTGAAAGTTCTTGCAGCATTCCCGTACTCAGAAAGATCACCATAGTTGCCTGATGTGCTGCAAAACTCCGGATAGACTCCCGCTCCGGCACCGGTGTCCGTCCTGCCATCCGGGTGATCACCACAGACTGAGAGACACCGGGCAGTGTATATTCCGCATTCAGCGCTGCCGCTGCCCCGCAGAAAGAACTGACACCCGGACACACATCATAAGGAATGCATTCCTTATCCAACTCGTCCATCTGTTCGCGGATCGCTCCGTACAGGCACGGATCACCGGTATGAAGACGGACAATGTTTTTTCCGGCCCGTTCGCCGGCTGTCATTACTTCCATCACTTCCTCCAGCGTCATTTTCGCACTGTTATATATCCTGCAGTCTTCCCTGCACAGATCCAGAAGTCCCGGATTGACCAGAGATCCCGCATATACAACAATATCCGCGTTCTTCAGAAGGCGCTGACCGCGTACAGTGATCAGATCTTCCGCGCCCGGACCCGCTCCCACAAATGTGATCATTCTTCCTTTCCTCTCTTTCTGTCTTTGACAACAAGCAGGGAATAATATCCAGCCTGTTCCGGTATTTCCTCTGCGCTTAAATAGATATGTTCTTCCTCCATGCCGCAGTTTTCCACCATAACGGCGTCCATCCCCTTTTCATTCAGCAGACGCTTCACTTCCGCCATCTTCCGGCCGGCTTTCATCAGCACCTTTGTGCCCGGAAGATGCAGGCTTTCCCCAATGTCATAAGACGCCGGGAGCACATGCAGTTCCTGCCGGTTCTCCACCAGCGGAATGTCCATCCGCGCAGCCGCCGCGCAGAAAGAAGGAATTCCCGGAATGATGGACGTCTCATACCCGGCCTGTTTCAGACGCCTGTGCACATACATGCAGGTGGAATACACGGTCGGATCGCCAAGCGTCAGAAAAACTACATTTTCTCCCTTGTCCAGAAGTTCAGCCACTGCAGCGGCGTCCTGATCATGGATCGCCTTCAGCCTCTCCTTTTCCTTTATCATCGGCATGGGAAGGAATATCCGGTCCTTATCTTCGATCTCCGGCACAGCCCCCGCTGCGATCTGCCAGGCCACACATGTTTGCAGATATCTTTGTTTTCCGTTTACAGCCGGATCATAAACCGGTCCTGTAAGAGCCGCATCCGATACCGGCACTGCGATCACACTGCATTCCCGTACGGCACGCACCGCCTTCAGGGTCATCAGCTCCGGATCTCCCGGTCCGACACCGACGCCAGTAAATCTACCGTTCATTTTTCCTGTATCCTCCATTCTTATATATTGTATCCGCATAATCTCATCTGCTCAGGATCCGCTTTCCGGATCCTGGTCCTGTATCATTTTCAGGATCATCTCTGCATTCTCTGTCTGTCCCAGGATCCCCTCTTCATTTGAAAATACAATGGCTCCGATCTGCAGGCTTTCCCCTGCCCTGTGCTGCAGGTAAAATGAGATCCGTTCCATTACGGACTTCATGACCGGGACAAGCAGTTCTTTTTCCTTCAGCAGACTGACCGCTTCCGATGTGTTCAGACAGGACATGACCGCCCGCACAGTCTGCGCATCTGCCCCGTTCATGGCTGCATGGGCGGAAAACACTTCCATCCTGCAGTCAGCCTGCCGGGAGTGCGTATTCATAACGCCCGCGGCAAGTTTAATGAATTTGCCGACATGCCCGACCAGGAGCAGTCCTTTCATTCCGAGAAACACTGCGTCATCAATGGCTTCTCCTATGTAATTGCTGCATTTGACCGCAAGTTCCATATCCAGGCCGAGCCGTTCCTTCAGGAAATCACTTCCGTAATTGCCCGGTACGACATAACAGGCATCACAGCCGTTGTCATTCAGCATTTTCATTTCCAGCCAGATCGTATCTGTCAGCGCCTTCTCGCTCATAGGCTCCACAATGCCTGACGTCCCCAGCACCGACAGACCTCCCTCGATCCCCAGCCTGGGATTAAATGTCTTCTCTGCCGTCTGTTCTCCCTGCGGGATCGCAACTGTTATCTTCAGCACACCGGTATAGCCGTATTTTTCGCATACACCTGCAGTTTCCTCCATGATCATCCTGCGGGGGACTTTATTGATCGCCGCCTGTCCGATGCACTGCTCAAGACCTTTTTTCATCACTCTCCCCACGCCGTCTCCGCCATCCAGGATAATACGCAGTGTATCCGTAACGTTGACACAAAACGCCCCACGCTCCACGACTGCATCCGCCTCAGGTCCTGATATCCGCTCCGCACGGGCGCAGATCAGCAGGCCGTCTGTTACGTCCGGATCGTCCCCGCTGTATTTACGGACCGCGCATTGTACATAAGCCTCTCTGCGCACGGTCATTTCCACATCCAGCAGCAGTCCGATCCCCTTCGGCGTCATCAGCCGCACCTGAAGGATCTCCTGACCGCCTAAAAGCATCTCCGCCGCCGCCTTCGCCGCTGCCGCAGCACAGCTTCCTGTCGTCCATCCGTAGCGCAGTCCTGACCGTGTTCTTCCGATATCTCTGTCAAATCCCGACATATCTTCTACTCCATCGTTTCTTCTATATGCTCAAGAAAGATCTTCCGTATCCCCTCGAACTCACCCAGTCCTTTCAGAATAACACGCACGGCGTACCCTGCATCTTCCAGCTCCGTCTTCCATGAGTCTTCCTCGCCTGCCATATCATTTTTAGCATGGTCGCCTGCGACAAGCATGAACGGCATCAGGGCAATCTTTTTCTTCTCTGCGATCTCCAGCTTTGCCATCACATTTTTCAGTTCCGGAAAGCTTTCCACCGTGCCGACCAGTACCTGATTATATCCCAGGGCATGAAACGTATATTCCAGCGTCGGATACGCCGCATTCGCATGATGATCGGTCCCGTGTCCCATGAGGACAAGCATTTCCCCGGTTTCCAGTCCCACCTCAGACATGACTGCATGGATGGCTTTCTTATAATCATCCACACTGCTCAAAAGCGGCTTCCCTACCCGGATCTTCCGGAACAGGGACATGTGTTCCATCAAATCTTCCATCATCCGGTCATTCTCAATCCCGTTGATAATATGCGTGGGCTGGACGATCACCTCACTGATCCCGTCCGCCGCCATACGTCTGAGTGCCTCCTCAACGGTATCGATCTCCATGTTTTCCGTCCGTTTCAGCTTGCGCACGATCATCCGGCTCGTAAATGCCCGATATACGCTCCACTCCGGAAACTGCCGCGCGATATCCTGCTCGATCACCGTGATCGTCTTTTCCATTGTATCTATATGGCTCGTACCAAAACTTACAACCAGAATCCCTTTGCCCATTTTCTGTTCCTCCTGCTTCTTTCTTAACCGTCCGTTCTCTTATTTCCTCCGGATCTGATCAGGCTGATCAGGTCATCCGTACTGCGCGGAAGCTTTTCCGCATTTCCGGTCATTCCGTTTTCTTTCAGGCACCCGTACAGCCGCAGCACTGCCGGCGGCTCCAGTCCCGCCTCTGCAAGCAGTCTGCCGTCCGCACATACCTCATCAGGCGTTCCCTGTCTGAGCACTCTCCCTTCATGCATGAGCACGATCTCATCGGCCCATCTGTAAGCATAGTCTATATCATGGGTCGCCATCAGCACCGTGATTCCCTGCCCGGTCAGTCCTTCCACGATCTCCTCCACTTTCCGCGCATGCACCGAATCCAGCGCCGCCGACGGTTCGTCCAGGATCATCACCTCCGGATGCATGACCAGGATATCCGCGATCGCCACCTGCTTCTTCTGACCGCCGCTTAAGGCATGTGCAGGCCGATCCTGAAACGGCGTGATCTCAAGTTCCCTGATCACCCGTTCCACCTCTCTCCCTGCCATCTCTTCATCTGCACCAAGGTTGAGGATGCCGAAAGATATCTCCTCATATACGCTTGCGGAAAAGAGCTGATTGTCCGGTTCCTGAAAAACGATCCCGACTTTCCCGCGGACGTCGAGAAGTCCTTTTCTCGTATATTCAATGGGCTTTCCGTCGATGCAGATCCGGCCCGAATCCGGCTTCCGAATCCCGTTCAGACAGAGAAAAAACGTGGACTTTCCCGAGCCGTTCCCGCCCATGAACGCCACCCGGCTTCCCCTGCGGATTTTCAGGCTCAGACCGTCCAGCGCTTTCTCTTCATTTCCTTCGTAAGCGTAGGAAACATCCTGCGCCTCGATCACCCAGTTTTCATTATAGCCTTTCTCTTCCTGTTTCATTTGTCCTTCCTGTAATACTGTTTTTCACTTTACATGATCCATACAAGCAGAAGCACCGCTTCATACACAATGACCCGTGTGATTTCGGATGCTTTTGCCGGATATTCCTTTGACAGGACGCGGATCGTCCCGTCATAGCATCTCGACTCCATGGCGTCATACAGCGCATTCGACCGCTTCAGCGCCAGGATAAAAAGCGCCGTCCCCATTGCACCGAACGAACGGATCCCGGTCCGTAAATTCCGGTTTCCCAGCCGGGAATTCTGCGACACCCGGATGGCTGAGGCCGTCTCCGACAGAACGAAGATGAACCGGTAAATGAGGAGCATCAGTTCGATCAGGAGTGCCGGCACCTTCAGCTTCCGGAGCGCCCCCAGGATATCCGTCATCACCGTATTGAGAGCCAGAAAGTACAGGCAGCTCACCGCCGCCAGCGCGGTCAGACAGATCTTAAGCGCCTGCCAAAGTCCCGCCCGGCTCCCGGTGATATAGAAATTCCCTGCCGGAAATGCAAACGCGTCCAGCGGCACGGCGGATACATTGACCACGATGGCCGCCGTCCCCGCGATCAGAAATGCCGCAGGGATGAGCAGTAGTTTCATATAGCGGGAAAGGGGGATTCCCCCTTTCCAGACAGTCAACACCATATTGACCGCAAATACCGGCATCGCCGTCCGGACCGAACGGCTTATGACACAGAGCGCCAGCGTCGCCACGGCATACAGAAGCTTCTCCGACGCATTCACATATCTTAATTTTGACCGGTAGCTTAATTTATCTATCAGAAGCATCTTCCTCTCCCTGCTTCTCCATCCATTTCTTCCGTTCTACGAACCGCCCCATAAAAAAGGCGATCACACCCACGCCGATCCCGGTCTGAATGCAGAAGACCAGGCTCTCGATCTCACCGGGCAGCTCGCCGCCGAGGGCCTGTTCCAGCACCGGCGTAAACCAGGGTTCATATTCTCCCTGGATCTCTTCCACCATGACGCTTCCCGCATCATCGGATCCTCCGAACTCCGCATCTTTTAACACGGCCACCGGGATCACCGCGATCAGCGCAGCGATAACGAGAAGCAGGATCACTGTCTTCGTATTTTTTGTCATCCCGCTCACGCCTCCTTCCTGCTTCCAGAAAAACCGATGGCTCTCAGTTCCGGTTTCGCATAAGTCTCCAGACCGATCACGATCACCACGGTCAGGATCCCTTCGATCACCGCAAGCGGCAGCTGGGTCGGCGCGAAGACGCCCAGGAATTTCACCGCAGACGCCGCCACGCCGCCGGCCTCCGACGGATAGGCCAGCGCCAGCTGGATGCTGGTCACACAGTACGTGAAAAGATCCCCGGCAAGAGCCGCCAGGAAGATCCCCGCCCTGCGGTTCATTTTTGTATGTTTACAGAGTTTATATATTCCAAAGGAAACAAGGGGGCCGGCGATGGCCATGGAAAAGGTATTCGCCCCCAGCGTCGTCAGTCCCCCGTGGGCCAGCAGCACCGCCTGGAAGACCAGCACGATGATCCCCAGGATGCTGACGGCAGACGGCCCGAACAGGATCGCTCCGAGTCCGGTCCCCGTCATGTGGGAGCAGCTTCCCGTCACGGACGGGATCTTCAGTGATGAGATCACGAAAATAAATGCTCCCGACATGGCGATCAGGACCAGATTTCTCCTGTTTTCCTTTACTTTGTTCCGAAGTGAGATAAATCCTGCGATCAGAAACGGCAGGCAGATGACTCCCCACGCCACGCAGTACCCTGCCGGCAGGTAGCCCTCCATGATGTGCATCGCATTGGATGCGGGCGCGATCACGAATATCGCGGCAAATGCGATATACGCGCGCAGTAAGAATTTCTTTTTCTCTGGCATTTTCTTTTCTCCTTTTGATCATATTCCCGTAATCCCCAGATCCATTTAAAAGCGAATATTCTGACTCAAGCCTCACCGCGGACGTCTCTGCCTTCCCGGGCATCTCTCCCAGTGGCTTCCTTCGAAACGCCGCTCCGCTAATACAGCAACGGGTATTGTGCAGGATTCTCACCTGTCTTCCTCGCAGCCTGCGCCGGTTCCTGCCGGATATATTACAGACTGTGTCTTTTAAATGTATGCCGGATCTGGCCTGCGGCCCGGTCATATCCGTACCGGACGGCATCTGTTAATACTCGATCCCTCTTCTCGCCCGGATCCCCCGGTCAAAGGGATGCTTCACCTTGCGGATCTCCGACACATAGTCCGCCAGTTCCACAAGGTCTTCGTCCGGATCGCGCCCTGTAAGGACGACTTCCAGACGCTCCGGCTTCTCCCGCAGGAACGCAAAAGCCGCATCATGGCCGATCAGTCCGTAATTGTACGCTGCCATGAACTCATCCATCACCAGGACGTCATAGGCATCCGTCTCTGCCCTCCGGACGATATCATGCCACAATGCTTCGTGCATCTGCCGGACTTCCGCCTGCTCCTCTTCCGTGAGCGTACGGTAAAAGCCGTAAGATCTCTCCAGGTGAATGACATGGATCTCCGGGATCCGGTCCAGGATCTCCAGCTCGCCTGACTCCTCGTTCTTCAGGAACCGGGCAAATAGGACCTGCTTCCCGCATCCGGCCGCCCGCACAGCCAGTCCTGTGGCTGCTGATGTCTTGCCTTTCCCGTCTCCGCAGTAGATGTGGATCAGTCCTTTTCCCATCGTGTCAGTCCTTCCTGTGAAATCTTAGTCCATTGTAGCACATCCGGTCTGCACATGACAAGAGACAGAAAAAGGATCCTGCATCTGCAGGATCCCTGATATTCTTTACTATGTATTAATTTCTAACCCGGATAGCGGACATACCACATATTGCTCGGAACAGATGCAATCTTGACTACATCGCCTGTATGCGGTGCGTGGATCATCTGGCCGCCGCCTATGTAAATACCACAGTGTCCGGATCTTACACAGATATCACCCGGCTGCGGGTTGCTCACTCTCGGCCATCCGCAGTAACTGCTGGATGTCCAGATACGCTCGTATCTTCCTGTGAGACAGAATCCGACGAAACCGGAACAGTCAAATGAATTCGGTCCGACCGCTCCCCAGACATAAGGCTTGCCAAGCTTGGAATATGCACGGTCTACAACGCTGCCGCTTACCGGTGCCAGTGAATTGCCTGACGAACTTCCGCCGCCTGATGAACCGCCGCCGCTATTCGAACCGCCATTGTTTGAACTGCCGCCACTATTATTCTGCTGCGCAGCCGCCTCCTGGCGTCTCTGCTCTTCAAGCTGTCTCTGACGCTCCTCTTCCTCCAGACGTTCTTTCTCCTCAGCAACTTTCTGAGCCGCCTCCTGGATCATTCCGTCCAGATTGGAAATCTCATCCTGCTTGGATGCGATCGTCGCGTCAAGTTCATCCTGCTGTTCCTGATATTCTGCCTCGAGGCTCTGCAGGTTCTCCATCTCTGTCTCCAGAGTCTGCTGAAGTTCCTCGATCTCTGCTACAGTATCCGCATACTCCTGAAGCTGTTCCCTGTCGTACTCATGTACCTGCTGGGAATACTCTGCCTGAGTCAGCATGCTTGAGATGTCGCCGGACTCCATGACCTTTTCCATGGTAGCGGTTCCGCTTCCTGCTTCGTACATATATTTGATACGGAGCTTCATGGCGTCATACTGTTCCTGGCGCTTCTTCTCAGCCGCTTCCAGATCTTTCTGAGCCTGAGCGATCTCCTCGCCTTTATCGATCAGCTGGACTTCCAGATCATCGATCTTCCCGATCAATGTCTCCAGCTGTGACTGCAGGCTGCTCAGCTGTCCCTGCGCATCTTCCTTCTGGTTCTCAAGATTCTGCTGCTCTTCCTGCAGTTCATCCAGCGTAGGCGCCGCGTATACCGGCGTCACCATCATGGAACAGGTAAGAGCCGCAGCGATCAATGCACTGTGTACTCTCTTTAATTTCATTTCTTCACCTTTCCCTATATTAATATTTATATCCCCACATATATGCATGATACAACAGAAAAAAACGTTTTTCAACAGCATTTCCAAAAAAATTTGCCATAGCAGGGATTTTCGTCTTATGTAGTATTAATCTGTAATAGATTATAATAAATATCAAGCGTTTTTTCAATACTTTTTTAACATTTTTGTAACACTTTTTAAAAAAGCAAAAAAACAGCGGCTTCTGCTGTTCTTTCGCAAAAGCCGCTGTATATCTCTCTGAGCACTTTTCTAATAACGCACGTAGAACATTCCCGAATGAACGGCGCTGATCTTAACGACGTCCCCGGTCTGGGGCGCATGGATCATCTGGCCGCCACCAATGTAGATCCCGCAGTGTCCCGGTTTGATGCAGACGTCCCCGGGCTGTGGATTGCTCACCCTCGGCCAGGTAATAAAATCAGACGTAGACCATCTGTGACTATATCGTCCGGTCAGAGCGAAGCTGACAAGTCCCGAGCAGTCATAGCTGTCCGGACCGGCTGCCGACCATTCATACGGTTTGCCAAGCGCGCTGTACGCACGGGAAACGACCGAACCGCCTACCACGGTATCATAATCCGGCGCATCCGGTGTGTTGCCTTCATCCGATCCATCTGTATCATTGCTTTCCGACTGTCCGGAATCGTCCGAACTGTTCTGATCATCCTGCCCGTCCGCAGCTGCCTGTGCCTCCTGCTGCTCCTGTGCTTCCTGCTGCTCCTGTTCTCTCTGCTGCTGTTCCAGGATCCTCGCAGCTGCCTCCTGGATCATGCCGTCCAGATCCGAAATCTCATCCTGCTTTGAAGCAATCGTAGCATTCAGGGTATCCTGCTGTTCCTGATACTGCGTTTCCAGCGTCTGGAGATCTGACATCTCCGTCTCCAGCGTCTGTTCCAGTTCTTCGATCTCCTGCACGGTCCGGGCATATTCCTCAAGCTGACGGCGATCATACTCATGAACCTTCTGAGAATACTCTGCCTGAGTCAGCATACTTGTGATATCTCCTGAAGAAAGGATCTTTTCAAAGACTGCCACATCGCCGCCTGATTCATATATGTACCGGATCCGAAGCTTCATGGCATCATACTGTTCCTGACGCCGTTCTTCGGCAGCCGCCAGATCCGCTTTTGCCTGCCGGATCTCTTCGCCCTTCTGTACCAGGTTATCCTCCAGTTCCGAAATTTTGGAAAGCAGTCCTTCCAACTGTGTCTGAAGGCTGTTCAGTTCACTCTGTGCATCTGATTTCTGATCTTCAAGATCCGACTGTTCTCCCTGCAGCTCCTGTACCGTGTCAGATGGCTCCGCATAGACCGGAACCACCGTCAGCGAACCTACCAGCGCTGACACAACAACTGCCTGCCAAATCTTTTTTCTATATCTCATAGTTTTACCTTTCGTATATGAACGTTTTATCTCCATTTCTCTATATGATATAGCAAAATTCTGTATTTTTCAACATCTGGTTGCAATTTCCTCTGTTTTCCACCGGATATTGGGTTTGTACACTGACGCTGTCACCTGTCCATTTTCTGGATCAGCACAAACATAACCGAGCAGATAAATGCTCCTCCCACTGCAGCACCGGCCATCAGCGCCGGATCCTGCGCCAGTGTGGAGAACACCCCGGTTTCAGTAAAGACAAGCGATGCCGTATTCATAAATGCATGCAGGAACGCAGGCGCCAGGAACGATCCGAACTTTTCATAGACATACGCAAGCATCAGGCCCAGCAAAAATGCATAGATCATCTGTGTCATACTCACATGTGTAAATGAAAAGAGAACAGCCGAGCACAGCGCTGAATACCAGAAATTCTGACGTTCCCGGTATCTTTTATAGAGGATCCCGCGGAACATCAGTTCCTCAGACACCGGGATCAGAAGTCCCAGACAGATCAGCTGTACCGGAAAAGGCGACGCGTAAAGATCTGCTGAAATCTGCTGATAACGGCTGTCGTAAAAAGCCGCCTGAGCCATCGCCATCAGGCAAGTGGCTGCCAGTGATCCTGCGGCACCAAATACAGCCAGCATCCAGTACCTGCCCGGCGCCGCTTTCTTCGGCAGTTCCACCCCGTATTTCTTTTCCAGTTTCCGGTCTCCCGCAAACAGGATCCCTGTCAGGATCATTGCAGCGCCTGACGATGCCGCTGAGATCTCCACCTGATGGGCCGTGATCCATTCCAGGGCCGGCGCTGTCACGCGCACATAGACATCGACGATTTCCTGTGCCGACGCCAGCGTCCCTTCTGCGGACCCGCGCATAAGTTCTTTGTAGGCCTCAAGAAGATACGGAGCTTCGATCACAAACTGGATCACAAACTGAACAGCCATCTGGATTGCCAGAAAACCAAGGAGCGGTCCTGCAAGACTCCAGAACGGATATTTTCTGTAAATCTGATTCTGCATCACATTTCACCAGCTTTCCCGCAGATCCAGCTCCGGATCGCTTCCGGTTCTCCGACGGCCGTGCCCTGGACCATCTCCGGCCTGCCGCCGCCCCGTCCCTCAAACTTTGCATTGAAGGCTTTCACAAAAGCACGCATATCCGCTGTCCTGCTCCCCATTACATAACGGTATGCATTTTCGTCGTTTTTCTGCAATACCGCACAGAGCTGATGCCCGTCTTCCAGGACAAGGTTCATCAGTCTCCGCATAGAGTCCGTTTCCAGATCCTCTGTAAAAACGCAGACCGGCTTTCCATCCTTCGGGATCATCGCCGCCTGGCACTCAACCAGCCGCCTTTCCCTGCCTGCCGCCATATATTTTAACGCATTGTTTTCTTCTTTCAGCTGCCGTACCGCCTCCGCCGTCTCGTTGACTTTTGCGCAGAGCAGCGCCGAGATTTCTCTCGCCTGGGCCTGTTTGATCCCGTAATCCGCCAGCGCCCTTGATCCGCACAGCATGGTCACCCGGACGCCGCCCTTATAATGCTGCATGTGGGTCAGCTTGATCAGGCCGATCTCACCGGTCCGCTTCACATGCGGCGCACAGCAGGCGCACACATCATATCCCGGGACCACGATGATCCGCACCTGTCCTTCGATCTCGATCTTGCTGCGGTACTGAAGCTTCTTCAGCTCTTCCTCTGTCGGATAGAGCGCCCGGATCTCCAGGTTCTTCCACACCGCGCGGTTCGCTTCCCGCTCGATCTCCGTCAGCTGCTCTTCTGTGAGGACGCCGCTGAAATCCATGGTGCAGTCCTCCGTGCCGAGATGAAATCCCACATTATTATATCCAAAACGGGAATGGACCAGTCCGGACACGATATGCTCGCCGCTGTGCTGCTGCATTTTCATGAAACGCTCTTCCCAGTCGATCCGGCCGGTCACGCGCATTCCCGCGTCAAGCGGCCCGTCCGTCATGTGGAGGACTCTTCCGTCCCTCTCCTGCACATCCGTCACACGAACCCCGCCGAGCATCCCTGTATCCGCGTACTGGCCGCCGCCTTCCGGGAAAAACGCCGTCCTGTCGAGTTCGATCTCGTACCCGGCTCCTGCGGCCATACAGGAAAGGACCTCCGCCTCAAATTCCGCGATATGGCTGTCCTGATAAAAGAGTTTCTCCGTCATCTGCTACATCCTTTCCGGCGCTTCAAAGCCGAGCAGGTCGATACAGGTTTCCAGCACCCGTCTTGTCAGGACCAGGAGCGCGATATACCCCGCTTTCTTCTCCTCATCCTCCTCGGACAGGATCTTCGTCTCATGATAGAATTTATTGAACTCATTCGCCAGTTCATATATATAGGCGCAGAGTTTATGCGGCGCCGTCTCTTCATAGACAGCCCCGAACACATCGTTGAACTTCAGCACCTGGAGCATCAGCGCCTTCTCATATTCATTTTCCGCCGGACGGATCGTTAATCCGTCGAGGGAACCGCCGTTTTCCTGATATTTGTTCAGGATCGATTTGATCCGGACGATCGTATACAGGATATACGGCCCGGTATTTCCCTCAAAAGAAGTAAACCGGTCTACATCGAAGATATAATCCTTGGACGCCTGGTTGGAAAGATCCCCGTACTTGATCGCCGCAAGGCCCACGATCTGTGACGTGCGCCGCGCTTCTTCCGCCTCCACCGTGCGGTTGTCCATGATCTTCTTATACATTTCCTCATCGATCTCGCGGATCAGGTTCTCAAGGCGCATCACGCCGCCCTCACGGGTCTTGAATGGCTTGCCGTCCTTGCCGTTCATCGTTCCGAACCCGAGGAACTTAAGCCCCGTCTTCTCCGGCACGATCCCGGTCTTCTTCGCGCAGCGGAACACCTGGGTGAAATGCAGCTCCTGGCGCTTGTCCACTACATAGATCACCTCATCCGGGTGATAATCCTGCTCCCGCTCTACCAGCGTAGCCAGGTCTGTCGTGTCATACAGCGCTGCGCCGTCGGATTTCAGGATCATGCACGGCGGCACTTCTTTATTGTCATCCTCTTCCTGCACATCCACCACGAGGGCGCCCTCATCATAGTGTGCATAGCCTTCGTTTTTGAGCATCTGCACCATGTCGGGAATATATTTCTGGGCGTCGGATTCACCCTTCCACAGATCGAATTCCACATTCAGGTTCTCATAATTCTTCTTCAGGTCCGTTACCGATACGTTCATGATATGATCCCATACCGCCCGGTAACCCCGGTTCCCGTTCTGCAGCAGGTAGGTCGCCTGCAATGCCTCCTCCCGGTAATCCTCATGCTCTTTCGCATACGCGCTGGCCGTCGGATAGATCTCCTCAAGTTCACTGATCGTAAACGGCGCCTCCGCCGGATATTCTCCTTCATAGGATTCGTCAAAGTACGGCAGATCCGGCTGGCGTTTCTTAAGTTCCGTAATGATAAGGCCCATCTGATATCCCCAGTCGCCCAGATGGATATCCCCGATCACCTGGTTTCCCTTATACCGCAGGATCCGTTTCACACTCTCCCCGATGATCGCGGAACGAAGATGTCCCACGTGGAGCGGCTTCGCCACATTCGGTCCGCCGTAATCGATCATGATGGTCTTCGGCGTCTCTTCATTTTCCACGCCAAGCTTTTCTTCGGCTTTCATCCCGTTCAGATAGGAAGCCACGCTCTCCTTCGAAAGCTTCAGATTGATAAAGCCCGGTTTTACCACATCGACCGATTCAAAATAAGTACTGCCGGCAAGGTTCGCCGCCACATCCTCCGCGATCATAAAAGGAGCCTTCTTATATTTCTTTGCTCCGGCCAGTGCCCCGTTGCACTGATATTCGCACAGGTCCGGGCGGTTGGAAAGCGTAACCTTCGCCAGTTCCCTGTCATAACCTGCTTTTTCAAAAGCTGCTTCTGCCTCTATCGTGATCAGTTCCAGTAATGTCTTCAATTTATTCCACACTCCTTTATCCGTATGGGAAATATTCTACCATGTATGCCGGTGGACGGCAAGTTCTCTTCTTGAATAAAGCCGCTCTTTCTATTATAATGGACCATATTTTGACGAAAAGGAGATCATACACATTATGAAGATCGGTTCTCACGTAAGCATGAGCGGAAAAGATATGCTCCTGGGCTCGGCAAAGGAAGCGGTTTCCTACGGAGCAGACACATTTATGTTCTACACCGGCGCGCCGCAGAATACCAGACGGAAGGATATCAGCGAGCTGAATATCGACGCCGCTTGGGAATACATGAACGCCCACGGCATCGACGGGATCATCGTCCATGCCCCTTACATCATCAATCTGGGGAACACGGTAAAGCCGGAAACCTTTTCCCTGGCGGTGGAATTTCTGGCAAAAGAGATCGAGCGCACCATAAGCTGCCGGAGTCACACGCTGATCCTCCATCCGGGCGCCCATGTAGGGGCCGGGAGCGAAGCAGGCACCGCCCAGATCATCAAAGGGCTGAATGAAGTGCTGACCGCTGACACAGACTGCGTCATCGCCCTGGAGACGATGGCCGGCAAAGGTTCCGAGATCGGCCGGACATTCGAAGAGCTGGCCCGCATCTATGACGGCGTCGTCCACAACGAAAAACTGCGGGTCTGCTTCGACACCTGCCACACCAGCGACAGCGGTTACGGTATCATCCATCATTTTGACGATGTGATCCGTGAATTTGACCATATCCTCGGGAAAGAACAGATCGCTGTCTTCCACATCAACGACAGCAAAAACGTCCCAGGCGCGGCGAAAGACCGGCACGAGAATATCGGTTTCGGGCAGATCGGTTTTGACGCCCTGAATTACATTGTCCGCCACCCGGACTTTGAGGATATCCCGAAGATCCTGGAAACACCCTGGATCCCTTCCCCCGATGACCGGAAGAAATCATATCCTCCCTATAAACACGAGATCGCCATGCTCCGCAGAGGCGTATTCGATCCCGGTCTCAAAGAAAAAGTCTTGACAGATTCGATCTAATAGCATATTATTGTATTAAATCAATAATACAGTTAAGGGGTGATTAAATGCCATGGAATCTGGATGATGACCGTCCCATCTATTTACAATTAATGGAACGTATTCAACACGACATCGTCTCCGGGACTTATCAGCCCGGCGACAAACTCCCTTCCGTCCGGGATCTGGCCGTCGATGCGGCGGTAAATCCGAACACAATGCAGAAGGCCCTGTCCGAGCTTGAGCGGTGCGGTCTTGTGTATTCCCAGCGGACCAGCGGCCGCTTCATTACAGACAATGCGGACCTGATCCGTCAGATGCGCACGGAAATGGCACAGGAGCATATCCGGGACTTCTTCGTACAGATGCAGAAGCTCGGGTTCACGGACGAAGAAACACTTGAGATGATACGACAAACATTAAAGGGGGAAACTCATGAGACCGATTCTTGAATGTCAGAAACTGACGAAAAAATATGGGAACTTCTTCGCGCTCTCGAACGTGGATCTTTCCCTTGAACGGGGAAAGATCGTGGGCCTTCTCGGGCCGAACGGAAGCGGCAAGACCACACTGATCAAGCTGGCCAACGGCCTGCTCACGCCCTCAGACGGGCACATCATGATCAACGGCCTGGAGCCCGGTCCCGCCACTAAGAAGATCGTTTCCTATCTTCCGGACCGCAGCTTCTTCAACGGCCATATGACGGTAAACCATCTGCTCGCCTATTACGCGGACTTCTACCGGAATTTCAGCACCGAACGGGCGCTGAAGATGCTGGACGCACTGGAGATCGATAAAAGCAAACGCCTGAACGCGCTTTCCAAGGGCGCCCAGGAGAAAGTACAGCTCGTCCTCGTAATGAGCCGGGATGCAGACCTTTATATCCTGGACGAGCCGATCGGCGGCGTGGATCCGGCAGCCCGGGATTATATCCTGCGGACGATCCTTTCCAACTACAGCGAAAATGCGACCGTGCTGATCTCCACCCACCTGATCACAGATATCGAGCAGGTGCTGGACTACGTGATCTTTCTCCAGAACGGACAGATCTCGCTCAACGCATCTGTGGATGAGATCCGCACAGAATACGGGAAATCCGTAGACACTTTATTCAGGGAGGTGTTCAAATGTTAGGAAAACTGATCAAATACGACTTAAAATCCTCCGGGAAGCTTTTTCTTCTGCTCCACGGCATCTTTCTGATCTTCTGTGTCCTTATGCGGTTCATCTACATGAACAGGCTGGACCTGATCGAACCGGTCGATGAAAAGATGCTGGTCCTTTCGCTGCTCCTGTTTTTTACCTTATTTACTGTGTTCGTATCCGCACTGATGTTCTACACCCAGATGCAGATTGCGTTCCGCTACTACCGCAACCTGTTCAGCCGGGAAGGATACCTCTCCTGGACGCTTCCGGTATCCGGCATCCAGCATCTGTGGGCGAAGATCATCTCCGGCTGCATCTTTATGGCTGCGGACACCCTGATCGTGGCGGCGGGCATCCTGATCCTCGCGACCGGAAAGAACATCCGGGACGCTTACAGCCTGGTCGCCGATGAGACCACCCGGGAGCTTGGAATGACGCTCGGAGATTTCGGCCTGATGCTCCTGATCCTCTGCCTGGTAAGCTGCATCTACAGTGTAATCATGATCTACTTCTGCATCAATATCGGGCAGCTCTTCCCGGGACACCGCGTACTCTGCGCGGTAGCCGCGTATTTCATCACGTCCACCGTGATACAGACCGGAAGCCTGATCATCCTCTTTATCTCCGGATATTTCCCGGGATATGAGTTCTTCGCTGCAGAGGGCGCGACTGCGGCTGACTTTATGATAAGGATCTATGCTATCTCCTGCGTGATCAGTACAGTCGTGACCGTTGCAATGTACATTGCCACGCATTACATGATGAAAAAGAAGGTCAACCTGATCTGATAACCGGCAGCACAGGCCTGCCGGTCCATGAACAAAGAAAAACAGGAATGCACTTAAAGCTTACCGCTGAAGTACATTCCTGTTTTCTTTTTTGCAGCGTCTGAGCGGAGTCGAACCGCCGCACATGCCTCCGGAGGGCATTGCTCTATCCACTGAGCTACAGACGCATTCCAACTGTGAAAGGGGAACACGACGCTCCCCTTTACAGCCTTAACTATCCTAGCACAATTTCACGATAAAGTAAAGACTTTTTTGTCCCTCACTACACTGATTTCATCCAGCCACTGTACCGGAAGACTTCTTTATGCCAATACACAGCCTGCCCGTGCTCCGTTCATACAGATACGCATGACCGCTCAGCACCTCCTCGGAATCCAGCTGTGTTTCATTGATATCCTGTATCATTTCATCCAGTTCCGCACAGGTGACTGACCGCTGGCACGGCGTGATGATCACCTCATGCACACTGCTCGGCAAAACATAAAAATCCGTTTTCAGTATATTCCAGATCATATCAAGGACATGGGGATAAACAATACATGCAGCACCATAACTTCTGATACTGTTGGAAAGCACATACATCCCGTCCCTTACAGAGGAATCATTTCCAAAAAGATTTTCCGGGACTGTCACCCGTCCGTTTTCTATGCCCATCCCCTTTTTCAATATTTCCTTTAACGCATAATTCATCGTAAAAAATTCCGCCGGAAGGATGCGCTTAACATTTTCAGCCGCATCTTTCCACAGCCGTTCTGTACTGGTTCCCCACTGCTTCTGATGTTCGCAGGTCACCGCCATCGATGCCGTTCCCTCTTCCGTGATCTCCAGCAGAACATAAAATACGATCGACAGATCCAGGAAATCAATATGCGGCACCGTCTCAAGAAACGCACGATTCTGCTCCGCGTTGATCAGCTTGAATACAACCCGGTCCCTTACTCCGGCATATGACATTATTTTCTCACAATCCCATGATTTTTCCTGCCTGACCGTACCGTAAAAGGCAATGACATCTTCTGTGATACGTTCTAACGGTTTTCCTTTCATATAATCCTCGTAGTATTCTTCAAGATAGATCGTCGGCGAAATATTAATCCCCGGCGCCTCGATCAGAACGCCCGTACGCTTTATCCCATTATTTTTGACTGCGGTATGCAGTTCAGCTCTGACACCTCCTGTCATTTTCTGATTGATCATTTTCTCAACCGCGCATGTAAATTCTGTATAATTCATTCTTCTCCTTTCTTTAAACGCGGTCCATCATAAATTAAACGAGAAATCCGGTACGAAATGTACCTGTGAAAAATAATAATTTGAACAATATTATGTGACCATGATTATAATCGAACCGGCACGGAAATACAATCCGGAATATTTCACAAAAAGCCGGCCTAAATTTCTCCGTATCAGACAAAAAAGATGTGCCTCCTATGAGGCACATCCCAATTTTCTGATAATCATTAAACTCTGGAGAGATACTCGCCTGTACGTGTATCGATCTTCAGCACATCGCCGGTCTCACAGAACAGCGGTACATTGACAACCGCTCCTGTCTCAACCGTAGCCGGCTTCGTAGCGCCCTGAGCCGTATCGCCTTTGAATCCAGGCTCTGTCTCTGTGATCGCCAGCTCAACAAAGAGCGGCGGTTCTACAGAAAATACATTTCCATTGTGAGAGCAGACCTTAACTGTCTCGTTCTCTTTCACAAATTTCAGCGCATCTCCAACCACATCAGCGTCAAGAGCGATCTGATCGTATGTCTCCATATCCATGAAGTTATAAAGATCACCATCCTGATACAGATACTGCATGTCCTTTCTGTCGATGTGGGCATTTTCAAACTTCTCAGTCGGACGGAATGTCTTCTCGACAACACCGCCGCTGATGATATTTTTCAGCTTTGTTCTTACGAACGCTGCTCCTTTTCCCGGTTTTACATGCTGGAATTCCAAAATCTGATAAATATTTCCGTCGATCTCAACGGTAATGCCATTCTTAAAATCTCCTGCTGCAACCATTTATCTTCCTCCTTCGATTTACAATCCTTAGCGGCACTCCACTAATTAATTTTATACTAATTTCCCTTATTTTTCAATCTTTTTTTATAGAAATGCAGAACGACCGCTTCCAGTCGTCTTTTGAGCACGATCTGGATCTCCTCCTTCGGATGGATCGGTTTCACAAGAATATTTCTCATTCCAGCGCGTTTGGCTCCCCATACATCCGTAAACAGCTGATCCCCGACAAAAAGCGTATTGCTCCGGTCCGTTCCCATCAGCTCCATCGCCCTGATATAATTCTTGGTCGACGGCTTGTGGGCGTTGCAGATATATTTTGTGCCGATCTCCTCATTGAACATCTCAACCCGCGGTTTCTGATTATTGGAGATCAGACAGGACTGGAACCCTATCTCCTTCAGCCGCACAAAAAGCTTCTTCGCACGTTCATCCGCCGGAGCCCCGTGAGGCACCAGCGTATTATCAATGTCAAAGATCACGCCTCTGTATCCTTCTTCGTACAGTTTCTCAAATGGGATGACATATGTGGAGGCCACATATTCATCCGGGAAAAATCTCTCAAACATTATTTTCCATCCAACTCCATCAGCCTGGTGATCAGTTCCTCGCAGCTCTGCAGGATCGTTTTATTGTCCGTATGTATCACGATATCAGCAGCAGCCTCATACTTCTCTCTGCGCTTCTCCATAAGATCAGCGATAAATTCCACATTATTATTCCCCTGAAGAAGCGGCCGGTCGTTGCTGTCCTTAACACGTTCATAAATCGTCTCCGGACTTGCCGTCAGAAGGACGACCCGTCCGTTCTTCTTCATCTCCGACACATTCTCTTCCCGAAGCGCCACGCCGCCGCCGCATGAGATCACGCAGCCGTTCTCGGACCGCAGTTCTTTCAGCAGCTCCGTTTCCAGATTGCGGAAATATTCTTCCCCGTATGTTGCAAAAATATCCGGAATACTCATCTCCTGCCGTTCCGAAATCTCCTGGTCCATCTCCACAAGCCGCATATCAAACATTGTGCTCAGGAAATCTGAAATAGCGGTTTTGCCCGCTCCCATAAATCCGATCAACACGATGTTATACGGAAAGAGCTTCCTTGCCTGAATCCGTTTGCTGTTGCGCAGGATCCTGCGGAACACATCCTCAATCTCCTCCTGATATTTATTTCCGGCAAGCTTCTCATCCAGACGCCTCTTTTGTTTTTCTTCCTGTGCAGGCTGCAGGATCGGCATGCCGTATTTCTCCTTATATGCCATGATCTTCTCTATTATACTGTTCCGCTCCGCCAGCACATCTATGATCTTGTCGTCACAGATCGCAAGCTGCTCGCGGTACATTTCCAAATCGTTCATATTCTTCCTCCACATCTGAAGTCCGGGTGACACCATATTATATCAATTTTCAGATGCGATAGCAAGACTCACATTTTCTTTAAACTGCTCCCACTCATCCTCGTGTTCCACGAAATACTTCGGGCAGTTCTTTCCCGTAACATCATAATGCCGGATCACATCATCCGCAGTCAGATCAAATTTTACACAGAGCCACGCCGTCAGCTGTACAAGCGACCTGTAGCTTTCTTCTGTAAATTTTCCACTGTCGTCCGGATGGCAGACCTCGATCGATACGCTGTCATAATTACGGTCATTTGAAGCATAGGCTACTTCCCATGTGGGAATGCACTGAATGATCTCGCCGTCCAGACCTACGACAAAATTGCTGCTTGCCTTTGTCTCATGCGAAAACTGAAGTCCGTTGAAATAATCCCGGTTTCCCTGCGCTGTACTCCCCGGATTCGCCGTATAATGGATCACGATCCCGGTGATCCCGTTGCTCTGAGTTCCCGGCCGGGAATACGGATTAACATCCAGAAGCTGTACGTCGATCTCCGGTTCAGACGCATCCACATCCACACGGCCGTATCCGGAACTTCCGAGAAATCCCCCGGCGGATAACAGGCCGCGCACTGCAAGGAAAACCGTCAGAACCACAAGTACTGCAATTCCGATCCGTGCGGTTCTGTTCATCCGGCATACAGCGGATCTGCTGCTTTTCCCCGTATTTTCCCTCCGGTTTCCCGGTCTCTTCCCATTTGTATATCCTCTGCGTGTATTCATCCTATGTCACCCATCCTCTGAATTAAAATGATAACACACATTTCTGTATGGTTCATGAATAAATTCTTATGAATTAATAAAGTACATGATACCCGCATACTCCGCACGTAAAGACAGCCGGACCGGAGATCCGTCTGGATCCCCATGCCCGGCTGTCCTGTAGCCATATATTATTCGTCTACACTGTAGTTCGGAGCCTCTTTTGTGATGTGGATATCATGCGGATGGCTCTCTCTTAATGCTGCGGCAGAGATCTTGATGAATCTGCCGTTCTCCTTCAGCTCTTCGATATTATGCGTACCGCAGTAGCCCATACCGGAACGAAGGCCGCCCATGAGCTGGAATACCGTATCTTCCACCGTACCCTTGTAAGCCACACGTCCCTCAACGCCTTCCGGAACAAGCTTCTTCGCATTCTCCTGGAAATATCGGTCTTTGCTGCCGTTTTCCATCGCCGCAATGGATCCCATGCCGCGGTATACTTTGTATTTTCTTCCCTGATACAGCTCGAATGTTCCCGGACTCTCATCGCATCCTGCGAAGATACTTCCCATCATACATACATTCGCGCCTGCCGCGATTGCTTTCGTCATATCGCCTGAGTACTTGATGCCGCCGTCAGCAATGATCGGTACGCCGTACTCTTTTGCAACCTCGTAGCAGTCCATAACCGCTGAGATCTGCGGAACACCGATCCCGGCAACCACACGGGTCGTACAAATGGAACCCGGTCCGATGCCGACCTTCACGGCATCCACGCCGGCTTCAATAAGCGCCTTCGTAGCTTCACCTGTCGCAACATTTCCTGCGATTACCTGCAGATCCGGGTATTTCTCCTTCACCATGCGGATCGTGCGGAGTACGTTAGCAGAATGGCCGTGTGCGGAATCCATGACCACAACGTCAACTTTCGCTTTCACAAGCTCAGCCGCGCGATCCAGGCAGTTCGCCGTGATGCCCAGCGCCGCGCCGCAGAGGAGACGTCCCTGGGAGTCTTTTGCAGAAAGCGGATACTTGATCTGCTTCTCAATATCTTTAATTGTAATAAGGCCTTTCAGGTTGCCCTCGTCATCAACGATCGGGAGCTTCTCTTTTCTGGCTCTGGCCAGGATCTTCTTCGCCTCTTCGAGCGTGATCCCTTCCTTCGCCGTGATCAGGCCTTCGGAAGTCATGGATTCTTTGATCTTCTTAGAGAAGTCTTCTTCAAATTTCAGATCACGGTTCGTAATGATGCCGACAAGTTTGCGCCCTTCTGTGATCGGTACGCCTGAAATGCGGAACTTCGCCATCAGGTTGTTCGCATCCGCCAGTGTATTCTCCGGTGAGAGGAAAAACGGATCTGTGATAACGCCGTTCTCAGATCTCTTTACCTTGTCCACTTCTTCAGCCTGCGCCTCGATCGACATGTTCTTATGTATAATACCGATACCGCCCTGACGTGCCATCGCGATCGCCATACGATGCTCCGTAACTGTATCCATACCCGCACTCATCATCGGGATGTTCAGTCTGATCTTCTTTGTCAGGAAGGTAGACAGATCCACCTCATTCGGGATCACCTCTGAGTATGCCGGCACAAGCAGCACGTCGTCAAATGTAATACCCTCGCCAATAATCTTACCCATATTCACTGACCTCTCTTTCTTCTGAATCCATGTTATAAGCAAATGTAAATATTTAACTGATATACTATCGAAATTCAGCGGCGCTGTCAACCGTTTACAGCGCTGTCAGAGCAAATTTAACTTGATTTATTTTAAGGTGCATTTATAAGCAGGACTTATCAGATTATTAATGACGCAGTCAGAAAGTAGATTCTGGCGCAGGGAAGATGTGTTCAGGTTCAGTTCGAGAATTCCGAAAAATCTAAGAGCACGAAAATCCGATTAAATACAAAAGCAGGCCAAAAGATCCCCCGGGCTGAACGTCCGGGGGATCTGCATGCTGTCTTTAATTTATATCCGCAGGGATGCGGATTACATCATACCCATTCCTGCGCCGCCTGCCGGTGCTGCCGGCTGGGGTTCTTTGATGGTAGATACTACTGACTCTGTTGTGAGCAGTGTGGATGCAACGCTTGTTGCGTTCTGCAGTGCGCTTCTTGTAACCTTGGCCGGATCAAGAATGCCTTCCTCTACCATATCTACATATGCTTCTTTGTAAGCGTCAAATCCGGTTCCCGGCTCTGACTCTTTTACTTTGTTTACGATAACCGCACCTTCAAGACCTGCGTTTGCAGCGATCTGATACAGCGGAGCCTCCAGTGCTTTCAGGATGATCCTTGCACCTGTCTTCTCGTCGCCGTCCAGTTCTTCTGTCAGCTTCGCAACTTCTTTAGCCGCGTGGATGTATGCAGAACCGCCTCCTGCGATGATTCCTTCCTCTACAGCTGCTCTTGTTGCGTTCAGAGCGTCTTCCATACGGAGTTTTGCTTCTTTCATCTCAGTCTCTGTAGCTGCGCCGACACGGATAACCGCTACGCCGCCTGCCAGTTTTGCAAGTCTTTCCTGAAGCTTCTCTCTGTCGAAATCAGATGTTGTCTCTTCGATCGCTTTCTTGATCTGTGCAACTCTGTCATTGATCGCATCCTTGCTTCCGAGACCGTCAACGATGACTGTGTTCTCTTTCTGTACTTTAACGGATTTTGCACGTCCGAGCTGCTCCATTGTAGTCTCTTTCAGGTCAAGGCCGAGTTCTTCGGAGATCACCTGGCCGCCTGTCAGGATCGCGATATCCTGGAGCATCTCTTTTCTTCTGTCGCCATAGCCCGGTGCTTTCACTGCAACTACATTGAATGTACCGCGCAGTTTGTTGACGATCAGGGTTGTGAGTGCCTCGCCCTCGATGTCCTCTGCGATGATGAGAAGTCTTGCGCCGGACTGTACAACCTGCTCAAGGAGCGGCAGGATATCCTGGATGTTGGAGATCTTCTTGTCTGTGATCAGGATGTACGGATCTTCCAGGACAGCTTCCATCTTCTCCATATCTGTAGCCATATATGCGGAAATGTATCCGCGGTCAAACTGCATACCTTCTACAAGGTCCAGTTCTGTCTGCATTGTCTTGGACTCTTCGATCGTGATAACGCCGTCGTTGGATACTTTCTCCATCGCGTCCGCCACCATCTGTCCGACAGCCTCGTCTCCTGAAGAAACAGCTGCGACTCTTGCGATCTGCTCTTTGCCTTTTACCTTGCTGCTCATTGCGTGGATCGCTTCAACCGCTTTGTCTGTCGCTTTCTTCATTCCTTTTCTGAGAACGATCGGGTTGGCGCCTGCTTCCAGGTTCTTCATGCCCTCGTGTACCATTGCCTGTGCAAGAACGGTAGCTGTTGTAGTTCCGTCTCCGGCTACATCGTTTGTCTTGGAAGCGACTTCTCTGATAAGCTGTGCGCCCATGTTCTCGAATCCGTCTTCAAGCTCGATCTCTTTCGCGATCGTAACACCGTCGTTTGTGATCAGCGGTGCGCCGAAGGATTTGTCAAGGACAACGTTTCTTCCTTTCGGTCCAAGTGTAACTTTTACTGTATCAGCGAGCTGGTTCACACCTTTCTCAAGTGCTGCCCTGGCTTCTGCTCCGTATTTGATTTCCTTTGCCATGTCAATCCATCTCCTTATTTCTGTTTAATATATTTACTCTGTTACGATCGCGAGGATATCGCTCTGTTTTACGATGATATACTCTTCGCCGTCCAGCTCCACATCTGTTCCTGAATATTTGGAATAGATCACTTTATCGCCAACGTTAACCTGCATTACAACCTCTTTGCCGTCTATATTTCCGCCAGGTCCTACGGCGATCACTTCCGCCTCCTGGGGTTTCTCTTTAGCCTGACCCGGAAGAACGATACCGGATTTTGTAGTCTCTTCTGCTTCTAACTGTTTTAAAACAATTTTGTCACCTAATGGTACTAACTTCATTGCTATTCCTCCTTGAAATTTGACTTGTTAGCACTCATTTCTTACGAGTGCTAAACCTCATGAATATAAAATAGCACTCTGATTTCCATTTGTCAACACAGTTTACAAGGTTTTTATAAAAAAGAGAAGCGCACGGTTTACGCACGCTTCGTCATCTTTCTTCCTTCGTATACATTATAAAATCCGTTTTCGATCTTAAATCTGAGAAGATTTCTGTCTTCCTGACGGTATCTCTCTTTTACCACGCCGGTACAGTACAGAAGCTCTGTCCGGGTGGATATATAACATCTGTATTTTGCATCGAGCGAAATCATTTCCAGCTTATCTTCTTTCAGTTCAAGATAAATGTAATCTTCCTCGGGATCGTATTTCTTTACAACGCACTGTCTTGCAGCCTCATCAAATATACCGTCCGCGGAAAGCATTTTCTCCATCCGGAGATCCACAGGATTGCCTTCATACATATCTAAAACCTCCCCGGTCACATCCGCTCTTTTCTGATCTTTTCAAGCTCGGTAAATACATAGTCATTCAGAACTTTGATATAAGTTCCTTTCATACCGGAAGAACGGGACTCGATCACACCGGCGCTCTCGAATTTGCGGAGCGCGTTGACGATCACCGAACGGGTAATGCCGACTCTGTCGGCAACCTTGCTGGCCACGAGGATTCCCTCCGTGCCGCCAAGTTCATCAAATATATGGATGATCGCCTCCAGCTCTGAAAATGACAGCGTACTGATCGCCGACTGAACGATATGCTCCTTACGCGTCTCCTCCGCGCTTTCTTCATTCACAGAACGGAGCATTTCCAGTCCCACTACCGCAGTTCCGTATTCGCTGAGGATAATATCATCGATCGAATATGTCGCATCCTGCTTATAGATAAACAGCGTACCAAGTCTCTCACCCGCGATGTCGATCGGTGTGATGATCGCTTCGCACCCTCCAACGGCATCCGCCGAAAATCCAAGCGTCTCGAGATTGACATTTTCCTTTGTGGACAGAATGCTCAGAAGACGTTCATTAAGCATCGGATCGATATGTGAACCGACCGCTTCCGTAATGAGTTCATGGATTTCCCTGACCTGAGGGCATTTGCTGACTCCGAGGATTTTTCCTTTCCTGCTGACAACAAGCACGTTGGAATCAAGGATTTCCGTCAGAACTGCACAGATATCATTGAATACAACCTTGCTCGAATTATTATTATGCAGCAATTTATTAATTTTTCTTGTTTTGTCTAATAACTGTACGCTCATTTCATCCTCCGTATATCTTTGGAACGCCAGAATTGTGTATACAAATCCGTATAATTCAGTAGATGAAACTATATTACCATACAATTTTCTGAATAGCAATACAATTCACGTTTTTTAATCCTTTTTACTGTTCCGGGCAATTACATAACCGCACTTTTCATCTGCACATACAAGCTTGCTGCCCTTTTCTACCATATACCCGCCGCATTCCGGACATTTTTCTTTTGACGGCTTCTGCCAGGACATAAATTCACATTCCGGATTATTCTCACATCCGTAATATTTTCTTCCCTTTTTCGTCTTGCGGATCACTACATCCTTGCCGCAGAGTGGGCAGGGCACGCCGATCTTCTCCAGATACGGCTTCGTGTTGCGGCACTCCGGAAAACCGGGGCAGGCCAGGAATTTCCCGTGCGGTCCGTATTTAATGACCATATTCCTGCCGCATTCCTCGCAGACTACATCGGTAACCTCATCCTCGATCTTCACGGTTTCCAGCTCTTTCTCGGCTTTCTGAACCGCTTCGTCGAGATCCGGATAGAAGTTCCGGATCACTTCTTTCCATTCAACCTTTCCCTCCTCAACCATGTCAAGGAGGCCTTCCATATTAGCAGTAAAGTTGACGTCCACAATGCTGGGGAACGACTGCTTCATGATATTGTTTACAACTTCTCCGACTTCGGTAATATACAGATTCTTCGCCTCTTTTGTCACATAGCGGCGTCCCAGGATGATCGAGATCGTCGGCGCATAGGTACTCGGGCGTCCGATCCCCAGTTCCTCCAGCGCTTTGACCAGGCTGGCCTCCGTATAGTGTGCCGGCGGCTGTGTGAAGTGCTGCTTCGGCTCCAGTTCCTCTTTCGCAAGCTCCGAATCCATGCTCAGACCGCCCACAAGCACATTGCTCTCTTCCTTCTCCTCGTCCGCCTCTGTGTAGACAGAACGGAATCCATCGAACAGGAGCTTGGACGCGGATACCGTAAAGCAGTATTCTCCCGCTCCGATCTTCACAGAAGTCGCCTCGTATCTCGCCGCAGTCATCCGGCTGGCGGCAAAACGCTTCCAGATCAGCTGGTACAGGCGGAACTGATCTCTCGTGAGAGAATCTTTCAGAGACGCCGGTGTTCTTGCAATATCCGTCGGCCGGATCGCCTCATGCGCATCCTGGATCTTCCTGCTTCCGTTCGAAGCGGACTGCCCGGGCGCTGCGTATTCTTTGCCATACGTACCGGAAATATAATCTCTTGCCGCTGCATCGGCTTCATCTGCGATCCTGGTTGAATCCGTACGCAGATAAGTGATAACACCGACCGTGCCGTTTCCTTTAATATCAATTCCTTCATAAAGCTGCTGTGCGATCCGCATTGTCTTCTGCGTACCGAAATTCAGCGCTTTTGCCGCTTCCTGCTGAAGCGTACTTGTAGTAAAAGGAAGCGGGGCTTTTCTGAGACGCTCGGATGTCCTGATATCTGTAATCTTGAATTCTGAACCTTCGATCTTCTTCAGGATCTCATTTAGTTCCTGCTCTGAACGGATCGTCATTTTTTTCTTATCCGTCCCGTAGAACCTCGCCACCAGCGGGCGCTTCTCGCCTTTGATCTTCAGCACCGCATCCAGCGTCCAGTATTCTTCCGGAATAAATGCGTCGATCTCCTCCTCGCGGTCCGCTACGAGTCTGAGCGCCACAGACTGCACACGACCGGCGCTTAATCCTCTCTTCACCTTTGCCCAGAGGAGCGGACTGATCCTGTATCCCACCATACGGTCAAGGACGCGCCGCGCCTGCTGCGCATTAACCAGATTCATATCGATATCTCTGGGTGCTTTCAGGGAAGCCTTTACCGCATTTTTCGTAATCTCATTAAATGTGATCCGGCGCATTTTCTTCGGATCAAGTTTGAGCGCTGCCGCCAGGTGCCAGGAGATCGCCTCACCTTCGCGGTCAGGGTCGGTCGCCAGATATACTTTATCCGACTTCTTTACCTCTTTCCGGAGACTTGCGAGGATATCTCCTTTCCCTCTGATCGTAATGTATTTTGGCTCGTAGTCATGCTCAATATCTATTCCGAGAGAGCTCTTCGGAAGATCGCGGACGTGTCCCTGGGATGCAGCCACCGTATAATTGCTTCCCAGAAACTTTTTGATCGTCTTCACCTTAGCCGGAGACTCCACGATAACAAGATAATGTGCCATAAATCAATTTCCTCCATATCCTCCCTGTGACTTTCAGCAGCGGGATATTACATAATAATTCTTCGATATCTCTTCTGCGTATCCCTGCAGTTCCAGCGATATCAGCAGATCCAGGACTTTCCTGATGCCAAGTCCGGTCTCCGATGCGAGCTGGTCTGCGCTCTTTGGATACAAACCGAGACAACTATACACCAATTTTTCGTCACTTTCAAGCGTTTTTTCATTTTTGATTTTCATTTTACCCGTCGCCCGGCCGCCCGGTTCTTTCAGTCCCCATTCCTCCAGAAGCTCCTCCGGAGACAGCAGGATGCCCGCTCCCTGACGGATCAGCCGGTTGCATCCGTCGCTCAGCGCACTGTTGACCGGCCCCGGAAGAGCATATACATCCCGTCCCTGTTCCAGAGCCATATCCACTGTAATCAGAGAGCCGCTTTTCTTCCCCGCTTCCATCACAAGCACAGCATCGGACATACCGCTGATGATCCTGTTCCTGGCCGGAAAGTTCCGTGCCAGCGGCGCCGATCCCGGCGGCAGTTCTGAAATGATGCCTCCGCCCTGCTCAAGAATATCCGAATACAGGCCGATATGCTCCCTTGGATAACATACATCCACACCGCATCCCAGCACTGCATAAGTCTTTCCTCCCGCAAGAAGAGCTCCGCGATGCCCCATCCCGTCAATCCCTCTGGCCATTCCGCTGATGATCTCCACCCCGCATTCCGCAAGCGCCCTTGCAAAATCAACACCATATTTCTCCCCGTATGGCGTACACCGTCTTGCCCCGATCACCGCCGCCTTCCTGGACTGCGGATCAGGAAGGCTGCCTTTTATATACAATGCATAAGGGGGATCCTGGATTTCTCTGAGGCGGTGCGGATATTCTTCAGAAAAGTACGGAATAAATCGGATCCCTCTCTCCGTCATTTTCTGATACTGCGATCCGAAATCCCGGATCTTCTGTGCCTGAATAATTCTATTTCGCTCCCGTTCATTCAAGAACTCAAACTGCCGTAATTGTGTTTCTTCCATATAATAGATCGCTTCAGCTGTTTTCATGCACTCTCTCAGACATATTTTCTTCTGCGCCGCAACGCCCTGTAATCCGGCATACCAAAATTCATATATCAAATCACTTACCTCCTCCAATACTTCCCGTCTATCATCCTCAAACTCAACGCTTCCCGCAGGTGAGTCTCGCGAATCCACTCCTCTCCGTCCAGATCAGCGATCGTTCTCGCCGTCTTCAGTATCCGGTGATACCCCCTTGCGGTAAGTTCCATGAGCGAAAAGGCACGTTCCATCAACAGTTTCTCCTGTTTCCCCAATTCACAGTACCTGCTCAGATCTTCCGCCCGCAGAGCGGCATTACATTTTATTTTCTGTCCTTCATACCGTTCCTCCTGAAGTTCACGCACACGGATAACCCGTTTTCTGATATCCGCCGAGCATTCCCGGACCGCAGGATCCGCAAGGCTGCGGAATCCGATCCTGGGCGCTTCCACACAAAGATCGATCCTGTCGAGAAAAGGCCGGCTGATCTTCCCCAGATACATCTGGATCTGGGCCGGTGTACATCTGCATTTTGACATATCCGGGAAATTACCGCAGGGGCATGGATTCATCGCGGCTATCAGCATAAATTCTGCAGGGAACCGGTATGTCCCGTACGTTCTGGATATCTGGATCTCCCTGTTCTCCAGCGGCTGCCGCAGCACTTCCAGTACGCTTCTGTTAAACTCCGGCAGTTCATCCAGAAAGAGAACACCCTTATGTGCCAGGCTGATCTCTCCCGGACGGGGAACCGCGCCTCCGCCGATCAGCGCAGCCCGCGTTGCGGTATGATGCACTTCACGGAATGGCCGGTGCCGGATCAGCGGTTCGTTCTCATCCACCATCCCCAGCACGCTGTATATCCTGGTAACCTCAAGACTTTCCTCTTCGCTCATAGGCGGCAGGATCCCGGCTATACACCGTGCCGTCATGGATTTCCCGCTGCCCGGCGGTCCGATCATCAGCATATTATGCCCCCCTGCAACCGCTATCTCAGCTGCCCGTCTGACATTTTCCTGACCCTGAAGCTGTGAAAAATCCGGAATATTTCCACTTCCATCCAAAATGCTTCCGGGTGTCTCACCGATGCTTTTCCGGTTTGCACTTTGTCTTTTCACTTCTTTGCACCTTTCACCAAGCAGATAATCTGCCGCTTCTTTCAGGCTGTTTACTCCGATGATCTCCACATCCTTGACGAGCGCGCCTTCCGATGCATTTTCGGCCGGCACCACACACCTCCTGATCCCATGGGCCGCTGCCTCCATCACCATTGGCAGGATCCCCGGCACTTTTCCCACTCTTCCGTTCAGGCTGAGTTCGCCGATGATCAGACAGTCCTCCGACGTCCCCGGAGGGATCTTTCCCAGCGCAGAAAGGATCGCCGCTGCAATAGGCAGATCAAAAGACGAACCGCGCTTCCTCAGTGCAGCCGGAGACAGATTGATCACCGTACGTTTCGGAGGATATTCATATCCCGAATTGCGGATCGCCGTGCGAACCCTTTCTCCTGCTTCTCTAACTTCCGAAGAAAGATATCCGACCATATGAAAAACCGGCAGTCCATTTGACACGTCCGCCTCCACACGGATCAGCTCCGCCTGCAGTCCGTCCACAGCCGCTGATAAAATTGTACTGAAACTCATTACACTCCTTTCCATTCAAGATATCCAAAAACACCACAAACAAATAACTGAAACTCCGGCCGATCGGCCAGACTCCGCACACAGCATAAACGCTGCTGCAGAAAGATTGCCGAAAGAAGAATCTTTCGGGAATGTATGAACATCATAGAGCATGAAAGGCATTATGTCAATAGCGAAAACAACAGGATCGGATTTCCTTGTGTGGAAAAGCACAATCCACTCTCTTCACACATAAAATAAAATCAAACGCGCTCAGAGGTGCCACTGTGAAATCATTCCCCAATCCCCTCACTCCGTCGGAAGAAAAGTATTACATTCAGAAATACACGGAGGGCTGCCTCGAAGCAAAACACATTCTGATCGAACGGAACCTGCGACTTGTCGCACATGTCATGAAGAAATATCAGAATATAGATGAAGATCCCGAAGACCTGATCTCCATCGGTACGATCGGCCTGATCAAAGCCGTGACTACTTTCAATCCCGGCAAAGGAAACAGACTGGCCGCTTATGCCTCGCGCTGTATAGAAAATGAAATCCTTATGCACCTCCGTTCAAAGAAGAAAGCAGCCCGGGAAATCTCGTTGTACGAGCCGATCGGAACCGACCGCGAGGGAAATGAGATCAAACTTTATGATATCATGGAAGCCGACGACATCGATATATCGGAAAGGATCCAGCTCAGGGAAAACATACAGAAGCTGTATCAGAAAGTCGAAAGCGAGCTTTCCCAAAGAGAAAAGCTCGTTTTAAAAATGCGGTATGGACTTTATAACGGGGAAGAATACACCCAGCGGGAAATTGCCAGACAGCTTGGAATTTCCCGCTCTTATGTCTCACGGATCGAAAAAAGCGCAGTCGAAAAACTGAGAGAGCACTTTGATGCACCTTTCGGAACAGGCTGGATGTAATGTGGACGGCGACTGTGCAAGGGGATTAGAGATAATTCAAGCCTGTGATGCGGCGTCAGTCAGGAAAAGGAAGTTGTCTGAGTAAAACGAGTTCTTCCTTTTCCTGACTGTTTTTAGCCGTATCACAGGCTTGTTATTATCTCTTATGCCCGTATCTTACGCCTGCGGACCAGCTGCAACGAGTGCTTTTCCAAGTTCGTTGCTCTCGTATTTCTTGAAGTTCTTAACGAATCTTGCAGCCAGGTCGTTTGCCTTAGCCTCCCACTCGGAAGCGTCTGCATATGTATCTCTCGGGTCAAGGATCGCCGGATCAACTCCCGGAAGCTCTGTCGGAACTTCAAAGTTGAAGTGCGGGATCGTCTTTGTCGGTGCGTCAAGGATCGCTCCGCTTAAGATCGCATCGATGATACCACGTGTATCTTTGATGGAGATACGTTTTCCTGTTCCGTTCCATCCTGTATTTACGAGGTATGCTTTTGCTCCGCTCTCTTTCATTCTCTTAACGAGCTCCTCAGCATATTTTGTCGGATGAAGCTCAAGGAATGCCTGTCCGAAACATGCGGAGAATGTCGGTGTCGGCTCTGTGATGCCGCGCTCTGTACCTGCAAGTTTTGCTGTGAAGCCTGACAGGAAGTAGTACTCTGTCTGCTCCGGTGTAAGTACGGATACCGGCGGAAGTACACCGAACGCATCAGCTGACAGGAAGATCACGTTCTTCGCTGCCGGAGCTGCAGATACCGGACGAACGATCTTCTCGATGTGGTCGATCGGGTAGGATACACGTGTATTCTCTGTCACGCTCTTATCAGCGAAATCAATCTTTCCGTTTTCATCAAGTGTAACGTTCTCAAGAAGAGCGTTGCGTTTGATCGCATTGTAGATATCCGGCTCAGACTCTTTGTCAAGGTCGATAACCTTAGCGTAGCATCCACCCTCGAAGTTGAATACTCCGTTGTCATCCCAGCCGTGCTCATCATCACCGATGAGAAGTCTCTTCGGATCTGTGGAAAGTGTTGTCTTACCTGTTCCGGAAAGTCCGAAGAAGATAGCTGTGTTCTCGCCGTTCATATCTGTATTTGCAGAACAGTGCATGGAAGCGACACCCTTCAGCGGCAGACAGTAGTTCATCATGGAGAACATACCTTTCTTCATCTCTCCGCCGTACCAGGTATTGATGATAACCTGCTCGCGGCTGGTGATGTTGAATACCACCGCGGTCTCAGAATTCAGGCCCAGTTCCTTGTAATTTTCTACTTTTGCCTTGGAAGCATTGTA
>DWVL01000067.1 GCA_019120275.1 Candidatus Mediterraneibacter excrementavium | reverse complement strand
GCTCTGTTTGTTTTGATTTTTGGCATGATAATTTCCTCCTTTATTGTGCTGCCTGCCGGATCTTCATCCCGGACATATCCATTTTAACGTTTTTCAGTTAAAACCATGCTCATCGCTCTTCCTTCCATCTTGGCCGGTTTCTCAACCACCGCGATATCCGCAAGAGTTTCTGCGAAATCGTCGAGAATATGTTTGCTCTGCTGAACATGCGCCATTTCTCTTCCGCGGAAACGAAGTGTGACTTTCACCTTATTTCCCTTTGAGATAAACTTCTTCGCATTGTTGATCTTTGTGTTCAGATCGTTGGTGTCGATGTTCGGCGAAAGACGGACTTCTTTGATCTCAACCGTCTTCTGCTTCTTTCTCGCCTCTTTTTCCTTCCTTGTCTGCTCATATTTGTACTTGCCGTAGTCAATGATCTTGCAGACAGGCGGCTTTGCCATGGGCGCGATCTTAACCAGATCAAGTTCTGCTTCCTGTGCGATTTTCAAAGCCTCACGGGCTGACATGATACCTAACTGCTCTCCATTCTCGCTGATCAGACGGATCTCTCTGTCTCTGATCTGCTCGTTAATCATTAAATCGCTAATTGCTGTATACCTCCGTCACATGAATTCCTTCAGGTTTCCCATGCATAACACAAAAAAACGAGTGAATATCATATCCACCCGACAATCAGTAAAACGTTCCGGACTCCGGAACCGCTGCATCATTATCAGACCAATAGTCACCCGATCGTGCTATGGTGAGAGTGGATACTCTACTTTGTTTTTTGCTTTACGCACCGTCTAATTTATCACACCACATCCCCTTTGTCAACTGTTTTTCAAAACATTTCGGCACAGCTTCAACTGGTATAATCACGGCGCACGTGGTATAATAACTGCATTGCGCACACGCAACCTGTATCCGCGGGTTCTGCGGCGCACAGATCCAAAAGGAAAGAGAGATACATTTATGGCTTCAAAAACAAATATAACAGAAGACAAATTCAATAACAAGTGGGGCTTCATCGTCTCCTGCATCGGAAGCGCCGTCGGCATGGCGAACATCTGGATGTTCCCCTACCGGATCGGCGAGTTCGGCGGGGCCGCATTCCTCATCCCCTATCTGATCTTCGTTGTCCTGATCGGATTTTCCGGGGTCATCGGCGAAATGGCATTCGGCCGCGCCATGCATTCCGGTCCTCTCGGCGCCTTCCGCAAGGCATTTGAAATGCGCTTTTCCGGTAAATCCGGTTCAGATGCCGGCAGCCGGAACGGTTCCGCGGCCGGAACTGTGATCGGCCTCATCCCGGTCATCGGATCCCTTGGCATCGCCATCGGATACAGCGTGATCATCGGCTGGATCCTGAAGTTCCTCGCCGACGCGGTTACAGGCTCCATTGTGAATGATGAGGATCCGGCACAGGTGTTCACTGTCCTTTCTCAGAACTTCGGCAGCATCCCCTGGCATCTTCTGGGACTTGTCCTTGTATTGATCTGTATGTCTTTCGGCATTGCACGCGGCATTGAGAAAGTCAACAAGATCATGATGCCTGCATTTTATGTGCTTTTCCTGTTCCTTGCCATCCGGGTGGCATTCCTGGACGGCGCAGCCGAAGGATATGCCTATCTGTTCAAACCGGACTGGTCCGCCATGGCCAATCCGAAGACCTGGGTGTACGCCATGGGGCAGGCCTTCTTCTCCCTGTCCGTTGCAGGAAGCGGGACCGTTGTTTACGGAAGCTATCTGAAATCCGATGTAGATATTGTAAGCAGCGCCAAATACGTGGCCATCTTTGACACATTTGCCGCGCTCCTCTCCGGACTGGTGATCATCCCCGCTGTATTCGCCTACGGAATGGAACCGAACTCCGGTCCGGGACTTCTATTCATCACCATTCCGACCGTCATCCGCAGCATCCCGTTCGGACAGGTCTTTGCCATCCTCTTCTTCCTGGCCGTCCTGTTCGCCGGCGCGACGTCCCTTATCAACCTGCTGGAAAGTCCCGCAGAGGCGCTCCAGTCCCGGTTCGGCTGGTCCAGGAAAGTTTCCCTTGCCCTGGTCGGCACGGTAACGGCCGCCGTCGGGATCTTTGTTGAAGGCGACATCCTAAGTCCGTGGATGGATACCATTTCCATCTATGTCATCCCGCTGGGGGCCCTGTTGGCCGGTATCACCATGTTCTGGATCTGCGGAAAGACATTTGCACGAAATGCCGTACAGCTTGGTCGGAACCGCACCCTCGGTCGCTGGTTCGAACCTATGACAAAATATGTCTTCTGCGGCGTGGCGCTGGTCGTGTATGTACTTGGGATCTTCTTCGGGGGGATCGGATAATATTTAAAAGAGATATTTTTCAGCAAGCCTTTGTACAAGTCTTATATCCCGTACAGACTTTTCTGTCTCAAATGTCAGGATCAGTCTTTCACCCGGATATATGTCATTTTCCTCATATGCCCGGATCTTCCGGACGGCATTCCGGGCATATGCAGGGTCATCCATTTTTCCATCGTGTTCCCAGTATATTTCCCCGCCGGTTTCTTTAGAAAGAAATGTAAAATCCGGATGCACGGTTCCAAATCCTTTCAAATAAAGAGGTTTCTCATATTTGTAGGGAATCCCGTTCCGATAGAAAAAGTCTGCAAGAATCTTTTCGGATTTCGACCGGACGCGTTCGCCCTTCTCTGTCAGAATAACCGGAACTCCTTCGTGGAATTCTTTCCGGTTATAG
>DWVL01000066.1 GCA_019120275.1 Candidatus Mediterraneibacter excrementavium | reverse complement strand
AAGAACGGAACGAGATTATCAGGCGGGAAATGAAAAAAACAGGTAAGAAGTTCCGGATTGAAGAACCATTTCACTGTGATTTTTGGGATCGGGTGACATTGGGAGAGAATTTTTTTGCTAATTATAATCTTGTGATACTGGCAGGAAATGAAGTTGTCTTTGGTGACAACGTGATGATAGGACCAAATTGCGGGATTTATGCGGCAGGTCATGCTTTTGATCACCAGAGAAGGGCTGAAGGCATAGAGTATGCATTGCCGATACGAATAGGCGACAATGTATGGATTGGCGGGCATGTTTCAATCGTGTCGGGAGTTACAATAGGAAGTAATTCCATTATTGCGGCAGGAAGTGTTGTGGTAAGTGATATACCTTCAGGAGTTCTTGCCGGAGGGAATCCATGTCGGGTGATACGTACGATAAGTTCAGAGGATGATAACAAATATTTGAATAATGAATAGGTACAGCTATCTATAAAATGTTAAAGATTACTATATCTGAGAAAGCTTAGATATAGTAATCTTTTTATGATATAATAATCGCGTATGATAAAAAATATTTGTTATTTACAAACTATAACAAAGTGAGGATATTATTATGACAGAAGAACAGAAAGCACTGGCGGGATATCTTTATGACGCCCAGGAAGAGAGCCTCGGCATCGAGCGGAAGCGGAGCCAGGAACTGAATTTTGATTATAACAGCCTGCGCCCGTCCCAGGAGAAGGAACGGGAGGAGATCATCCGGCGGGAGATGAAGAAGACCGGGAAGAAATTCCGTATCGAACAGCCCTTTTACTGTGATTTCTGGGGCCGTGTGACGCTGGGGGAGAATTTCTTCTCCAACTACAATTTCGTGCTCCTTGCAGGAAATGAAGTGACCTTCGGGGACGATGTGCGCATCGGGCCGAACTGCGGGATCTACGCGGCGGGACATGCCTTTGACCCGGAGCGGCGGGCGGCCGGCTATGAATATGCGCGCCCGGTGCATATCGGCAATAACGTGTGGATCGGCGGCCATGTGGCGATCGTGTCCGGGGCGACGATCGGGGACAATACGATCATTGCGGCCGGGAGCGTGGTGATCGGGGATATCCCTGCAAATGTACTTGCAGGAGGCAACCCGTGCCGGGTGATCCGCGAGGTCAGTCCGGAGAACGACAGAAAGTATTTGATGGAGTAATACGGCAGGCAGGTCCGGGAAGAATGATCATTGCAAAAAAGAGGATAGCAGGAAAGGAGCAGGCGTATGTCAGAAAATATAAGCAATACAGCCAGCATTGCAAAAGGAGCGGTGGTCGTCGGTGACGTGACGGTCGGGGATTATACCAGCATCCTTTTTAATGCGGTCCTGCGCGGGGATGATGACAGCATCCGGATCGGCCGGTGCAGCAATATCCAGGATAATGCGACGGTCCACACGGATAGAGGAAGACCGACGGTGATCGGCGATTATGTGACGGTGGGACACAATGCGGTTGTCCATGGGTGTACGGTCGGGGACTATAGCCTGATCGGTATGGGCGCGGTCGTCCTGAACGGTGCAAAGATCGGAAAACATTGTCTCGTCGGAGCGGGCAGCCTTGTGCTGGAAGGCCAGGAGATCCCGGACGGCAGTCTGGCCGTGGGCAATCCGGCGAAAGTAAAACGGATGCTGACGGAGCAGGAGAAGCAGAAGATCTATGAGAACAGCATGGTTTACGTGGAGACGGGAAAGCGGCTGAAAAAAGACGGATATGCACGAAATGAATGAAATATTTCTGAAAATCTGTTATAATCAGAAAAGCGGATGAAATCGTCCGGATATTATTTCAAAAAGAAAAGAGGAACTTATCATGGAGTACAAGATCACCGGATACAAACCGGAAAAGTTATTTCATTTTTTTGAGGATGTGTGCGCGGTTCCGAGAGGATCAGGACACGAGAAGGGGATCAGTGATTTCCTTGTAAAATTTGCAAAAGACAGAGGTCTGTGGGTATATCAGGATGACAGCTACAATGTCATCATCAAAAAAGAAGGCAGCGAGGGCGCGAAGGACAAGGCTCCGGTCATGCTGCAGGGACACATTGATATGGTCTGCGACAAACGTGCAGGCGTAGAGCATGATTTTGAGAAAGAGGGCATCGACCTGGTGCTGAAGGACGGCGTGCTCTCTGCGAATGGAACAACGCTCGGCGCGGACAACGGCGTGGCGATCGCCCTGATGATGATGGTGCTGGATGACGATGAGATCAAACACCCGCCGGTTGAGTGTGTGTTTACAACCGAAGAGGAAGTTGGACTCAACGGCGCACAGGCACTGGATAAATCACAGATCACGGCGCGCACGATGATCAATATGGACTCAGAGGAAGAGGGCGTTGCGACGATCAGCTGCGCCGGCGGACTGAGAGTCCAGCTTACGAGAAAAGTGGAGAGAACTGCTGCGGAAGGCACGCTTGTACAGGTGAAGATCGAAGGACTTCTCGGCGGACACTCCGGAACAGATATCGACAAAGAGCGCCAGAATGCAAATATCCTGATGGCCCGCATGGTTGACCAGATCATGAAGAATACAGACGGAAAACTGGTTACATTTGCCGGCGGAACCAAGGATAACGCGATCACAAGAGAATGTGCGGCTTCCCTGATCTATGCAGACAAGGTGGAAGCAGAGAAGGCAGAGAAGCTGGCGGCAGAGCTGGCAGAAACATTTGCAGACGAGATCTCCGCGTTCGAGCCGGATTTTGCATGCGAGGTTTCTGCTGAAGACAACCAGAGCGCAGCGGCGCTGAAAGATGAGGATGCGAAAGCATTTATCGGTGCGATCCGCCTTGCCCCGAACGGTGTGTACAGACGCAATATTAAGATGGACGGCTTCGTTGTCGTTTCATCCAACCTGGGTGTTACAAGAGCGGACGGGGACGAGCTGGTGATCGTGATCTCTCCGCGTTCTTCCGTGGCGTCTCTTCAGGAGGATACGAAAGCGCGTTTTGCATTGCTGGCTGAGACCTTCGGATTCGAGATTTCCTACAGCGGACAGTATCCGGGATGGGATTATAAAGAAGATTCAAAGATCCGTGAAGTATTCGTGGAGAGCTACAGAGAGCTGTTCGGCAGCGAACTGAGACTGGAGGCGCTTCACGCAGGACTGGAGTGCGGACTGTTCTCAGAGGCGCTTCCGGGACTGGATGCGATCGCAGTGGGACCGACGCTTTACAATGTCCATACGCCGGATGAAAATGTGCCGCTTGATTCCTTTGAGCGCTTCTACGAACTGCTCAAAGATGTGCTCGGCAGACTGGCAGCGGCATAATCGGCGGAAGAATACGGTAAATGATGAGAATGAGGGCGGTATCCGGACGGGTGCCGCTCTTTGTAAATGAGGTGTTTTATGAACCGGTTTTATGAAGAATTAAAAACAGCGCTGGCTTTGCCGGAAGGAGATATCTGGTCGGAGACGGTTCTTGCCGGGGAGCATGCCGGGGAGAAACGGCTGAGCTGCGGGGGTGGCGCCGGCGAGGAAGGGGAGCAGAAGGTGAAGTTCCTGCACGATACAGACGCTCAGACAAGGATCTATCGTGAGCGGATCGGCCGCACACCGAAGATGATCATCTGCGGGGCCGGTCATGTATCCATGCCTATTATCCGTATGGGGAAGATGCTTGGATTTACGGTGACCGTGATCGAGGACCGGCCGAAATTCGCGGATCATGCCCGCGCGTCCGGGGCGGATCAGGTGCTCTGTGAGCCTTTCTCAGACGGACTTTCGAAGATCAGGGGCGACTCGGATTCCTGGTTCATCATCGTGACGAGAGGGCACCGGTACGATACGGAATGTCTGGAAGCCATCCTGCAGAAACCGTATGCCTATGTGGGAATGATGGGCAGCCGCCGCAGAGTGGCGATCGTGAAAGACCAGCTGGAAGTGAAGGGCGTATGCCGGGAGGCGCTGGACGGGGTACATACCCCGATCGGGCTGAAGATCGGAGCGGAGACGCCGGAGGAGATCGCGGTGTCTGTGATGGCGGAGATTATCCAGGTGAAGAATGCCGGATCCGCAAAAGGCGGCTATTCTCCGGAACTGCTGGATGCGGTTCTGGATCCGGATGACAGCAGAGAGAAAGTTCTGGCGACGATCATTTCCAGGAAGGGATCCGCGCCCCGGAGCGTGGGCACGAAGATGCTGATCCGGGCGGACGGGACCACGGTGGATACGATCGGCGGCGGCTGTATCGAAAGTGAAGTGATCCAAAAAGCGCTGTTGATGATACGTGCGGAGGATGAGGGATTCCGGCTCTGCACCGTGGATATGACCGCGGATGCCGCGGAGGATGAAGGCATGGTCTGCGGCGGCGTGGTGGAAGTTATGCTGGAGAAAGTGTGAGCGATGAGAAAGAATATACTGATATTGAAAGGCAATATTATTTATACAAAGACACCGGAGGAGTTTACCGTCTGCGAGCACAGCTATCTTGTGTGCAGGGACGGGAGCGTGGACGGCATTTACCGGACGCTTCCCTTCCGGCTGGGCGGCAATCCGATCCGTGACTTCGGCGACTGTCTGATCATACCGGGGCTTACGGATCTGCATGTCCACGCACCCCAGTATCCGCTTCGCGGGTTCGGGATGGATCAGGAACTTCTGGACTGGCTGGAAGCGAATATATTTCCGGAGGAAGCCCGGTATGAAGACATGGATTATGCCGGACGCGCGTACGGGATCTTCGCAGAGAACCTGAAGCGGAGCGCCACGACCCGGGCCTGCGTATTTGCCACTGTGCACCGCCCGGCGACGATGAAGCTGATGGATCTGCTGGAACAGACCGGGCTGGAGACATTTGTGGGAAAGGTAAATATGGACCGGAACTGTCCGGGGTATATCTGTGAGGAAACGCAGGAATCACTGGATGAAACTGAAGACTGGCTCAGGGATGTGGCTGGACGAAACTATCAGCATACCCGGCCGGTCCTGACGCCCAGGTTTATACCGGCCTGTTCGGATGCACTGATGGAAGGATTGAAAAAGATCCAGGCAGAGAGCCATCTCCCGGTACAATCCCATCTGTCCGAGAATCCGCAGGAAGCGGCGTGGGTCGCAGAACTCTGCCCGGATGCGGAATTTTACGGAGATGCATATGACCGGTCCGGACTCTTCGGAGGAGCAGATTGTCTGACTATCATGGCGCACTGCGTGTACAGCGATGACCGGGAGATCGCCCGCATGAAAGAAAAGGGCGTGTTTATTGCACACTGCCCGGAATCGAACATGAATCTCTCCTCTGGCATCGCTCCGGTCCGGAGATATCTGGATGAAGGGATGCGCATCGGACTTGGGAGCGATGTGGCGGGCGGTTCGACAGAGAACCTGTTCCGCGCCATGTCATTCGCTGTGCAGGCATCGAAAATGCGATGGCGGCTTACGGATCAGACGGAAGCTCCGCTGACGGCGGAGGAGGTTTTCTATATGGCTTCTAAAGGCGGAGGCGCATTTTTCGGTAAGGCCGGGAGCTTTGAAAACGGATATGATTTTGACGCAGTTGTGCTGGATGACAGCCGCCTGAAATCTCCCCGCCCGCTCGATATCCGGAGCAGGCTGGAGAGAATGATCTATCTGGCAGATGAGCGCGAGATTCGTGCAAAATTCGTGAAAGGGCAGGAGATCAGTCTATGATCCTGCCGTCGGTGGAGATCGTCACCACCTGCCAGGGGATAAACTTTCCGCTTTCCTGAAGCGCCGTTTTCACGGCATGTTCGATGCCGCCGCAGCACGGAACTTCCATGCGCACGACAGTGACGCTTCTGATCTCGTTATTGGCCAGGATCGCGGTCAGTTTCTCGGAATAGTCGACACTGTCCAGTTTCGGGCAGCCGATCAGGGTAACGTGATCCCGGATGAATTCATTGTGAAAATTGCCGTAGGCATAGGCGGTGCAGTCCGCAGCCACCAGGAGCTTCGCTCCGTTGAAATACGGTGCGTTCACAGGAGCCAGTTTGATCTGGACCGGCCACTGGGAGAGCTGGCTTGCGATTGACACAGCCGGACTGCCCGGTACAGTAGAACATTCGCTGCTGTCATTTTCTCTGCGGATAGCTCTGGACTGGGAGCCGGGGCAGCCGCAGGCCAGGGGCGCTTCAGCTTTTTTTGCTTTGGCGGCAAGGACAGCCGCTTCATCATAAGCTGGGGCTTCCCGCTCCTCAAATGAAATAGCGTCTGTCGGACATGCGGGCAGACAGTCGCCCAGTCCGTCACAGTAATCTTCGCGGGTGAGTTTTGCTTTCCCGTCTATCATTTCGATCGCACCTTCGTGGCAGGCTGCTGCACAGGCGCCGCAGCCGTTGCATTTCTCTTCATCAATTTTAATGATTTTTCTGATCATGGTTATTCCTCCGTATTTGTTTTTTGGAACAATCAGAGTATAACAGACTTGTAGGAAATATTCCGTTGCTATAACAAC
>DWVL01000065.1 GCA_019120275.1 Candidatus Mediterraneibacter excrementavium | reverse complement strand
AGCAGGAGATTACAGCGAGGCTGAATGACGAAACGATAGGGATCAACGGTGATAACGCAAACCTTATGTCTGTCTTTTCCGGCCAATGTGTTAAAGGCGATACTCTATCGATATCGTCCTATAAGACCGGTGGAACCTACCGAACTTTTTACACGCGAGTTGTTTTGATACCGGAGTGATCATACTATTCTTCCGATTGCTACGTAATCGATACGGAATTCCTTGGATGAATACGGGGCGCCATACCCGAAAGCGAACTCTTTAATTCCAGTATCGGCTGCTCGCTGGTAAATGATCGACACCCAGTCCCCGGATGACATACTGCATGTCAGCGAGTACAAATGGCCAAAAGCCTTTGCAAATTCGCCGTATTGTATATCATCTGATGATCCGGTATACCACTGACCGTTCTGATTTAAAGCAACATTCTTTACTACGCATGTTCCGTAATTGATCAGCAGGTTCTGATCCTTGAACAACACATAATGGCCATTCATCGATTCGCTGTCGCCAACTTCGACGTTGCCAATTAGGTAAGAGCTGGGAGCGGAAAATTGCGCCGGCGAAAAATTATGCTACACTCAAAGCAAAAAGGAGTGTGGCAGATGGAACGGAAGATAATGGAAGTCCTGCGGCGGATGCAGACTGCGATCAGCGAGGAGCAGCTCGGGGAACTGAAAAATGTTCTGAACATGGTCTTCGCAGGGTGTGAGCTGGCGGAGAACACGGATCTGCAGGTGGTAGACAGAAGTTGGGTGACGGATCTGGAAGACTTTCTAATGAGCAAAGCACTCGAGGGGAAGTCTCCGGAGACGATCGAGAGATATCGGTACGAACTAAATAGGATGCTGTCATATGTCAACAAGGGCGTATCGGACATTCTGCCGGGTGATATCAGCGGATACATGCGGATGTATAAGCGGATCCGGCAGGTCAGTAACCAGACGTTGAAGAACGTCCGGACGGTGTACAGCAGCTTCTTCGCGTGGCTGCGGGATAGGGATCGAATCCGGAAAAATCCGATGATCCTGGTAGAAGACATCAAAGTCGAGAGCATGATCCGGAAGCCATTCAGTGATGAGGACAGGGAAAAGATGTTCCGGGCATGCAAAACGCTTCGGGACAAGGCAATGTTAGAATTTTTATACAGCACCGCGGTCCGCGTGAGTGAGCTTGCTCGCCTGGACCGAAAAGATATCAGATTTGGAACAAAAGACCTCATTGTGTATGGAAAAGGAAGCAAGGAAAGGAGGGTGTATCTGAATGACAGGACGAACATGTACATGCGGGAATACCTGCAGAGCCGCACCGATGACTGTCCGGCGTTGTTTGCCGGAATAATCGCGCCGCATGGCCGCATGACAAAAGCCGGTATCGAGGACACGATCCGGCGCATCGGCCGCCGCGCAGGGGTTGAAAAAGCGCATCCGCACCGGTTCCGGAGGACGGCATTGACCAATGCACTTAACCGGGGGATGCCCCTGCAGGAGGCAATGATCCTTGCCGGCCATGCGAAGCCAGAAACGACAATGCGGTATTGCACAGTTGATCAAGAAGCGGTGCAGTACCACCACAAAAAATATTTAAGCGCATGACATGATAAGTAAATAAACTGATTTACTTACATCCGGCTTCTGGTCGGGTGCTTTTGTCGTGCGCAAAAATATGCAACTTATAAATTATAACAAAAGGAGGGTTTCTTTTTTAATTGGCAATATTGAAACCGGCGAAGTAAGTTCGTGGAGCCACTACGTCCGGTTCAAAAAGGAGAAGCTGCAAATCTGTTACGGAGCGTTTCAGGCTACTGTGGCGCTTTCGGCAAACGGGTCTGGTTTTACTGGTGCTTCAAGCAGTATCCAATATGGAGTTTTTGCAAAACCGTTTTTGTTTCTTCACTCCCTTGTGATTCAGGTAAACGACGAAGACTGGGTGACTATTCTCAACAAAAAAGCAAGCGAGACAGAGATAGAGCAGGTTGTCCTGGGCTACTGGAGCGGATACACATCCCGGTCTTTTACGTTTGATTATGTGGCCATAGGATCATACGCTGATTAGTTACTTCCATCGGCCTACTATGTAAATACCGGATACGGTATCAAATGTTTCTTGCGACATGGAATAACAGGTCATCTGCATGGATGTTGTCGTTATACCGGTTGCCGCAATCCAGTACAGCGAATTTGTTACATTCGGCGTGATTATCACCACCGGAACCTCTGTAAACGTTACTGGAAAACCGCCATCAAGGTCAGATGTAGCGAAGTATATACCATTTTTCCATAGCGTTCCAGCATATGTAGTCCAGGAAAAACGCCGCCAGCATTCGCATTTTCCGTTTGCATGTTTTACTACGTCCCATTCGTCTATTACTTCTATTTTGCCAATTAAAAAAGAAACCCTCGGAAAGAGAGGAAAAATGAAGTTAATATTCAACGATGCTACAGAAATTACTGTGCAGAATGTCGAAGCGCATGGAGATTATCTTCGCGTGCTGACAGTCGGAAACACTCCGGAGCAGCTGAAGGTCTTTTTTACTGATGAGAGCCGCACTGCCCGGATAATCGTGCAGGAGCGTGGACAGACGATTGCCACATACGAGGGATACACGGCATTCTACCGCACGGAGATTTATACAGGCAAGATTTACGGTGTTGTCATGTATAAGCCGGAGAAGACGCCGGAGGCACAATCATCCATGGTGCAGGCTGCAATTGCGGTCGCCCAGATGCAGGCGCAGGAACTGGATGATTCGCAGGCGCCGACTGTTAAGGCAATCTATCCGCAGTGGGCTGAGGTGATCGGACAGACGGTGAAGCAGGGATTCAAGTTCCTGTACAACGATATACTGTTTAAGGTTATTCAGCCCGATGGACTGATAATTCAGGAGCAGTACATCCCCGGAGAGGGCACAGAGAGTCTGTATGCAGTAATCAATGAGACGAACGCCGGCACGAAAGAGGATCCGATCCCATACAGCGGAAATATGGCGCTTGAAAGCGGCAAATATTACAGTCAGGACGGCGTGATTTATCTGTGCAACAGGGACACGGAAATCCCGGTATATCAGGCACTGAAAGACCTGGTCGGACTGTATGTCGAAGAAGTAACAGAGTAGAGAAGGAGAGGTAGCCATGGCGGAAATAAAAAATGTAAAAGCGGAAAAAACTACGGTTAAAACCGGGGAGCATATCCGGATCCAATACGAATTCTGGTACGAGCAGGATTATCCTCATGATTTTCCGCATGACTACCCGATCGCATCAGAAAGGAAGTAAAACATATGAGTAAAATCACAGAAAGCTGGGCCGAGTATAAAGGCTCGAGATACAATGCCGTGTACAACGATGACACGGGTTTATGGGACGTCGATATCCCGGCCGGTGCGGAGTCATCCTACAACCAGCCGAATCATACATATCCCATCACACTGCATGCTAAGGATGCGGCAGGAAACGAAACGGTGATGCAGGCCACGGACCCTACGTATGGCGATGAACTGAACATCCGCGTCCTTGAAAAGACAAAACCGACCGCAACGATCACATATCCGACGGAAGGAAGCGTTCTCGGATCTGCGACACAGGACATCGAGCTCGAACTGCAGGACGCAGGCGGATCCGGCCTCAACATGGCGTCAGTCATTTTCAAAGTCAACAACGTGCAGGTTTCCTCCGGACTTTCCTGGAGCGATTCCGGAAGCAAGAAGGTATGCACCTATCATGCGACCAACCTGTCGGATGGCCAGAACAGCGTCAGCCTGCAGGTGTCCGATAACGATGGAAACGTATCTGATGTAGATACCGTATCATTCGTGATCAGTACAAAGGCTCCGACGCTCAACCTCACAAGTCCGATCGAGGGCCTGCTGACGAACAGCAATAAGGTAACAGTATCCGGTGTCGCGGCGCCTGGATCTGACGCGGTAACGATCGCGGAAGTGAAGATCAACAACGAGACAGTAAGCGTCGGACAAGGCGGCGCATTCTCGAAGGAGCTGACTGGTCTTCCGGATGGAGACAACACAATCACAGTAGTTGCAAAGGACAGCCTGGGCAGGACCACGACTGTAACACGGCATATTACTGTCGATACGCAGGCACCAGTGATCAGTGACGTCGAAGCAGAGGCGACGACCGTCAATGCGAATGGCACAATCCGTATCTCCTTCAGGGTAGTGGATCCGGCGGACTGATATGATAATCAGGGTTTGGGGCGTTGTGAATTCCACTGAAGTGGAGTTCACACCCATCCCGGACCGCCCGGGGTACTGGGAAGGGTACGCCCCGCGAATACCGGGCCTGCAGGAGATTGAGATCTGGGCAGAGAGCAGTACTGGGGCGCGCGGACATCTACAGTGCACTGTACAGGTAATACAGTATCATGTGCATACTATGGCAAGGATCGTGCTGCTACCCTATGTTGCCAGGCTGCTGCAGCCGTACAGCACCCGGATCAATACGGCAGATTACAGGACGCGGCTGAAAAGCTGCAGGAAGGTGGGATAGCATGACAGATAGAGTAGATATGCAGCTTGGGGAGCGGCGCCGGATCTGCCTGTGCGTCACGAGCTGTAATAAAGCGGCATTTGAAATCACGTCAGCAAAATACGCCCTGAGGATCGGATCGGAAACGGATGCCAGCGGGGAGTGCGAGATCGAGCAGAAGAGCGACAGCGAGGTCGTAATTTCTGCTGTGATCCAGCCGCAGCGCAAAGGTGCGACCTATACCCTGGATTTCACATATGAGATCCCGCCGGAGATCCTAATTACAAGAGTGCGGGTACGCGTTAGCTAAAGGCATCATATAATAGGAGGTATAGGCCGATGTACATAAGCATTGACACGATCATTAAAATCGGCGCATTAATCGGGGCGCTGGGAGTGATCGGAGGACTACTGATTGCAGGATATAAGTTCTATTTGAAACCGGAAAAACTGGCGAAACGGATGGAAAATCTAAGGCAGATGCACGAGGAAGATATCCGGAAGATCAACAAAGAACAGTGTTTGATCACATATGGACTTCTGGCTTGTTTGAAAGGACTGAATGAAAAAGGATGTAATGGTCCCGTTACAGAAGCCATAAATAAAATTGAGAAGCACATGAATAAGCAGGCGCATGATATGGAGGAATGACTATGGAACAGATTATAAGCTATGTAAAACCGGAACTGATCGTTGTTGCGATCGCACTGTATTTTATTGGCGTGGGTTTAAAAAAATCCGAAGAAGTAGCCGATAAATACATCCCGCTGATCCTGGGAGGATTTGGTATTATACTGTGCGCGTTCTGGGTGTTGGCGTCAGGACCGCTGACATCTGTGCAGGACATTATGACGGCAATATTTACGGCTATCATACAGGGGATTTTGGTTGCCGGATTAAGCACATATGTTAATCAGATAATTAAGCAGCTGAATAAGACAGAATAATTCAGGGGACGGGAAACCGTCCTCTTTTTTCGTTGCGACGTCGCAACAGAAAGGAGAATGAATGAGCGTATTAATCGGACATGCAAGCATAAGCGAAAAAGGGACGACCGAGGGCGCCAAAGGGGACAGCACCGGGAAAGAGGTCTGCACAAGGACCTGGTACAGCAAACCCTGGGGATACATGGCCGTCCACCCGGATGCGGACGTCCGGGAACGGCACGCCCGGGCCGTCGAGCAGGCCTGCGCGAATGACAATATCGGCTATGGCCAGCCTGACAGGAATACCCTGAACACCAGGGCGAAGGAAGTGGAGTATGATCTATCAAAGATCAAAAGCAAATGCAACTGCGACTGCTCATCGCTGCAGAACGTGGCGGCAGTGGCGTCTGGCGCGCAGGGGGTAAGCTACGGCAGTAACGGATGGACCACATCCACTATGCGCGCGGCCCTGGAAAATGCCGGTTATAAGATCATCACGGACAAGACCTATCTGTCCAGCTCTGCTTATTGCGTCCGCGGGGCAATCTACGTTAAACCAGGGTCGCATACTGTATGTGGTCTGACCAACGGATCCAAGGCCAGCCAGACACTTAGCAGGGCCGGCGCCGGCTTTTCCGGGGCATCCGGCTCTGGGACGTATTATCCGGCATTTGACAGCAGATCGATCGTAGACGGCCTGGAAAGCATCGGCGAGGATAGCAGCAAGGAGATGCGAGCGGCGATTGCGGCGGCGAATGGGATTAACAATTATTCCGGGACGTATGATCAGAACGTCAAGCTGTGCGATCTGGCCAGACGGGGCAAGCTCAAGCGTGCCGGTAGCTCCTCATCGGGGACTGCCGGCAGCACTGTGGATTACTCCGTAGGCAGCGTGTATACCTTACAGGTTGACAGGCTGGCCGTAAGGTCTGGCGCTGGCACGAGCTATCCCAGAAAGTCATACTCACAATTGACTGCGAACGCCCGGGAGAATGCTTACAGTGACGGTTACCTGAAGGAGGGCACGAGAGTGACGTGCAAGGCCGTCAAGAAAGTCGGATCTGATATCTGGATGCAGATTCCGTCCGGCTGGGTAGCGGCTTACTACAATGGCAAGGCGTACATAGCATAAATATACCCCGGGGCTATTGCTCCGGGGTGGAATATTGTATCATCTTCTTGCTGTTATAATGGGTGTAGCAAATTCTTTTATCAACTGTAAAGTCCCCCTGCCCTTCGGCGAATGCAGCCGCCGTGGAACCGAAATCGATATTCTGGTTGATCTCCAGATCCGAAGCCGGATCAATGCCATTTTCTTTCAGGATATACTCGAAGACCATCTGCGGCATGCCTCCCTTGCGGCCGCCGAGAACGAGATGCCCTTTCAGATCTTCCCATTTAAAACCGGACATTTCCTCACGCGCTACAAGAAAATTTCCTGCGCGCTGGGTGAGCTGTGCAAAATTCACAACGTAGTCTGTGGCTCCTTCTGCATAGGTGTAGATTGAGGCTTCCGAACCCATAAAACCGATATCGGCTTCACCGGAAATAACAGCAGTCATTGTTTTATCCGCGCCAAATCCACATACAAGGTCCAGATCGATCCCTTCTTCGTCAAAATAGCCTTCTTCGATCGCAACATACATCGGTGCGTAGAAGATGGAGTGTGCCACTTCATTGAGCGTCACTTTGACTTTCTCTTCTTTGTTTTCATCAGTATCAGCTTCTTTGGCCGGAACGGAGTCCGGATCTGTCCCGGAAGCGCATCCTGCTGTAAACGAGAGTGCCAGGACAGCAGCTGAAAAATATGCCAGTACACGCTTTTTCATAATTCCTCCATTATGATCAGAGTAATAAATTCTTTATTACTATATGAAGAAAAACGAAGAGGGTGCACCGGCTGCATAAAAAAGGATGCCGAAAAACGGCATCCTGATTGCTGTCCTTTTAAAGACACATATTTCAGTTGATATTAATCATCATAATCCTCGTTTGCATAATCGTCCTCGAAGGCATCATCATAATCCTCTTCCTCGTCGTCATAACCGCCGCGGGATGTAATGGCAAGTATCAGAGAGATAACCGCCAGTACAGCTCCGGCTACAGCAGCGATCAGAAGCTGAAGATCATCGCCTCTCTGCAGGAAAGCGAAGACGCCTCCACCCAGATAGAAGATCATCGGGAGCAGAAATGCGAAAACGGTAGCTTTGTTCAGCATGATGAAGTAAAGCAGAGCAGAAACAAGCATGCAGAGTGAAATAATAATATATGTCATACCGGAGGAGAGCATGCTGCCTTCCGTGGTATCTGTCAGTCCTGTAACGAATCCTTTGTAGATCAGATATCCGAATCCTGCGAGGGAAAGAATGGCAAGAATAACGCGCATCGGTCGGAATCTTGGCTCATCGTCATAATAATCCTCGTCATCGTATTCCTCATTTTTTGCTATTGGTTTTGGTTCAGGCTTCTTTTTCGGATTCCTTGATTTTCTGTCGGATTCTCCTGTTTCAAGCATCTCGGTATAACTCTTGCGGGCAACTTTCCCGTGTTTATTGCGGACTTTTTCCGAAGGGATGTTGCTGTAGCGCTTTTCTTCAGATGCTTCGCGCTCTTCAGCGGATCTTTTTTTGACCGGTTTTCTTGCCGGCCGCTCATCAGAAATGATTTCTTCTGCATCAGTGCGCGGGCGTTTTTTCGGAATCGGCTTTTTAACTTCCTCTTCAGATTCCGGACGAGGCCTTTTCTTTTTGACCGGTTTTTTGGCGGGTGCCTCATCGCCTGCGGCCGGTTTTCTGACCGGAACTTTTTCGTCTGGAGCCGGTTTTCTTGCCGGGGCCTTATCTTTCTGCACCGGTTTTTCGGCCGGGGCATTATCTCTCTGTGCCGGTTTTTCAGCCGGAGCCTTATCTTTCTGTGCCGGTCTTTCAGCCGGAGCCTTATCTTTCTGTACCGGTTTTTCAGCTGGAGCTTTTTCTTCCGGAACCGGTTTTTCAGCCGCTTTTTTGGCAGCGCGCTTAGCACGCTGCTTATCAAGATTCCACTGCTTTTTGCAGTCCCGGCATATTGCATATTCGTTAAAGATCGGATCACCGTTTTCATTGGTGCCAATCTGTTTATTCCGCAATTCAAGTTCTTTGCCACATATTGGACACTTCATTAATCTATACTCCTCTCTTTTGTTGATCAGAATTTACAGCAATCATTATACCATCAAGAACGTGCAAGAACAATGAAAAATTAAAATAAATGACCTGTATTGTCGAATTTTATCAGAAAGCAGGGAATATCGGAGAAGGAAAACTGTATTATTGGATAAATGTGGAATAATAAATGTGTGCGTGGTATAATCCATAGTTGTGAATAAATGATATGAAAAGTATGAGGTGATATCAGATTATGAGATTTGCAGCAGATACACATTCCCACACGCTTGCCAGCGGACATGCATACAGTACGATCAGGGAAATGGCGGCAGCGGCAGAAAAACGCGGACTCCAGGCTCTTGCCATTACAGAACACGCACCGGAAATGCCAGGTACATGCGGATTGTTTTATTTCCAGAATATGGATGTCGTGCCGCGTACCTGCGGGAAAGTCCGGCTCCTGATGGGTGCGGAAGTGAATATTATGGATCCGGACGGCAGGATTGACCTCCCGGAGAAGACATGCCGGGAACTGGATATCGTAATAGCCAGCATGCATACACCCTGTTACGGGAAAAGACACACTCCGGAGGAGAATATCCGGGCTTATGTGGAAGTAATGAAGAAACCGTATGTCAATATCATCGGACATCCCGATGACGGCCGTTTTCCTTTTGATTATGAAATCCTGGTAAAGACGGCGAAGGAGACGGGGACGCTTCTGGAAGTGAATAATTCTTCTATGCGGCCGGCCAGCAGCAGAGTCGGAACACGGGAAAATATCCTGACAATGCTCGATCTGTGCAAACAGTATGACGTGCCGGTGACGACAGGAAGCGACGCGCATGTGGATGTGGATGCAGGCAGATTTAATTATGTAAGCGAACTGTTTGAATACTGTAATTTTCCAGAGGAACTGGTTGTGACGACCGATCTGGAAAAACTGAGGCCGTATCTGAACTGTAAGGATTTTTAGGCGGAAGGATCCCGCAGTTTGACTCTGATCCTTTTCTCTGCGAAAATAAAGAGGTAGACTTTAAAAGTTTAGTGTGTTAAAATATATCTACCGATGAAAAGGAGATAGATAATTATGAGTAAAAAAATAAGGACAGAGGCAGTCGATACCCTTTTTGAAGCTGTGCTCAGCCTGAAGGATAAAGAAGAATGTTATATTTTTTTTGAAGATATCTGCACGATCAACGAACTGCTTTCCTTATCCCAGCGGTTTGAAGTTGCGAAAATGCTTCGCGAGCAGAAGACTTATCTCGAG
>DWVL01000007.1 GCA_019120275.1 Candidatus Mediterraneibacter excrementavium | reverse complement strand
AATATCCGCAAGATGTCTATGATGTAGCGTCCGGTTCTACAATCACGGAAAAGATTGATACATATGGTGAGCAATATGACAGGTTTGAAATATATCTGAATCAGGCTCACACATTTGGTTTCTAATTAAATAAAAACCGCCCCGGTGCGCCAACACCAGAGCGGCAAAAGACCATAGCTCCGAAGATACTACAGTACGTTCCGGGAATATTGTATCATCTTCGGACAGCCTGCGCAAGCGGAACACTCGTTCTCTGCTGGCTGTTATTTTTGTACTTATGTTACACATACAAATGAATAAGGAGATGATGACATGGCAAAAAGAATACGATGTGCCATCTACGATCGTGTGTCTACCGAGATTCAGGCTGAAAACGGCCTGTCCCTCGATACACAGAAAGAACTGCTTACGGATTATGCCGCGTCGCACGGTTATGAAATTGTTGATTATTATGCAGATGAGGGAATAACGGCCAGAAAGAAGCTGCAAAATCGAAAAGATTTCCAGCGGCTCCTGAATGATGTCCGGCAGGATAAAATCGATCTGATTCTGGTTACTAAGCTGGATCGGTGGTTCCGGAATGTTCGGGATTATCATAACACCCAGGCTATCCTCGAAGAGCACCACTGCAACTGGAAGACGATCCTGGAGGACTACGATACTTCAACCGCGGACGGGCAGTTAAAGATCAATATCATGCTGGCTGTAGCACAGAATGAATCCGACCGAACAAGCGAAAGGATCAAAGTTGTATTTGAACATAAACGGCGTCTGGGAGAACATGTCAACGGCCGCCCGCCGTTCGGATATATGATCGTTGACAAGAAACTGCGGAAAGATCCCGACAAGCGTGCGATCGTTGAAGATTTTTTTAATCAGTACTTCGGAACCATGTCTAAGCGTAAGGCGATTGAGTATGTTCAAATTACTTATGGAGACCGCGCACCATCCCCTCAGGCGATGGACCGTTTTACCCGAAACGAGATCTACTGCGGCCGCCGGGGAACTGATCTGCACTACTGCGAACCATACATTTCACCGGAACAGTTCCGATTTATTCAGGAAACGTGTTCTTCCCGGACATATCAATCAACAAATGAACGGTACATATTCGGGCAGCTCATGAAATGTCCATATTGTGGGGCAACAATGACCGGATTTGTTAAAAAGCACAAATGCAGTAATGGCACAATATCGCGATACAAGCGCTACCGCTGCAGCCGCAAATTTGACCGTCACAAAACCGGGATCTGTATCACTGAATCCGTTATTGAAGATTACATGATCAACCACGTGAACAGCGAACTTAGCCAAAAGATATTCGAGATCAAAACCGGCATTCCGAAAATAAGCAAAGCGGAAATAAGCAAAGCGGATCAGGCACCACGCATCCGGGCAGAAATGGACCGCCTGAACAACATCTACATGAAGGGGCGTATATCTGAAGCGGAATATGACAGGCAATATGAAGTATTAGAGAAAAACCTGAAGAAAGCAGAGCAGGAACGATCTGAATCTGAAGAGGATTACCTACACATTGCGAAAACGCTTTCCGGTAACTGGCTGGACATCTACCTGGCATTAGATCCGGAACACAAGAACGCCTTCTGGAAAAAGGTCATTAAAGAGATTGTACTGAGTAAAGAAACGCATAAAATCGACCATATTGAATTTTTATCTTGTGGGTGTGGAAAATAAAGTCTATCGGTTGAATTTGAACCCGGCGCCACCACCCTGGAATCCGAAGGCAAAGGCTACGTTGTCGCTTCACTGGGCGAGGACAGCGGCTATGTTCCTTACACCGCCTTCAGTGCGAAGCAAAGTTATATTGATGAACATCCGGAAGTAATCCAGGGATTTACAAATGCTCTGCAGAAAGGCATGGACTATGTCCAGGTTCATACACCGGAAGAAATTTCAGCCGTGATCGAACCTCAGTTTCCGGAAACTGACCTGGAAACGATCACAACGATCGTAACCCGCTATTACGATCAGGATACCTGGAAGAGTAATCTGATCTTTGAACAGAGCAGTTTTGACCTGCTCCAGGATATCCTCGAAAGCGCAGGAGAACTTGAAGAAAGAGTTCCTTATGATGATCTGGTGACAACACAGTTTGCAGCCATCGCTGCTCAGTGATATAATGAGGCAGGACGCGGCTGTCCTGCCTCTGCATAACAGAAATAGTACATAGCGGGATATGCCTGCAGAAACATAAGAAAGGAATTGCCTCATATGATCGATAAACGACTGATCCCTTACGGAGGATTGAAAAAAGAACCCTTTTCCGGCAGTCACCACGGCATGCGCTATATGATGAACGGTGATGACGGCAAGAACAGCACGACATTTTCTGTCTGGGTCTATCCGGAGCCATGGTGCTTTGAGCAGACGCCTGATGAGGAAAAAGATCATGCTGTTTTCCCGCTTTCTGAGGAAGGGATGGATCAGGCGATCGACTGGCTGAATGAACGCTACGAAGCAAAAAAAGAGCGATGGAATCGTTCCCTGCAGGACATGATGCACACCATCGCCAGATCATAAAGCAGAATTTATTTTCTTTTTAGATTCTTTAAAAATATTTCCATATATTGACACAATGAGGTCATATTTATCTGCTATCCTTAAACATGTAAACAAAAAGAAGCCAATGGCTGTGCAGACAGCTGTTCGCATGGCCATTGGTCTTCGCCCAAAATCTCACCCGAAGAGGGTTTTATGATAGATCATTCCCGGACTTCTGTCCCGGGAATATATTTTTGAGATCGATTTTGATCACATAGAAATACATTCCGATCAGAAGTGCAGCAGCCAGCACCCAGGCAGCCGGACTAGCGAGGCACACGCCGAGATAGCTCTTCTGCTGCGCCGCGATCACAGACATCACGCCTCTTCCGACCAGTTCAGCAACTCCGGCCATCATGGGAAGCAGGCCGTATCCGAGTCCCTGGATCCCGTTCCGGTAGATATTGACGATCGCAAGAGGAATAAACAGGCTTCCCGCACATTTCAGATAGAGATCCACCGATCCCATGATCAGTTCCACATCTTCCGACACAAAAAGATAAGTCATATATTTTCCAACAGTCATCACCAGTGCTGCCGCTGCAAAGGAATAGATAACCCCGATCCATGTCGTCGCCTTGAATCCCTGGCGTATACGCGGCACATCACCGGCACCGATATTCTGGGCACTGTATGTAGCCAGAGTCGTGCCCAGAGCAACATAGGCCTGGGATACCACCTGTTCGATCTTGTTTGCCGCTGTGTAGGCCGCAACCAGCGTGGATCCCAGTATATTCAGGGAGGACTGGACCATCATCGTGCCGATGGCCGTGATGGAATACTGCAGCGCCATGGGAATGCCGATCCGCATCTGTGTTTTTAACAGATATCCGGACGGCCGCCAGTCATCACGGGACATCCGGAGCACGGGAACACATTTAGCGATGTAGATCAGGCACAGAAGTCCGGAAACGCCCTGTGAGACGACTGTTGCCACGGCTGCGCCCGCCGCTCCCATATGGAACACGATGATCAGCACCAGATCCAGCACGATATTGAGAAGCGCCGACAGGATCAGGAAATAAAGCGGGACCTTACTGTTCCCGAGCGCCCTTAGTATGCTTGCCAGCAGATTGTACAGCATCTGCGCCAGAATTCCTGCACTTACGATCATGATATATGCGTATGCATCCGCAAATATATCCGCCGGCGTATTCATAGCCATAAGCCACGGCTTCATCAAGATCATAAATGCCGCCGTCAGGATCAGACCGACGATCAGAGACAGGATGGATGCCCCGGCCACTGTCTGCCGCATTGCCTTCATATCTCCGGCTCCGAACTTCTGCGCGGTCAGGACGGTAAATCCTGCCGTCATTCCGACCACGAACCCGTAGATCAGAAACATGATCGTACCGGTGCTTCCCACTGCGGCAAGAGCCTTTGTTCCCACGAATTTTCCGACGATCACGGTGTCCGCCATATTGTAAAACTGCTGAAATACATTGCCGATAAAGATCGGAAATGTGAAGCTGAGGATCATTTTCATCGGACTTCCCGATGTCATATCATGCTGTACTGTCTTCATAAAAAAACCCCTTCTGTTACAAAATCCAAGACCGGATTATATAACAGAAAAGGGGCTTTGTAAATACGTTTTTTCAAAATTTAACTGCACATTTTCATCTATTTCAAAAAGAGGATTTTATCTTCTTTAAATGCAAGGAAAGACGGCATTCCTTTCTCCTCCAGGAGATGCTCCTGCTCCCTCTGGACGAACCAGCAGACGGTTGCGCCCGCTCCTGTCTTTATATAGTAGTTCTTCTCGAAAGGCAGTTCTGCGATACTCTCCAGATCGAAGGGGAGCATCCGGCCCGTCCCGCCCGCTTCCCACACCGGGATAAAATCATGGGCACGGTAGCCGATCCACTCTGTGTATTCCGGAACTTCGCATTTCACGTTAAGCGTTGTACCCCAGTCGGACGCTTCAACCGTATGTGCATCAATCCTTCGGGCCCTGGAAAAATTCTTACACCCGGTCAGCCGCGCCGCCTCCCGGCTTACCGGATTACGGAAAAGCGCCTTCGTCTCCCCGGCCGCCACTACGCTTCCCTGGTCGATGACGAGCAGTTCTTCGCTGAACCGGTACACTTCGTCCCGGTTGTGGGACACCAGGATCACGGTTCCCGGATAATCCTCCAGCATCTCGGAAAGCTCCCGCTGGAGCTGGTCTTTCATATACATATCCAGCGCGGAAAAAGGTTCGTCCAGCAGGATCATGCCCGGTCCGCAGGCCATGATCCGCGCCAGCGCCGTCCGCTGCTGCTGCCCGCCCGAGAGCTGCCCTGGCAGATGTCTCTCCAGTCCCTCCAGCCGGAACTTCCGGATCATCTCCCGGACACGCGCTTCCTTTTCCTTTCTGCTGCCTTTCAGCCCTGCGGCAATATTTTTCTCCACCGTCATCGTGGGAAACAGGGCGTAATTCTGGAACAGATACCCGACATTGCGCTCCTGCGGCTTCAGGCTGATCTTCCGCTCTCTGTCATACAATGTCCTGCCGTCCGCCTCTATGGTCCCTCTGTCGGGCTGTTCGATCCCGGCGATGCTCTTTAAGGTCATGCTCTTCCCGCTCCCGGAAGCCCCCAGGATGCCGATGCGCCGGGCGCTGCTTTTGAAACGGATATCCAGCCGGAAATCCCCAAACTGTTTCTGAATGTCCACATTTACCGCCACAGCTTACCACCTCCCGATATGCTTCATCTTTTTTCCGGAGATCAGATTCATCAGGAATATGATCAGGAAGGCGATGATCATCACGATCCCCACCCAGATTCCGGCAGTCAGGTAATCCCCGTCCTGGATGACCATGGCGATCTTCTGGGAGATGGTGCCGGTCCTTCCCGGGATATTCCCCGCCAGCATGGACGTGGCCCCGTACTCGCCGAGCGCCCGGGCAAAGGTCAGGACCGTGCCGGATGCAATGCCCGGCCCGGCAGTCGGCATGATCACCGTCCAGAAGATCCTGAGATCCGACATTCCCAGCGTCCGTCCCGCATAGACCAGGTTCATATCGATCTGTTCCATGGCCGCTCTTGCATTCCGGTACATGAGCGGAAAAGCGATGACCGTGGCTGCGATCACGCAGCCCAGCCAGGTCTGCACCACTTTAAAATCAAACTGATCAAACAGGAATGACCCAAGCGGCCTTCTCCTGCTGAACAAAAGCAGCAGGAAGAAGCCTGCTGCAGTCGGCGGCAGGACCATCGGCAGCGTCAGGATGCCGTCGATGACCGCTTTCTTCCGGGGCGACGCCTTCACCGCCTTGCGCGCCGCAAATATCCCCAGGAAAAAAGAGACAATTGTCGCCGCGACTCCTGTTTTCAGAGAGATAAAAAGGGGACTCCAGTCCAGTTCTTTCAGTATTTTAATGATCTCTTCCATAACTCACCTATACGTCCGTATCAAAATAGTAAGATTCAAATACCGCTTTCGCTTCATCAGACAGGATGAATTCCAGGAAATCTTCCGCCGCAGCCGTCTGCGCTTCATCTGCCTCTTCATTGACCACCCGTGCGACCGGATAGATTACGTCGCCGGTCAGGTCATAACTGACCGTCTGCAGGATATCCAGATCATCCTCATACCCGTATGTATCTGAATAATAGGTCGTTCCGACCTCACAGGATCCTTCCGCCACCGCTGTAAGCACCTTGCTTACATTGTCCTGTTCACTGATCTCCACGCCGCCAAGCGCCTCGGATACTTCCTCTGTAGTGATCCCGTCCGGTTCAGCGGTATCCGGCAGGATGCCCAGATTAATGAGCGCCTGTCTCGTATATTTTCCCACCGGCACACTGCCTCCGGCAAGGGCGATGCTCTCTGCCCTGTCCAGGTCCTCCAGACCGGTCACCTTCGTCCCGCTGTCTTTCAGTGTCACGACAACCACCTGATTGTTCACCACGTCTGCACGGGTGCCCTCCACCATCAGGCCGTCCGCCTCCAGATCGTCCATCTGCTTCTGTGCGGCAGAAAAGAAAATATCACACTCATAGCCTTCACGGATCTGGGTCAGAAGCGTGCCGGAACTGTCCGCATTATAGATGATCTTCACTTCCGGATGGTCTTCATTGTACAGATCCGCCAGCTCCGTCATCACCATATTCAGGCTGGCTGCAATGAACACCTGGATCTCCGTCTCGTCTGTCTCCATCTTGTCTGCCGCCTCTTCATCTGTCGTTTTTCCGCTTTCCGCGGCCTCGTCCACGCCGCCTGCACATCCTGCCATCGTAAGCATCATCACCGCTGCCAGCATTCCGGCCAGTATCCTTCTCCTCATGATCCGTCTCCTTTCCTTAAAAGTCTGTCTCTTTATTCCGTCATCTGTATTTCAGTATATTCGATTATTTTTTAAAAAGCAATCGGTTGCCGCAAAAAATCGGGAATTTCCGTTTTCATCCCTGAACCGGAAATTCCCGCATGGCTTCAGTAAGATAAAAATATTTTATGATATTGCTCCTGTGCGTACTCCGTCACTTCCCGATCCAGCCGCTCATAACGCTCCATCAGGTCATAGCCGGCCGGACTGATCTGCGCCTGCCCCCCGCTCTTTCCACCGGGCTGACGCTCCACGATCACCTCGCCCAGTTCCTGTTCCGCCGTGCGGATCAACGTCCATCCCTTGCTGTAAGACATGCCCGCTTTCTCACAGGCTTCACGCACATTGCCAAGCACATCGATCTGCTTTAACAGCACCATCATCCCCGGGCCGAAAAATGGCGTGTTCCGCGTCAGCTGCACTTTCACCTTCGGGTAGATATCCGCCTGCTTCTCCGACTCCGCCAGTTCCTCAAAATGATCTTCCCGGCGCGCCCGGAGAAATATGCCTTCATCCTCGACCTCTGCGTAACCGGCCGCTGCTTTTGTTGCATCAAGGGCACCTTTCAGTCCCCGGCCTCCCCGATAGGCTTCGATCTGCCCCACAAGCGCTGCATCGATCAGGACCGGATGGCCTTTCCGCCCGCCGCAGACCGGAATCACGATCTGCCGGCCCCCACTTTCTATATCTGACAGCATAACTCTCAGGGTGTGCTCTGTAAAAAGAGGCACGTCCGCCGGACAGAAAAAGATCCGGTCACAATTTTTCAGATAACGGAATCCGCGCACGGCAAAATCGAGCATCTGCGCAGTCTCATAATCCTCACACCGGAGAAACGCTGCGCCCATCCTGGCAAGTCGTTTCTCCGTCTCTTCGGCCTGAAACCCGGTCACGATGACAATATCCCTGACGCCGGCGCGCTGGAACGTCCGGATCATTCTGCGGAGCATAACATTGCGGTCTGTATTATTCAGTTTTTCGTAAGCCCGGAAACCGCCGGGTATTCCTGCGGCGGCGATCACAGCACCTGGTCGCATCCACCTGATTTCCTTTCATTTCCGTTTCTTTGAATAAAATGTATCCTCCATGGGCAATTTCGTTCTGAGCACATGGTCCTTCGCGTAATACGCGCCCTGTGCCGCGGGAGCGGTCGGGATCGTGGCGATCTCGCCGATGCCTTTCGCGCCGTAGGCAAACGGAAGCAGTTCTTCTTTCTCCACATAAATAGCATGGATATCCGGGATCTGCGTGGCCCGCATCAGGCCCAGCGTTCCATATCTTGCCTGTGGCACTCCATCCTTCAGCGGGAAGTCCTCGGTCAGGGCATAACCCAGCCCCATGAGCACGCCGCCTTCGATCTGTCCCTGGATGGCGATGGGATTGACCACCTTCCCGGAATCATGGGCCGCATAAACTTCCTTTACCCGTCCGTCATCGTCAAGGATGACCACATGGGTGGCGAAACCGTAGGCTACATGGCTCTTCGGATTCGGCACGTCCGCACCCAGCTTATCGGTTGGATCAAAGAATTCCGCGAAATATTCTTTCCCTTCCAGTTTTTCCAGATCACCGCCTGCCGCCTGAAAGTCTTTGTTAAGATCCGCGGCTGCCATGCGCACCGCCTCGCCGGTGATCAGTGTCTGCCGGGATCCGGATGTGGTTCCGGAATCCGGCGCCACCTCGGAGTTGGCGCCCATATTGATGATCCGGTCTTTCCCGAGTCCGGTGGTCTCTGCGACCATCTGCACGAATACGGTTTTACAGCCCTGTCCGATATCGGACGCCGCGCTGTACAGCTCGATCTTCCCGTTATGTACGACCAGCTTTGCCCGGCCTTTATCCGGCAGGCCCACGCCCACGCCGGCGTTCTTCATGGCACAGGCGATCCCCGCCCGGCCCGGGTTGCTTTCATAGACGTCCTTAACCGCCAGCAGGGTCTCTTTCAATGCCGTCGAACAGTCGGCGATCTGTCCGTTCGGCAGGACCTTGCCCGGTTCGATTGCATTGCGGTAGCGGATCTCCCATGGAGAGATACCCACCTTCTCAGCCAACAGATTGATATTGGACTCCAGGGCGAATTCGCTCTGGCATACGCCGAATCCCCGGAATGCCCCGGCCGGCGGATTATTCGTATAATACCCGTATCCCCGGATGTCTGTATTCTGATAACAGTACGGTCCCACGGAATGGGTGCAGGCGCGCTCCAGCACCGGTCCGCACAAGGACGCATAAGCGCCTGTGTCAAAATAGATCTCGCAGTCCAGTCCCGTGAAGATCCCGTTCTCGTCACATCCCAGGGTAAATGTGCCCTCCATGGCATGGCGCTTCGGATGGAAATTAATGGATTCCTGCCGGGAGAATGTAACCTTCACCGGCCGGTTCACCTTCAGCGCCGCCAGCGCCGCAATATGCTGGGCGGACACGTCCTCCTTGCCGCCAAAGCCGCCGCCCACCAGCTTGTTCTCCACCACCACGCGTTCCGGATCCCATCCCAGCATGATGGAGATCTCATGCCTCGTATCATAGACGCTCTGGTCCGATGAGAGGACTTTCACGCCGTCCTTATAGGGGAAGGCCACTGCAGACTCAGGCTCCAGGAAAGCATGCTCGGTAAAAGGCGTCCGGTAGGTCTGTGTCACCACATATTTGGACTCCGCCAGTGCTTTCTTCGCATCTCCTCTGGTTACATGACGCTTCTGGCACAGATTGCCGTTTGAGTGGATCTTCGGCGCATCCTCCGCCATGGCCTCCCGGATCGAAGTCACCGGCTTCAGTTCTTCATAATCGATCTCGATCAGTTTCTTTGCTTTATCAAGGATATCTCTCGTCTCAGCCACAACGAGGCAGATGGCGTCCCCCACACATCTGGTGATGCTTCCTTTTGCGATCATCACATCCCAGTCCTGCTGCAGATGCCCCACCTTATTATTGGGCACATCTTCCGCGGTCAGGACCGCAAGCACGCCGGGAAGCGCCAGCGCTTCCTCCGTGCGGATGTCAAGGATCCGGGCACGGGCATACCTGGAACGCACGGCCGATGCATAGACCATTCCTTCCATTTCCACGTCGTCCGGATACTCCCCGTATCCCAGCACCTTTTCCCGCACATCCAGCCGGAAGGCTTTCTGTCCGACGCCGTATTCATCGCCCTTTTCCAGCTCTTCATCGATCTTTGCGTCGCCCCGCAGGATCGCCGCCGCAAGCTGGATGCCTTCGATGATCTTCTTGTATCCCGTACAACGGCAAATATTTCCCTTTAATGCGGTCTTGATCTCTTCTTCCGTCGGGTCCGGCACTTTGTCGATCAGCGCTTTCCCGGCCATGACCATGCCGGGGATGCAGAACCCGCACTGAACCGATCCCTTCGCGCCAAATGCGTAGACAAACGCTTCCTTCTCTTCCTCAGACAGCCCTTCTGTGGTCAGGATCGTCTTGCCCGCTGCGCGCTTAGTGGTCAGCACACAGGATTTTACCGCCCGGCCGTCCACAATGATCGTACAGGTCCCGCAGGCGCCCTCGCTGCATCCGTCCTTGACGGAATGAAGATGAAGATCGTCCCGCAGATATCGCAGCAGCGGCTTTTCTTCACAGATCGTGCGCTCGATTCCGTTTACCGTAAATGTATAATTTTCTTTCATGATCCCACCTTCCTGTCATTCGTGCAGATCCTCCCGGCGGTCGATATCCTTCAGTTCCTCAGCGTCCGCCTCCACGATCCGTATCCTCTCTTTATGCTCTTTCATGATCTGCCTTCCGCCTTCATCCCCGGACAGCTTCATAAGCTCCGGGAAATACACTGCATCCCAGCAGACCGGGTTGCCTTTTTTCTCTCCGCTTCCCGCACAGACGATGCTGCCCGGATGCCGGGCCGCCGTGCGGAAGATCTCCCCTATGGTAGAAACCGTGATCCCCGGCTGGTCGCAGACGGAAAAGAGGACGCCTCTTAAATCCGGCCTCTCCTCCAGCGCCTTCTCAAGTCCCAGCCTGAGCGACAGGGCGATCCCTTTCTCCGGTTCTGTATTTCTCACCGGGATCATCCCCCGCTCTCCGGCCGCACCTGCGATCTCTTCCGAACCGGTGACGATATACACCGGAAATGCACCGAATGCCTGCATTTTCTCCAGTGTATGTTCGTACAGCGGTCTGCCCTTTACCGGAGCGGTCAGCTTGTTTCCTCCGAACCTGCTGCCCGAACCGGCCGCCAGGATGACGATGGCATACCGGTCTTTCATCCGTTCAAATGCCGTCACCGCCTCCAGCACGCCGCCGCCGATGGCCCGTGCCTTATCCGAGATCGTATAACAGTGGGCCTTCTCCGCCCGGGCGTCAATGTCCCCGATCTTCAGATCTTTCTGCACACGGATCCCGCTCTGCAGCATGCCCCGCACGATGCCGCTCATCTGCGCATACACCGGAACGCCGCCGGTCACGGCCACGATCTGTCCCTGCTCCACGAAATCACCGATCCCGGCTTTCGGCTCCAGTTCTCCGTCCGACGCCGCGCGGATCAGCCGTTCAATAGTGTAGCCGCCTACATTTCCCGGCACGCCGGTGTTCGGGATGGCACTGCCGCGGCGGATCACATTGCCCAGCGTATGGCCCCGTTTCGTCTCTACCACACAGTTGCAGTCCTCCCCGGCTGTAAATCCCGGCCCCACGCCGACGACAAAGGGCGCGTCCGTGATCCGGGTCCCCACATTCCGCTTCGCCAGGATCGCGTCGATGAGCACATCCGGCTCATACCAGTTGCGGCAGGACGCCTCTTCGTCCACCATGACGGCGATATCCCCGTCCGCCAGGATCTGCTCCGCCGCCTTCCGGTCTGCTGCCAGTACAGCCGTCATATCCTCCACCTGAGCGCGCCCCTCGCAGACCGCCCAGGAAAATGCCACGGTCCTTCGCACTGTCAGCGGCTCCCGGATCTCCGTCATCAGGATCTGATGGCCGGCCCCATAAAGCCGGGACGCGATCCCGGTGGCGAGGTCGCCCGCTCCTCTGATCATTATTTTCATAGATTTCCTCCGGTCACAATGATCCGCCGGATCCCTTCTCCGGCCAGCATCCGGCAGATCTTAAGCGCCGCATGCCTTTCCTTCTCACTGTCAGCTTTATTTAAAACGACTGTGTATACGGCGCCCTCCGGACAGCCCTTCCGGCCTGCGCTCTGATGCGCCGCAAGCCGGGCGATGTCCTGGGCCGTTACACATTCTGTTCTGTTCTTATTTAACAGTATCTCCGCCAGTTCCGGACGGAATACGGTTTCTTCGATCTTTTTTCCGATACTGTCCAGCCCGTATACGGACAAGACGCAGGTCGTCATCTCCGGGATCACCGGTTCATGTTCCGCCGGCACTTTTAAGGGAAGCCGCCTCGCACCGTCCGCCTCGATCAGGACCGGTGTCTGCCCTGCAAGCTCCATCAGCTTTTCAAACCCGCCATCCGGAAGCTTCATAAGCTTTCCCTCCGGTGCGGGATCTCCGACCCATGCCTGGCCGTATCTTTCCAGTACGTCCCGGATCTTTTCTTCTGAATATCCGGTCAGGAAATACGGCCGGTCCTCTCTCAGGATGTGCGTCGTGGTCGTCACGATCACCGGGATCCCCGCCCGGACATACTCATCCGCCAGCCGGTGCAGGGTCGTCGTCTTGCCGCCTGCGCCCACCGCCGATATGACCGGGCGCTGTACCCGGGGTGTCTCCCGCTCCGGTTCCAGCGCCTGTCTCATTGAATCTCTTTTTAATAATCTGTCTTCTTTATAAATCCATATCATCCTATTTCACGCCGTGGCGCACATAGACGCCGGTCTTCTCTTCCAGGATCTGTCCGTTCAGCGCCGCCAGCTGGCCTCTTAAGTATACCTGCTGCGCCCTGCCCCGGATCTTCGTTCCCTCCATCGGGCAGTAATCGCAGGCCGACTGCTGGCTCTCTGCCGTCATGGTCCACTCTTCGTCCGGATCCCAGACAACGATATCCGCATCGCTTCCCGGGAGAAGCGCGCCTTTCTCCGGATAGAGCTTGTAAAGCTTTGCCGGATTCTCCGACAGATACTGGCACATCTGCTCCACGGTGATCCGCTTCTCATTTACACCGAACTGCCAGATCAGCGCCGGGCGCTCTTCCGCGCCGGGCATGCCGCATGGCGTTCTGGAGAAATCTTTCGCCCCGGCCATCTTCTGCTCTTTTGTAAAACTACAGTGGTCCGTGGCAATGGTGTGGATCCTGCCTTCCTTTAACGCCTGCCAGAGGATCTCCTGGTTTTTCTTCTTCCGAAGCGGCGGCGCGATCATGTAATGCCTTGCCTCCTCGAAGGGCAGCATATATTTGCTCTCGTCCATCAGCAGATACTGCGGACAGGTCTCCACATATACCTTCTGTCCCGCTTCTCTTGCCCGCAGGATCTCCCGGTATCCGGCCGCCGTGCTTAAGTGTACGACAACCACCGGCGTATCCACACATTTCGCGATCCGAAGGAGCCGGGATACGGCTTCCGCCTCCGCCTCTTTGGGACGCGTCCACGGATAGTCGGACACGTCGATGCGGCTGCCTTTCGTTTTCTGGAGTTCTTTCAGCCTGGCTTTGATGATGCCGTCGTTCTCACAGTGCACGCCGGCGATGCCGCCCAGTTCTTTCAGGCGGGAGAGGATCTCATACATCGTCTCATCGTCCACCATGGTGTCATAGGTCATATACAGCTTGAAGGAGCAGGTTTCTTCATTGACGATCTCTTCCAGTTCCCGGCTGATGTTCTCATTCCAGTCGGTCAGCGCCAGATGGAAGGCGTAATCACAGGAAGACTCTCCGTCCGCTTTCTGGTGCCAGTTGTTGAGCGCCTCCCGCAGATTTTCTCCCCGGTACTGGGTGGCATAATCGATGATGCAGGTGGTCCCTCCTGCCAGTTCCGCCTTTGTTCCCGTATCGAACTTATCCGCCGTCACGGTATTGCTCACTTCCAGCGCCATGTGGGTGTGGGCATCGATAAATCCCGGAAACAGAAGTTTGCCCCTCACATCAATAATGTCCGCGTCTTTAAATTCCAGGTTCTCTCCCACGGCAAGGATCTTCTCCCCCTTTACCAGGATATCCAGTTTCTTCGTTCCGTCACCGCTTACAACTTTACCGCCTTTAAATAGAAGCTTCATACCGGCTCCCCCTTTCTGTCATCCGATTTTTTTGTCTAGTCTCTGAGCATATATGAATAGTCCGTGCACACCGTTTCCATCAGTTTCTGCAGTGCCTCCGGGATTCGGGTCTCATCGCCCTTCGTCCAGACAGATGCCTCTCCGAAGAAACGCACTTTACACTTCACCTGATCTTTATCAAGCACTGTGAATCCCTGGTTGCTGCTGTCGTCCATGTCCTTCTCGTCGGCAAACAGGGTAAACTTGTCAAGATACGGAGCACTGTCATAGGGGCAGAAGCTCCGGCAGTTGCCGCACTCGTTGCACATGTAGTCCACATGGATGATCTGGTGCTTCTCCATGCCCGGTACACGGATAGCGATATTCGCCCGGTTCGGACAGGCCTCCACACAGTTTTCGCAGATGCCGGAACATCCGAGGCACCGGCCGCCCTCTTCCCTGTCTTCCATGCGGCTGTCCAGATTCCCTTTCCTTCCGTAGATCGCATCCTCATCGGTCTCCGGTTCAAAATCTCTGACGATCTCTTCCCTGATCACCGCCCGGGCCGCTTTCAGCGCATTACTGATGCCCTCGACCACGGTCGCCGGGCCGCCCATGCCATCGCCCACGATGTATACCCCGGCGCGGCTGGATTCACAGGTTTCTTCGTTTACAATGGCACGTCCGTGGTCATTTACGCGGATGCCGCAGGATTCATAAAATGCGGTCGGCACGCGCTCGCCCACTGCGGCGATCACGGTGTCCGCCGGGATCTCTTTCTCTTCCCCGGTCTCCACCACGCCCCTTCTGCCGGACGCGTCATAGTCGCCCAGCTTCATCACTTTGCAGAGAAGCCTGCCGTTCTCCAGCTTCACCGGCGCCAGCAGTTCCATGAACTCTACGCCGTCCTCCACTGCCATGACCAATTCTTCCTCGTCCGCCGGCATGTAGCGCTTCGTCCTTCTGTATACCAGGTACGCATGCTCCACGCCCTTCGTGCGTTTCGCCGCTCTTGCTGTATCCATGGCGGTATTTCCGCCGCCGATGATGACAACATTTTTCCCGATATCAAGATCCCCGTCTTTCGCCTTGAAATCCGCCAGGAATTCCAGGGCGTTGACCGGCTCGCCTTTCTCCAGCCGCAGCACGCCCGGCTCCGATGCGCCCACTGCCAGGACAACCGCCGTATAGCCGGCATTCTTCAGCATATCAAGATCAGTGATCTCCGAGTTCAGATAGATCTGGACGCCGGTCTTCTCAAGAAGCGCCGCATCCTTATCAATCGCCTCCGCCGGGATCCGGAATTCCGGGATCACATGGCGGACCACGCCGCCCAGTTTGTCCGTCTTCTCGAACAGGGTGGTCTCCATCCCCGCCCTGCGAAGGAAATATGCCGCCGCCATTCCAGCCGGACCGCCGCCGATCACCGCAGCCTTCCCGCTTCTTGTTACCGGGGATGCCGCAAGCTTCTCCATGAGCGCGTCGTATCCGTTCTGCGCCGCGATCAGCTTCATCCCGCGGATATAGACGGATTCCTCATAGAAATTGCGGGTACATTTGCCCATACACGGATGGGCACAGATCGTTCCCGTAATGAACGGGAGCGGATTCTTCTCTGTGATGACCTTCATGGCCTCTTCGTATTTCCCGTCTTTTACAAGCTGCAGGTACGCCGGGATATCCTGATGGATCGGACATCCTTCCTTACAGGGTGCGGTAAAGCAGTCCAGAAGCGGTACCTGCTTCTTCATCTTCCTGGACGGGAGCGGTTTCACCGCCTTCACGTGATGGGGATCGGTCTTTGCCGCGTCCACCAGACGCTGCACCGCCTCTGCATCGACGCCATTGAATACAGCGCCTTCTTTTTCCAGAAGGGACGCCATCTGGTTCATCCGGTCGTATCCGCCCGGCTTCAGGAGGGTCGTCGCCACCGTCACCGGCCAGATGCCCGCCTCCACGATGTCTTTGATATTGTAGTAATCCGCACCGCCCGAATAGGAGATGCGAAGCTTTCCGTCAAAATCCTTCGCCAGTTTTGCCGCCACGGAGATGGACAGCGGATACAGGGATTTGCCCGACATGTACATTTCCTCGCTGGGCAGTTCGTTCTGCTTCACATCCACCGGGAACGTATTGGTGATCTTCACGCCGAACTCCAGATTCCGTTCCGCGCACACCTTCATCAGGCGCTCCAGCATCGGCACGGCGTCCGCATACTGCAGGTCATCCTTAAAATGGAAATCCCCGAACGCCACGTAGTCGTATCCCATATCGTCCATCATCTTCCGCGCGTACTCATAACCCAGCAGCGTCGGATTGCATTTGATGAATGTATGAAATCCCTTCTCCGTGATCAGGTACATGGCAATGCGCTCGATCTCCTGGGGCGGGCAGCCGTGCAGAGTGGAAATGGTCACGGAATTGCAGATATCTCCGGAGATCCCTTCGATATCCTCTTCCGTTACGTTTTCAAACAGATCCGCATGCTCCAGCAGATACGCCTTGCAGGATCTGAAGATATCCGAATCCTGGGCGTGCTTCATCGTATTTAAGAAGTGGTCGATCTTCTCAGACTTGATGCCCTCCAGGTCGTAACCCACGCTGATATTGAACTGGAAGCCGTCCATGCTGCCCAGACCGAATTCCTTTGCCATCACCTTGCAGAGGAACCAGGCTTTGATGTATTCTTCCATGGCCTGGGGCACGTAAAGCTCTGTGGACCACTCGCAGTTGTAGCACTCGTCGTCCGCCTTGATACACGGCTTGTTCACGCATGCGGACAGTTCCGCGCCGTCCATGATCTGCACCGTCTTCAGTTCGAAGAACCGGCTCCCGGTGTAGTAGGCGGCCGCGATATTCTGGGCCAGCTGGGTATGGGGGCCGGCCGCCGGGCCCACCGGCGTCTCCAGCGTCCGCTCAAAAATCGTCCGGTTAAACTTCGGATCCGCATGGTAGGGATGGTGCTCCCCGAATACGGTTCCGCTCTTTTTATGTTCGGTCATTGTCCAGTCAAGGAGCTGGGCAAATGACATTGGTCGCATAATATCACTCATAGCATTTCCTCCTGTTGGCCGGTGCGTTTATTACGCTTCCGGCTTGTCCTTCGGCAGGATCAGGTTCAGAACGACTGCAAATATAGTCGCCAGCACCACCGGCGAAGATGCAAATGTATTGTTGATAATAGACTGGAAGCTCTCCAGGCTCATGCTCATGTTCAGCGCACTGTGGATGCTCTGGGTCATCTGGTTCAGGCATCCGTCATTGAGCGTCACGCCCATGCCGATAGCGATGGAAAGTCCTGCCACAGTCGTGTTTCTGTAAGTCAGTTTCTCGGTTACGAGCAGCTTGATTCCGGTCATGGCGATGGATGCGAATACGGATGCAACCGCGCCGCCGAGCACGCACTGCGGGATCGTTCTGAGGAGTGCGGAGAACTTCGGGATCAGTCCGGCGATCAGAAGGATTACAGCCGCTGCGGAGAACACCCTTCTCGCAACAACTCTTGTGGAACCTACGATGCCTACGTTCTGACTGTAGGTCGCCGTCGGCGGGCAGCCGAAGAATGCGCATACCATGTTGCTGACACCGTATCCGATGATACCGCCGTTGAGCTCATCATCTGTAGGAAGACGGTCCATGCCGCCTGTCGTTGTCGCCGAAAAATCGCCCATAGCCTGGATGGAATTTACCAGGAAAAGGATGGCCAGCGGCAGGATCGCGGAAATGTCAAACTTCATGCCGAATGCCAGCGGCATCGGAACCTGGAACCAGCCTGCGGATGACAGCGCAGAGAAGTCCACCATGCCAAAGCAGAGGGCAACCACATAGCCGCAGAGGAGGCCGATCAGGATGGAAGCCAGTTTGAAAAGTCCTTTACCATAATGGTTCAGGAGTACAACGATGGCCAGTGTGACGAATGCCACCAGCCAGTTCTGCCAGGAACCATATACGAGCGCAGCCGTCTTACCCTGCTGCTCTACGATCACTTCATATGTGTTGGAAGAATTTCCCGCCATATAATTAATGGCTGTGCTGTAAAGGGAAAGGCCGATGGCCAGGATCACCGTACCGATAACAAGCGGCGGGAATACTTTACGGATCTGACGGATAAATAATCCGACCAGGATCGCCACTACACCGCCGATGACCATGGCGCCGAAGATCGTATTAACATCCTTCGCCTGCGCTGCGATGGCCGTCATGGTCGGAACATAGGCAAAGCTTACGCCGATGATGACCGGAAGTCCGCTTCCCAGTTTGATCTTATTTGCATACAGCTGGAGCAGGGTGGACAGCGCCGCAAATACGAGGGATACCTGGATCAGAAGACCCATATCCACATTTCCGCCCGCATTGTTCGCCGCATTTGCCACCAGGATCGCCGGCGTTACGCAGCCGACTACCGCGGCAAGCACATGCTGTGCGGCAAGCGGAAGCACCTGTCCGAATGACGGTTTGCCGTCCCACTTAAATAATTCTGCATTGTCTCTTTTCTGTTTTGTATCGCTCATCTCTCAATTCCCTTTCATGCATTAATTCTGTCTGCCAGTTCTTTTGCCGCCTGTCTGCAGTCAGCCATAACCTTCGCCGTGTCGATCTTCGTAAGACGGCGGTCTTTCATAACCACTTCCCCGTTCGCCACGGTCGTCACCACATCATGTCCGGTCACACCGAACAGAAGATGACTGTTGATATTCGCCGCTGTAAGCGGTGTGAGCGGATCATAATCCACGATGACCACATCCGCGGCCGCACCCTCTTTCAGCACGCCCAGCTCCTGCTTAAAGTATCTGCCCGCGATCTTCGCATTATTCTCGAAGAGCATCTGCGGCACCTCCCCCCATGCCGCATTGGGATCGCAGAGGTGGTGCTTGTGCAGGATGTTGGCCACTTTCCAGGATTCCGTCATGTCGTGGGTATAACCATCGGTCCCAAGGCCGGTCAGGATCCCCCGGTGCACCAGTTCCATGGTTGGCGGGCATCCGCAGGCATTGCCCATGTTGGATTCCGGATTGTGCACGACCATCGTATCCGTCTCTTTGATGAGTTCCATCTCGTGGGGATTGATGTAAATGCAGTGCCCGAGCAGCGTCTTCTCCCCCAGGATCCCGTGATCCATCAGCCGGTCCACAATCCGTTTGCCATAGTGCTTCAGGCAGTGATGAAGATCCTCGATCCCCTCCGCCACATGGATGTGGTATCCGATCTCATCCGGTTTATTGGCCGCAGCCAGCTCCATTGTTTCATCCGAGATCGTAAACTGCGCATGCATGCCCATCATGCCGGCGATCATCCCGCTGTCGTCCGCCAGCGCGTGACGGATGAATTCCGCATTTTCCATCACAGAATCCCTTGCCTTATCCATGCCGTCCCGGTCTGAGACCTCATAGCACAGACAGGAGCGCACGCCCGTCTCTCGCGCCGCCTTCTCGATCTCAAAAAGCGAACCCCGGATGGCCCCGAAGCTCGCATGATGATCAAAGATTGTCGTCACGCCGTTCCGTATACAGTCGATATAGGTCGCCATGGCACTTAAATAAGTATCATGCAGGGTGAGATTCCGGTCAATGGTCCACCACTGGCCGTCCAGGATATCGAGGAATCCTTTCGGATCATAGCCTTTAATCGAAAGTCCTCTTGCAAATGAGCTGTAAATATGTTCGTGTACATTGATGAATCCCGGCATGATCAGCCCGCCTTTTGCGTCGATATACTCCGCATCCGGATATGCATTCCTGATCTCTTCCGTCCTGCCGACCCTGCAGATCGCGGTCCCGTCAACTGCCACTGCGCCGTTCTCGATCAGCGGACAGGCAGGGTCTCTGGTGATCACTTTTCCGTTTCCTAAAACCAGCATGTCCTGTTCTCCTTTTTATTCATTTTAAACATACCATTCTCAGTGCACCCTCGCGAATTTCTGTGCAAATCGCACACTAAGTCCTGTCACTGACTATAGAATAACATTAATATTGTATAAATGCAACACGCTTTCTAAATATTTTTTAGAGCACCTAAAAATTTTTTAGAAAAAGGATTGACACCGCTTTTTTTTATGCTATGATGAGTTTAGAGACAAGGTTTACTGAGCAGATTTTCTGCGTGTATTTTTAGGAAAGGCAGGTGAGAAAATGCCGCAGGATCTCGGATTTTTAAAACAGCTTGCCCACGGGCTGACCGCCCAGTTCGGCAGCGCCTGCGAGGTCGTGATCCACGATCTGTCTAAAAAAGATTTAGAGAACTCGATCGTCTATATCGAGAACGGACATGTATCCAACCGGCATACCGGCGACGGTCCGTCCGGCATTGTGCTGGAGACTCTCCGCACGGATCCGGAGCAGGTAAATGACCGTCTCGCCTATCTCACCAAAACAGAGGACGGACGGATCCTCAAATCCAGCACCCTTTTCATCCGCGATGACAAAGGACGGATCAGTTACATTTTCTCCATTAATTACGACATCACCACCCTGATCGCTGCGGAAGCTTCGATCCGGGGACTGGTCCACACCGACTCGCCCGAAGAAGAAACGGAAATGCCGGCTGAAGCGCCACAGAAGATCACACACAATGTCACAGAACTTCTGGACATGCTGATCGACCAGGCTGTCGCCAGAGTCGGGAAACCGGTGGCGCTCATGACCAAAGACGACAAAGTCGCAATCGTGCAGTACCTGAACAACGCCGGAGCATTCCTCATCACAAAATCCGGCGACAAAGTCTCATCCCTGCTGGGAATATCAAAATTCACACTGTACAGCTACATGGACAAAGGATGATCGTGCGCCAAAACCGGCAGGACACGCCGCGTAAGCCTGCTTACAGGCGGCGGGGCATGACGGTTACGGCATATGGCGGCCGCCATCAGCGATGCATTGAGCACTTGGCGAGGTCTTTCCGAGCCTAGAGCGAAAGCAGATACTCCGAAGTATACGAGGAGTATCTTCGATATAAAAGCGGCGGATTCGAGCTGGGCACGATCATCTCAATTCATCTCAATATCAAAAAGGAGGTTCCACGATGGAAACGATCAAATGGGCAGTAAACAAGATGCCGAAGACAGCAGACGCCAACCTGAAGGTAATGGGCCTGGACGAGATCCGCAAAGCCCGCGCCTTTCACGAAAGCTTCCCGCAGTACAGCGTAACGCCGCTGGCAAAGCTCGACCATATGGCGGCGCGCCTCGGACTGGGCGAGGTCTACGTGAAGGATGAGTCCTACCGCTTCGGCCTCAACGCGTTCAAGGTACTGGGAGGGTCATTTGCCATGGCCCGCTACATTGCGAAGCAGACCGGAAAAGATGTATCCGAGCTTCCTTACAGCGTCCTTACTTCCGATAAACTGAGAGAAGAATTCGGACAGGCGACTTTCTTTACTGCCACAGACGGCAACCATGGGCGCGGCGTTGCATGGGCCGCCAACAAACTGGGACAGAAAGCCGTCGTCCTCATGCCGAAAGGAAGCACGCAGACAAGACTGAACAACATCCTCGCCGAGGGCGCACAGGCAACCATCGAGGAATGCAATTACGATGAATGCGTGCGCATGGCAAATGCCATGGCGGAAAAGACAGAAAACGGCGTCATGGTACAGGATACCGCCTGGGACGGCTACGAGGAGATCCCGTCCTGGATCATGCAGGGATACGGCACCATGGCAATGGAGGCGGACGAACAGCTTCATGATTATGGCTGCGAGCGTCCGACCCATGTATTCATCCAGGCCGGCGTAGGATCTCTTGCCGGGGCAGTCCAGGGATATTTCGCCAACCGTTATCCGGACAATCCGCCCAAAGTGATCGTCGTGGAGGCGGAGGCTGCCGCCTGCCTGTACAAAGGCGCTGCAGCCGGGGACGGCGAGATCCGCATCGTAGACGGCGACATGGTCACGATCATGGCCGGACTTGCCTGCGGCGAACCGAATACGATTTCCTGGGACATCCTGAAAAATCATGTGGATACATTTGTCGCTTCGCCTGACTGGGTAGCGGCACGAGGCATGCGCATGCTGGCGGCGCCTGTGAAAGGCGACCAGCCGGTAACCTCCGGAGAATCCGGAGCCGCGCCGTTCGGAACACTGGCGTGCATCATGACCATGGATGAATACAGACCGCTGAGGGAACATCTTGGACTGGATGAGCATTCAAAAGTCCTGCTCTTCTCTACCGAAGGCGATACAGATCCGGAGCGGTATGAATCCATCGTATGGGGCGGAAACAACAGATAACAGAACAGGTTTATAGATTCAAAAAAAGAAAAGGAGAAAACAAACATGGATTTTAACAAGATCAAAGAAGCTGCACAGGCTTACCAGACAGATATGACCGCATTCCTTCGCGCCATCGTGAAGAATCCGGGCGAGAGCTGCGATGAGAAAGCGCACATCGACACCATCGCCGCAGAGATGAAGAAACTGGACTTCGACGAAGTCATCATCGATCCCCAGGGAAATGTCATCGGCTATATGGGAACCGGCGATAAGATCATCGCATACGATGCACATATCGATACCGTGGGCATTGGAAACATTGACAACTGGAACTTCGATCCCTATGAGGGATATGAGAACGACACCGAGATTGGCGGGCGCGGCGTGTCCGACCAGTGCGGCGGCATCGTATCCGCAGTATACGGCGCGCGGATCATGAAAGATATGGATCTGATCCCGGAAGGCTGTAAGATCATGGTCGTTGGAACCGTTCAGGAAGAGGACTGCGACGGCCTGTGCTGGCAGTACATTATCAACGAAGACAAGATCCGACCTGAATTCGTTGTATCCACAGAGCCTACAGACGGCGGCATCTACCGCGGACAGCGCGGACGCATGGAGATCCGCGTGGATGTGAAAGGCGTTTCCTGCCACGGATCCGCACCGGAGCGCGGCGACAACGCGATCTACAAGATGGCGGACATCCTTCAGGACGTACGCGCCCTCAACGAAAATGATGATGCGGACGAAACAGAGATCAAGGGCCTTGTAAAAATGCTCAACCCGAAATATAACCCGGACTGGGAAGAGGCACGATTCCTGGGCCGCGGCACCATCACCGTATCCCAGATCTTCTATACCTCTCCGAGCCGCTGTGCGGTAGCGGATTCCTGCGCGGTATCCCTTGACCGCCGCATGACATTCGGCGAAACATGGGAGAGCTGCCTGGATGAGATCCGCGCACTCCCGAGCGTACAGAAATACAGGGACGATGTCGTCGTATCCATGTACAACTACGATCGCCCGTCCTACACCGGATGCGTTTATGAGATCGAATGCTATTTCCCGACATGGGCGATCCCGAAAGACCACAAAGTGACAAAAGCGCTTGAGAAAGCATACACCTCCCTCTACGGCGAGAAGAGGATCGGCGCGCCCGAGACACTGGAAATGCGCCAGAGCCGCCCGCTCACTGACAAATGGACTTTCTCCACAAACGGCGTATCCATCATGGGAAGGAACGGCATCCCCTGCATCGGGTTCGGCCCGGGCGCCGAGGCGCAGGCACACGCCCCCAACGAAAAGACATGGAAACAGGATCTGGTAACATGCGCAGCTGTATACGCGGCACTGCCGGGATGCTACTGCGAATAAAATACATTTCATATTCAAGGAGGATGAATCGAAATGAAAACATTACAGGATTATATCGATAAGCTGAACAAACTGAACTTCAAAGACATGTACGAAGGCGACTTCTTCCTGACCTGGGAGAAAACGGACGACGAACTGGAAGCGGTCTTCACCGTTGCCGACGCGCTCCGCTACATGAGAGAGAACAACATCTCCACAAAAGTATTTGAAAGCGGACTGGGCATCTCCCTTTTCCGCGACAATTCCACACGTACCCGTTTCTCTTTCGCTTCTGCCTGCAACCTGCTCGGCCTTGAAGTTCAGGATCTGGACGAGGGCAAATCCCAGATCGCCCACGGTGAGACCGTGCGTGAGACTGCAAACATGATCTCCTTCATGGCAGACGTTATCGGCATCCGTGACGACATGTACATCGGCAAAGGAAACGCCTACATGCATGAAGTCGTAGACGCTGTTAAACAGGGAAATAAGGACGGGATCCTGGAGCAGAAACCGACGCTCGTAAACCTGCAGTGCGACATCGACCATCCAACGCAGGCCATGGCCGACATGCTCCACATCATCCACGAATTCGGCGGCGTTGAGAACCTGAAAGGCAAAAAGATCGCCATGTCATGGGCATACTCTCCGTCCTACGGCAAACCGCTCTCCGTTCCCCAGGGCGTGATCGGACTGATGACCCGTTTCGGAATGGACGTTGTCCTTGCACATCCGGAAGGATACGAAGTATTCCCGGAAGTTGAGGCTGTAGCTGCCGAGAACGCAAAGAAATCCGGCGGTTCCTTCACAAAGACAAACAGCATGGCTGAGGCGTTCAAAGACGCTGATATCGTATACCCGAAGAGCTGGGCCCCGTTCGCAGCGATGGAAAAACGTACAGAGCTGTACGGCAACGGCGATTTCGATGGCATCAAAGAACTGGAGAAAGAGCTCCTCGCACAGAACGCGCAGCATAAAGACTGGGCATGCACCGAGGAACTGATGAAGACGACCAGAGACGGCAAAGCCCTCTACCTGCACTGCCTGCCGGCAGACATCACCGGCGTAAGCTGTGAGGAAGGCGAGGTTGACGCAAGCGTATTCGACCGCTACAGAGACCCGCTGTACAAAGAGGCAAGCTACAAACCATACATCATCGCAGCCATGATCTTCCTTGCAAAATTCGCGGATCCGGCTGACATCCTGAAGAAACTGGAAGAAAGATCCACACCGAGGATCTTCAAATAAGAATCATCAGAAGGAGAACAGACTATGTTAAAATACGTTGATACAAAAAATGCACCTGCAGCAATCGGACCGTACTCCCAGGGCATCGTCCTGAATGGCATCGCATTCTTCTCTGGCCAGATCCCGCTCTCCCCGGAGACAGGGGAAGTGGTCGGCACGACCATCGAAGAGCAGGCAGAACAGGTCATGCAGAATGTAAAAGCGCTTCTGGAAAGCCAGGGCGCAGCATTTACCGACGTTGTGAAAACTACCTGCTTCCTTGCGGATATGGCGGACTTCGCTGCATTCAATGAAGTATATGCGAAATATTTCACCGGTAAGCCGGCGCGCTCCTGCGTCGCTGTAAAAGCGCTTCCGAAAGGAGTTCTCTGCGAGGTAGAGGCGATCGCCGCTGTGAAAGAGGCATAGATCCGGGAGGCCTGATATGGAAAAGAAAAAACGCATCGTCATCGCCCTGGGCGGAAACGCCCTCGGCAATACGCTTCCGGAACAGATGAAAGCCGTGAAGATCACTTCCCGCGCCATCGTGGACCTGATCCAGGAAGGCTGTGAGGTCGTCGTTGCACACGGGAACGGGCCCCAGGTCGGCATGGTCAACAACGCCATGATCGCCCTCACCCATGAAGACCCGCTGCAGCCGAATACACCGCTGTCTGTCTGCGTAGCCATGAGCCAGGCATACATCGGATACGACCTGCAGAACGCGCTCCGCGAAGAGCTCTTAAACCGTGGGATCACAGACATCCCGGTGGCGACCATGATCACACAGGTCCGCGTCGATCCGGATGATCCGGCATTCGACCACCCGTCCAAACCGATCGGGCGCTTTATGACAAAAGAACAGGCTGATCTGATGACCGAAAAATACGACTACATTATGAAAGAAGACTCCGGGCGCGGCTACCGCCGTGTGGTCGCATCTCCAAAGCCTCAGGAGATCATCGAGATCGGTACGATCCGCAACATGGTTGACTCCGGCGATGTAGTCATCGCCTGCGGAGGAGGCGGCATCCCCGTCACCCGCCAGGGCAATCACCTGAAAGGGGCCAGCGCGGTGATCGACAAAGATTTTGCCAGCTGCCTGATGGCCAGAGAACTGGACGCTGACGTCCTCATCATCCTGACCGCAGTTGAAAGAGTGGCTGTCAATTATGGAAAGCCGGATGAGAAATGGCTGGATGACATCACCGTTGATGAGGCAAAGCAGTATATCGCCGAAGGACATTTCGCCCCGGGCAGCATGCTGCCGAAAGTCCAGGCCGCTGTGGATTTTGCAGAATCAAAACCGGGCAGACAGGCGCTCATCACCCTGCTTGAAAAGGCAAAAGACGGGATCCTCGGGAAGACCGGAACAAGGATCCACCTGTAAAAACAAAAAAACTCCTAAAAATATGTAACACACAGATCCCCGCCGGTATTGCCATGTGCCGGCGGGGAAACAATT
>DWVL01000064.1 GCA_019120275.1 Candidatus Mediterraneibacter excrementavium | reverse complement strand
AACTGCCTTATTTTTATCACTGTTTTGATACAATGAAAAATAATATCGAGCTCTTTTTTTATGTGGGTGAGGATACGGATGAGATATTTCCTGTGCTGGAGAGAGACTGGAACGATTCGCACAGGATGTTCATAGGTGTTCAGAGTTATGATATCAGAAAAGAGCATCCGGATCTGGACCCGTCGTTCTGTCTGTATTTTGCCAGCCTGCTTGCGGGGGTCGGAAGGTATTTTGAGCAGGGCAGGAAATAAGTTGTAGCCTCCATGGTTTTATGGTAAGATAGTTGAATGAACGTATGTGTTTAAGAGGAGGATACAATGGAAAACGAAACAGTTTCTAAGAATTTTATCGAGCAGGAGATCGATAAAGATCTCAGGGAGGGCGTTTATGATCATGTATGTACGAGATTCCCGCCTGAGCCCAACGGTTATCTGCATATCGGACATGCTAAATCGATCCTTCTGAATTATGGACTTGCCAAAGAATACGGCGGCACATTCCATATGCGCTTTGATGATACCAACCCGACGAAAGAGAAAATGGAATTCGTGGATTCCATTAAAGAAGATATTAAATGGCTTGGCGCAGACTGGGGAGAGCATCTCTATTTTGCCTCTGATTATTTTGATCAGATGTATGAGTGCGCGGTGAAGCTGATCAAAAAAGGCAAAGCATTTGTCTGCGACCTGACCGCTGAAGAGATGCGAGCGTACCGCGGCACCCTTACAGAACCGGGAAAAGAAAGTCCGTACCGGAACCGTTCTGTAGAAGAGAACCTGCAGCTCTTTGAAGAAATGCGCGAAGGCAAATATGCAGACGGGGAGAAAGTGCTCCGTGCAAAGATCGATATGGCCTCCCCGAACATTAATATGAGGGATCCGATCATCTACCGTGTGGCCCATATGACCCACCACAATACAGGGGACAAGTGGTGCATTTACCCGATGTATGATTTCGCGCATCCGATAGAAGATGCCATCGAGGGGATCACCCATTCCATCTGTACGCTGGAGTTTGAGGACCACCGTCCGCTGTACGACTGGGTCGTACGCGAATGTGAATTCGAGAATCCGCCGCGTCAGATCGAATTTGCCAAACTGTATCTGACCAATGTGGTAACCGGAAAGCGCTACATCAAAAAACTCGTGGAAGACGGGATCGTGGACGGATGGGACGATCCGCGGCTTGTATCCATCGCAGCGCTCCGCAGACGCGGCTTTACACCGGAGTCCATCAAAATGTTCATCGATCTGTGCGGCGTCTCCAAGGCTCAGAGTTCTGTGGACTATGCGATGCTTGAATACTGCATCCGCGAAGATCTGAAGATGAAGAGACCGCGTATGATGGCAGTGCTCGATCCGATCAGACTGGTGATCGACAACTATCCGGAAGACCAGGTGGAGTATCTGGATGTGGCCAATAATCTGGAGAACGAGGAGCTTGGCAGCAGGAAGGTCCCGTTTGGACGTGAACTGTATATCGAACGCGAAGACTTTATGGAAGAACCGCCGAAGAAATATTTCCGTCTCTTCCCCGGCAATGAAGTCCGCCTGATGCATGCATATTTTGTAAAATGCGTGGGCTTTGAGAAGGATGAGAACGGGAATGTTACGGTCGTACACTGTACCTATGATCCGGAGACAAAAGCGGGCAGCGGATTTACCGGAAGAAAAGTAAAAGGTACGATCCACTGGGTGCCGGCTTCCTGTGCGCAGAAAGCGGAAGTGCGGCTGTATGAGAATCTGATCGATGAAGAAAAAGGCGTGTACAATAAAGAAGACGGATCGCTCAATCTCAATCCGAATTCTCTTACCGTAGTGAAGGATGCTGTGGTTGAGCCAAGTTTTGACGGATATGGAGCATATGACAGCTTCCAGTTCGTACGCAACGGGTATTTCTGTATCGATGCGCATGACTCTGCGCCGGAACATCTCGTGTTTAACCGGATCGTATCGCTGAAGAGTTCGTTCAGGCTGCCGCAGAAGTAAGCGGAAGAAAAGAAATGTATGAACTGACGATCAGCCTCAGGCAGGGGGACCGGATCCCGCTGTATGAGCAGATTTATGGATATATCAGAAATGAGATCAGAGAGGGGAGGATTTCCAGCGGGGAAAAACTTCCCTCTACCAGAATGCTCAGCCGTCATCTTGATGTGAGCAGAAGTACAGTGGAACTGGCTTATGAACAGCTGTTATCTGAGGGTTATATCGAATCCCGTCCGTACCGCGGCTATTACGCAGCGCAGATTGAAGGACTGTACCAGATCCATCCGGTACGGAAGGTCGGAAAAGCGGATAAGAAAAGGAACAGAGCGCAGTATCTGTATGACTTCACACCCAATGGCGTGGATCTCAACAGTTTCCCGTATAATACGTGGCGCAGACTGTCCAGAGAGTGCCTGGTGGATGACCGGGCGGAGTTGTTCCGGCTGGGCTGCCCGCAGGGAGAGGCCGGGCTCCGGTCTGCGATCAGCGCATATCTTCACCAGGCAAGAGGTGTAAACTGCAGTCCGGAACAGATCGTTGTCGGAGCAGGGAACGATTATCTGTTGATGCTTTTGTGCGCCGTGCTCGGGACAGGGCACCGTGTTGCGCTGGAAAATCCAACATATAAGCAGGCGTACCGCATGTTTAAAAACCTTTCATTTGATATCTGCACCGTTGACATGGATCAGAAAGGGATGCGGGTCGATGTTCTGGATAAAACAGAAGCTGATCTGGCTTTTGTGATGCCGTCTCATCAGTATCCTCTTGGTACGGTCATGCCGATCCGTCGCAGAATGGAACTGCTCCAGTGGTCTGTAAAAAAGCAGGATCGCTATATCATCGAAGATGATTATGACAGTGAATTCCGTTATAAAGGGAAGCCGATTCCCGCGCTTCAGGGATATGACGCAGAGGGGCGGGTGATCTATATCGGCACATTTTCCAAGTCCATCGCACCCGCGATCCGTATGAGCTACATGGTCATGCCGGAATCCGTATGCGAGATGTACCACAGGCGCTGCGGGTTCATCAATTCAACGGTTTCCAAGGTGGATCAGATGATCCTGCAGAAATTCATTGAAGATGGACATTATGAGAGACACCTGAACAAGATGCGCGCGCTTTACCGGAACCGTCATGATATACTTTTGGCGGAACTGAAGGAAATGGGAACGGATTTCAGCATTTCAGGTGAAAACGCCGGCGTGCATCTGCTGCTCCATTTTGGATCGGGCCGTACGGAGGAGGAAATGATCAGGCTTGCCGCTGCAAACGGAGTCAGGGTGTACGGTTTGTCGGAATATTATGTGGATGGCGCCAGCCCATCGGAAAATGCAGTGATCCTGCTTGGATATGCCAATATGGATGAAAAAAAGATCAAAGAAGCAGTGCATCTGCTGAAAAAAGCATGGTATGGAAATGCGTAGAAGTTCCATGTTATATGATAATAAAAAAGCCGGGGTCTCCGGCTTTTTGAATGTGCAGATTTATTTTTTCTCTGTTGGTTCTGCTTCGTCGTCCTCCGGATCTGCGGCAGGAGCGGCTTCAGCGTCTGTCTCGGCAGGTTCGTCTGCGCTGTCCGGCTGGGAGGCGTCTTCCTTTTTCAGTGAGACATATTCACGGCCGGTCGGCTGCAGATCTGCATCCAGATCAAAATCTTCATCTTCTGTAAAGAATTCATCATCTTCATAGTCGCGTTCGTCAGAACTGCTTTTGCAGAAATATGCGACGATCAGTCCGACAGCCGTACCGATCACAGCAAAGATACTGAACCATTTGATTAGTTTTTTCAATGCAAGATCTCCTTTCTGTCAGGTGATGTGCTCCGGTGTGAAAGGAGAACATCCTGAATTTATATCTAATTGTAATACTTTTCCCGATTAATTACAATAAACATTTTACAGAAAGACAAATCTATAGTATAATTCTAAAGGCGGCTTAAAAAAGCCGGCAATAATAATCATATCTATCAGCACGATACGCAGGAGGAATAGAACATGGTAAGAGCAGTAGTTGGTGCGAACTGGGGCGATGAGGGAAAAGGCAAGATCACGGACATGCTTGGAAAAGAGTCTGACATCATCGTACGTTTTCAGGGCGGAGCGAATGCAGGCCATACGATCGTTAACGATTACGGCAAATTCGCGCTGCACACACTGCCGTCGGGCGTCTTCTACGGACACACGACAAGCGTGATCGGAAACGGCGTCGCACTTGACGTACCGAGATTATTTGAAGAGATTCAGTCTATTGTGGAGCGCGGTGTCCCGATGCCGAAGATCCTTGTATCCGAGCGGGCGCAGATGGTAATGTCCTACCACAAGAATTTCGATGCATATGAGGAGGAGCGGCTTGGCGGCAAGTCGTTCGGCTCGACAAAATCAGGTATTGCACCGTTTTATTCTGACAAATATTCCAAGATCGGCTTCCAGGTAAGCGAGCTTTTTGACGATGAACTTCTGAGAGAAAAAGTTGTCCGCGTCGCGGAGCAGAAGAATGTCCTGCTTGAGCATCTTTACCACAAACCGCTGATCGATCCTGACGAATTATATAAAGAGCTTATGAGCTACAAGGAAATGGTGGAGCCTTATGTATGCAACGTATCGCTTTATCTGTACAATGCCATCAAAGAAGGAAAGAACATCCTTCTTGAAGGTCAGCTTGGATCACTGAAGGATCCGGACCACGGCATTTATCCGATGGTTACATCTTCCTCTACACTGGCGGCTTACGGCGCCATCGGCGCAGGCATCCCGCCGTATGAGATCAGACAGATCATCACAGTCTGCAAGGCGTATTCCAGCGCGGTGGGCGCAGGCGCATTTGTCAGCGAGATCTTCGGAGACGAAGCTGACGAGCTCAGAAACCGCGGCGGAGACGGTGGCGAATACGGTGCAACGACCGGACGTCCGAGACGTGTAGGATGGTTCGACTGCGTGGCTTCCAAATACGGATGCCGGATGCAGGGAACGACAGATGTTGCGTTTACCGTACTTGATGTACTTGGTTATCTGGATGAGATCCCGGTATGTGTGGGTTACGAGATCAACGGCGAAGTGACGACCGACTTCCCGGTGACGCATCTGCTTGAGAAAGCAAAACCGGTATTTAAGAAACTTCCGGGATGGAAGACAGATATCCGCGGCATCCGCAAATACGAAGAACTGCCGGAAAACTGCCGGAACTATATTGAGTTTATCGAGAGCCAGATCGGCTACCCGATCACAATGATCAGCAACGGTCCGGGCCGTGATGACATCATTTACCGCAATAAATAATATGAGAACTATACCGCAGTACAGCGTGCAGGAAATGCATCCGCGTACTGCGGTTTTTTTCTGTCATATTCCGGCCGTGCGCTTCATATAATATAAAGCTGAGATAAAAGGAGGGAAGAAAAGATGCATCAGATCGACGAAGAAACGGCTGAAAAAATGATAACGACGGAAGAATATCTGAAACTCAGACAGGCGGCTCTGAATGAAAAAGCGTGGAACGGGGACCACACGGAAGAACCGCCCTATGCCCTGAAACTTGCGGAACTGATCTGCGTCTGATCATTCACGGCCGGACCGTCTGTCGTCCGTGCCGTCTGCGAAATTGTCGTCGTCATGACGGCTGCCCAGCAGGCGGGCGACCAGGATGTATCCGTAGAGCAGAACAGGAACGAGGATCGTGGCTGCGACAGAAGCCCGGAATAATCCGGAAGCCGAAGGTGAATCCATCAGTGCGAATACAAGGGTTGCGATATACATGCAGGCAAGGAGCAGGGCGCCTGCCAGGGCAAAAATACGTTTTAATCTGTTCATTGTAAAATCTCCATCTAAGATCTGCCGGTTGTAATAGTTCAAGTATAACTGCAAAAACAGTTTACGGCAAGCGTGATTTGGTATATAATTATCTGCGGTAAAAGATAATAAGATAAAGGAGCAATATACAATGAGCGAAAAAAGTTTATTAGAGCAGTGGCGTAAGATCGCCTATGACCAGACTCTTTCAAAAGACCAGCTGCAGAACTTCTGGGCGAATTACTTCCAGATCGAAAAGGAGATCTACGAGCAGCTGCTGGATGATCCGGATACAGAAGTAAAAGGCACCGTAAAAGAACTGGCTGAAAAATACGGACAGAGCGTAATGACCATGACCGGATTCCTCGACGGGATCAACGACAGCCTCGTGACTGCAAATCCCATCGAGACGATGACGGAAGACACAGAGGTCAGCCTTGCATTTGATAAAGAAAAGCTTTATAAAAACATGGTCGATGCGAAAGCGGACTGGCTGTATGAACTTCCCCAGTGGGAGAAGATCTTTGACGAGGAGACGAGGAAACGTCTCTACAAAGAGCAGAAAGCTTCCGGTACGATCCGCAAGCCGAAGAAGATCGGAAGGAACGATCCCTGTCCGTGCGGCAGTGGCAAGAAATATAAGCATTGCTGCGGCAGAAACGCATAGTAAATGCAGATATATTTTTTAATAACAGGTATATTAAGCATATTGTATTATCTGATACTTGTATTTTATTCCAGAAGACTGAGATCCACATTCGCAGTCTTCTGGGTGATCCTGGGCGGCGCACATCTGATCATTGGATGCGCGCCGCTTCCGGTATACATGTATACTGTTCTGGGTGTCCTATGCACAGCCGGCTGGTGCATCTTCATTGTGATTGAAGCCCGGATCATAAAGGCCATGCTGTCCCGGTGCGACAGACGTGCGGATTATATTATCATCCTCGGCGCCCAGGTCAGGGGAAAAAAAATCACAGATTCACTGAAACGCCGCCTGGATAAAGGCCTGGAATACCTGCGGCGTTTTCCGGACACAAAAGTGATCGTATCCGGCGGCCGGGGGCCCGGAGAGGACATTTCAGAAGCGGATGCCATGGCCGGCTACCTGACAGAATACGGGATTCTTCCGGACCGTGTCATCAGAGAAAGAAGATCCACGTCCACACGGGAAAACCTGGCGTACAGCAGCAAGTTCCTGGATCCTGAGCACCAGAGCGTCGGGATCGTGACAAATGGTTTCCATATGTACAGGGCCGCGCTGATCGCCAGGCAGGAAGGTTACAGGCACATACATATGATCCCGGCAACATCCAATCCGGTTTTTCAGATCAATTATCTGGTGAGGGAGTTTTTTGCCGTATTGTATCTCATGATCAAAATGTATATTCCGGGGGAAAAGCGGGCATAATGAATCTGAATCTGTAGAAAGAGGAGGTATTCATTATGCCGGAATTAAAATGTACGGTACAGACCTGTGTACACAACCAGCAGTTCCTCTGCGATCTTGACAAGATCCAGGTGGGCGGCCAGAATGCGAAAAATCCCCAGGAGACCTGCTGCGACAGCTTTCAGGAGAGAAAAGACGGAAGCTACAGCAATTCCGTAAGTTCCGGGCGTGCCGCATCAGACTGTTCCACCATTGACTGCAAGGCGACAAACTGCATGTACAATGAGCAGTGCAAATGTCATGCAGGCAAGATCAGTGTGGAAGGCGGCAATGCCAGGACATGTGACGGCACAGAATGTGCGACATTCCAGTGCCACTGTGGATAAAGCATCATTTCAGTTGATGTGAAGTTGAAAGAATCATGAAAAAAAGGCTCCGGCGGACACGCCGGAGCCTTTTGACGGTTGACGCTTTCTTTACAAAAGGGGTATAATCTTACTATGTCTGATCCGGCTTATAAAGCCGGAAATATGTATGGAACAGAAGAGGAGAACAGATATGCCGATTCGGGTGCAGAATGATCTTCCGGTAAAGGAGATACTGGAACAGGAAAATATATTTGTGATGGATGAGTACAGGGCGGCCCACCAGGATATCCGGCCTCTGAGCATCGGACTTTTGAACCTGATGCCTTTAAAAGAGGATACGGAGCTCCAGATCCTGCGATCCCTGTCCAATACGCCGATCCAGGTGGATGTGACCTTTGTGCGGATGACGAGCCACGTATCCAAAAATACGTCAACCAGCCACATATACAAGTTTTATGAACCGTTTGAGAGTATCCGTGAGAAGAAATTCGACGGATTTATCATCACAGGAGCTCCTGTGGAGCAGATGCCTTTTGAAGAGGTGGACTACTGGGAAGAACTGAAGAAGATCATGGAATGGACGAAGACGAACGTAACGTCAACCCTTCATCTGTGCTGGGGCGCCCAGGCCGGGATCTATTATCATTACGGGATCAACAAGACAGACCTGCCGAAGAAGCTGTCCGGCGTGTACCGCCACCGGGTGCGCAACAGAAGGATCCCCCTTGTCCGTGGATTTGACGATATATTCATGGCGCCTCATTCCAGACATACGGAAGTGCCTCAGGACCTTCTGGAGGCGGATGAGCGGATCACGATCCTTGCGGATTCCCGGCAGGCCGGCGTATTCCTCTGCATGGCGCAGGAAGGACGGCAGGTGTTCGTTATGGGCCATCCGGAATATGACCGCATGACGCTGGATTCTGAATATAAGAGAGATATGGGCCGGGGGCTCAATCCGCAGATCCCGGAGAACTATTACCCGGATGATGACCCGGAGAACAAGCCGGTGCTCACCTGGCGGTCCCATGCAAACAATCTGTATACAAACTGGGTGAATTATTACGTATATCAGGCAACGCCGTACGACCTGTACGGGACGCCGAAATGAATCTTTCTTGACGGGCAGGACAGCAAACAGATATAATTGAGATATACTCAGATCATACATTTATTTGCAAGATGGAAGGAGGAGAGATGGATGTCACTAATCAACAAAGAAGTCAGTGATTTCAGGGTTCAGGCGTATCAGTCGGAAGAATTCAGGGAAGTAGCCAGAGAAGACATTCTGGGCGGATGGAGTATTTTCTTTTTCTATCCCGCGGATTTCACTTTTGTTTGTCCGACGGAACTGGAAGATCTGGCAGAGAAATACGATGATTTTCAGGCTGAAGGGTGTGAAGTGTACTCCGTATCCTGCGATACGCATTACGTGCATAAGGCATGGCATGACGCTTCAGAACGGATCCGCAAGATCAGATATCCGATGCTGGCAGATCCGACGCATGCGCTTGCCAGGGATTTCGATGTGCTGATTGAATCGGACGGCGTGGCGGAGCGCGGTACATTTATCGTGAATCCGGAAGGAAGGATCGCCGCATACGAAGTGAATGCGGGAAATGTGGGACGAAATGCAGAAGAGCTGCTGCGCAAACTCAGGGCATGCAAATTCGTCTATGAGCATGACGACGAGGTCTGCCCTGCGAAATGGCAGCCCGGCGCCGAGACGCTCAAGCCAAGCCTTGATCTTGTCGGATTATTATAAGATGCTGAAAAACGCGTCACGGATATGGATTGCCGTGACGCGTTTTGTCATGCCGGGACAACGCCGGCAGAGAATATAAATCAGAATTTCTTTACATTTGCCGCGCTTTCGGCCTCGCGGAACACTTCTTCCATGGACATGCCGGCGGAAGAGGCGGCAGCGGCTGCTACAGCGCCTTCTACAACAGGGCAGTCAGCCATCCGTATGTCATCATAAGAAAGATCTTCGAGTACCATTTCGGTTGTCATGACCGCGCTTCCCATGTCCATTAGGATCAGCACGCCGTCTTCTCCGTGTACGGTTTCTATTGCGTTGAGGATGCGTTCATAACTTGTACCGAAACTTCCGTCTTCAAGTCCTCCCGCGGCTGCGATCGGACAGTCGGCTGCGATCAGTTTTACAAGATCCACGACACCGGCTGCAAGCTGTGCGCTGTGAGAGACTATAACAATTCCGACCATAGGATTCCCTCCTGAATATCAATACTGTGAAGTCTGTCAACGGGATACGCACAGGCGGACCGTATCCAGCATATCGGTGAATGAAGTGGCGCCCGGATCCTGATGCCCGATGCTTCTTTCGCCGAGATAGCTTGCACGGCCTTTTGTGGCGATGATCGTTTTCGTGTATTCCACACCGGCTTCGGCTGCCTGCGTGCCTTTGAGAAGGATTTCCGCTGTCTTAAGACCTTCCTCCTTCGCCTGGCGCATGGCTTCAAGAGCTGGGATCATGGCGTCCAGCATGGTTTTTTCTCCCTGTGTGGATCTGCCGCGCATCTTCACGCCCTCGACCGCTGCATCCAGACAGGCGAGGAAATCATCTACAGACATGTCGGTCTTTCCTGCCATCAGGGCGCCTGCTTTCATAAATGCGGTTCCGTACAGCGGACCGGATGCCCCGCCGACGGTTGATACAAGAGCCATTCCTGTTGTTTTAAGGATGTTCCCGATATCATCTGTGGCAAGGGAATCCAGTTTTGTCAGTACAGTCTGGAATCCTCTGGCCATATTGATGCCGTGGTCGCCGTCTCCGATAACATTGTCAAGTTCTGTCAGAAAATCTTTTTCTTCTTCGATCTTTTTGCCGATCGCACGGATAATATCTGTAACTTCCTGGGCTTTCATGCTGATCTGCTCCTTTCTTATGCTTTAAATGCCGGTGTGTCGGCATGCGCATCCAGCAGTTCTTTCATGCGGTCGTTCAGTCTGAGCAGAGAGATTGAAAAGCCTTCCATTTCGAGGGAAGTCATATATTCACCGACAAATGTCCGGTAGACTTTGATCCCTTTTTCTGCAAGTACATCAGCGACACGGTTGTTCAGGATAAAAAGTTCCATCAGAGGCGTAGCGCCGGATCCGTTGATCATTACGGCAACCTCGCTGCCGCTGTAATCGATGTCCGCAAGGATCTTGTCGAGCAGCATATCTACGATCTCATCCGCAGACTTCAGTGTCTCGCGGTGCGTCCCCGGTTCGCCGTGGATGCCGATGCCGACCTCCATCTCATCATCGCCCAGCTCAAAACCGGGAACACCGGCAGCGGGTACCGTGCAGGGACGGATCGCCATTCCCATGGTGCGTACATTTGTGATAACATCTTCAGCGATCTGTTTGACATCCTCAAGATCCGCGCCTGTTTCAGCCAGGGCTCCGGCGATCTTGTGTACAAATACTGTGCCGGCCACGCCGCGGCGCCCGACAGTGTAAAGACTGTTGTCCACAGCCACATCGTCATTTACAACCACCTGATCCACTTTGATGCCTTCCATCTCAGCCATTTCCCGCGCCATCTCAAAGTTCATGACGTCACCCGTATAGTTTTTGATGACCATGAGGACGCCTTTGTCGGTGGCGATCGCTTTAATGCCTTCGTAGATCTGATCAGGAGTGGGCGAGGTGAACACAGCGCCCGCCACGGCTGCATCCAGCATTCCGGTCCCGACATATCCTCCGTGTGCCGGTTCATGTCCGCTTCCTCCGCCGCTGATCAGTGCGACTTTTCCTTCTTTTTTATCTGCGCGGACCACTACATTGCCGCAGTCAAGTTTTCTCAGATACTGCGGATATGCTTTTGCCATACCGGTGACCATCTGGTTTTCAACCTGATCGATCGCATTGATTAGTTTTTTCATAGTCACATTCCTCCTTCATGGTAAAAGATGTGTTATCCTGTCCTCATAGTACACCAGATTTTTCTGAAAGGCAATTCAGATTTTTTTAAATTGCATTTATTATTATTTATATTTTATAATAATATCAGAAAACAACGGAAAGGTGGTCTGGATATGACTGAAAAAATCAATATGCACAGTGATCTGATCGATGAGGATCTGAAAAAAGGATTGAAAGACGTTCTCGAAAAACTGACCGGGCCTGTCACGGTGAAGGCTGTCGTGGATGCGGAATCAGAAAAAGGCCGGGAGATGGCCGGGTTTCTTTCGGTTATCGCCTCCCTGAGCGGATATATCTCGCTGGAACTGTACGGGACGGATGAAGAAGGGGCGGAGGAGCTTGACCGTGCGCTGCTCCCGGCAGCCGGATTATATAAGGACGGGCGTTATTCCGGCATCTCTTTCCACGGAGTGCCCGGCGGGCAGGAGATCAACTCTTTCGTCCTGGCGCTTTATAATCTGGCCGGACCGGGTCAGCAGATCGGATACTGGACGAAGAAAAAAATCGAGAAAATCGAAGGGGATGTAAAAATCAGAGTATGTGTTTCTCTGGCATGCCATCACTGCCCGAAAATGGTCAGCGCCTGCCAGAGGCTTGCCGCGCTCAATGATGGGATCGAAGCAGCCATGATCGATGCGAATCTGTTCCCGCAGCTTGTAGAGAAATATAAGATCGAACGTGTTCCTCTGACCATCATCGATGAAGACGAGAAGATCAGCGGCGTTAAAACAATTGACGAGATGGCCGAACTGGTAAAAATGCATGTAAAGAAAAAGTAAAGAAGCGGTAAATAACAATCACTATGTACAAATAATCAGAAAAATATAAACAGAAAATGTAAAATTTATAATTATTATATAAAATCAGCTTGAAATTGTTTGTGCAATATGATATATTGAGAACAGTTAAAGAGCGGGTGCGAGACAGGAGAGCAAAATAGATTACAACAGAAATGTTGTTCATTGTTTTGCTCTTTTTTTGTTGCCCGAGCACAAAAAGGTGTCAGAAGAGCGGACCGGTTCCGCTCCGCAACAAGCCGAAAAGAAAAGGAGGAGACAACTATGGCAAAGTACGTAATGGCGCTGGATGCAGGCACAACCAGCAACAGGTGCATCCTGTTCAACGAAAAGGGAGAGATGTGCAGTGTATCCCAGAGAGAGTTTACCCAGTATTTCCCGAAACCGGGCTGGGTAGAGCATGATGCAGATGAGATCTGGGCATGTCAGCTCGGCGTCGCAGTGGAAGCGATGAACAAGATCGGCGCTACGGCAGACGACATCGCAGCGATCGGCATCACCAATCAGAGAGAGACGGCGATCGTCTGGGACAAGAATACCGGAGAGCCGGTTTATCACGCAATCGTATGGCAGTGCCGCAGAACATCCGAGTACTGTGATTCTCTGAAGGAGAAAGGTCTGACGGAAAAATTCAGAGAGAAAACAGGTCTTGTGATCGATGCATATTTCTCAGGAACAAAGATCAAATGGATCCTGGACAATGTTCCCGGTGCAAGAGAAAAGGCGGAAAACGGGGACCTTCTGTTCGGAACAGTTGAGACATGGCTGATCTGGAAACTTACAAAGGGCGCAGTCCATGTAACAGATTATTCCAACGCTTCAAGAACCATGCTGTTTAATATCAACACACTCCAGTGGGACGATGAGATCCTTGCGGAACTCAACATCCCGAAGAGCATGCTTCCGGAACCCAAACCTTCAAGCTGCATTTACGGCGAAGCGGATCCGTCTTTCCTTGGCGGCCCGATCCCGATCGCCGGCGCGGCAGGAGACCAGCAGTCCGCTCTGTTCGGACAGACATGTTTCACACCGGGTGAAGCAAAGAATACATACGGAACCGGATGCTTCCTGCTTATGAATACAGGCGAGAAACCGGTATTCTCCAAGAACGGCCTTGTAACGACCATCGCATGGGGTCTGGACGGAAAAGTAGAGTACGCGCTCGAAGGATCGATTTTCGTAGCCGGTGCGGCTATCCAGTGGCTGCGCGACGAGATGAGGCTGATCGACTCCGCTCCTGATTCAGAATATATGGCGAAAAAAGTCAAAGATACGAACGGATGTTATGTGGTTCCGGCATTCACCGGACTCGGCGCTCCGTACTGGGATCAGTACGCAAGAGGAACGATCGTGGGCATCACCCGCGGCGTAAATAAGTATCACATTATCCGCGCTACACTTGAATCGCTTGCTTATCAGGTAAACGATGTACTGGAAGCGATGAAGGCTGATTCAGGCATCGACCTCGCAGCGCTCAAAGTAGACGGCGGCGCGAGTGCAAATGATTTCCTGATGCAGACCCAGGCCGACATCATCAATGCTCCGGTCAACCGTCCGCAGTGTGTAGAGACAACGGCAATGGGCGCGGCATATCTTGCAGGCCTTGCAGTAGGATACTGGTCAGGCAAAGAAGATGTTATCAAGAACTGGGCGATCGACCGTACATTTGAACCGGCGCTCTCAGATGAAGACAGAGAAGCAAAAGTCAAAGGCTGGAAGAAGGCTGTGAAATACGCATACGGCTGGGCAAAAGAGGATTAACCACATCTTGAAGACACGTAAATAAAAAGGAGGTAATAAAGTATGTTACCATATATAGCAGAGTTTTTAGGAACAATGATGCTCATTCTTCTGGGCGACGGCGTTGTTGCCAACGTAACACTGAATAAATCCGGAATGAAAGGCGCGGGATCGATCCAGATCACATTCGCATGGGGCCTTGCGGTAATGGTTCCTGCATTTATCTTCGGCGCGGCATCCGGAGCGTCCTTTAACCCGGCGCTTACACTTGCGCTTGCCATCGACGGCAGTTTTGACTGGGCGCTTGTTCCCGGATATCTTATCGCACAGTTCGCAGGCGCTTTCGTAGGCGCAGTCCTTGTTTACATATTATTCAAGGGTCAGTTTGACGCGACAGACAATCCGGCTACAAAGCTCGGCGTGTTCTCCACAAGCCCTTCTGTTCCGAATATGCCGCTCAATATCCTGAGTGAAGCAGTAGGTACATTCGTACTTGTTTTTGCGATCAAAGGTATTGCAAATGTTCCCGGCATCGCAGGCGGACTCGATAAATTCCTTGTATTCGGGATCATCGTTTCAGTCGGCATGTCCCTCGGCGGCCTGACCGGATACGCGATCAATCCTGCCCGTGATATCGGCCCCCGTCTTGCACATGCTGTCCTTCCGATCAAGGATAAAGGCAGTTCAAACTGGGGATATGCGATCGTTACTCTTGTAGGACCGATCCTTGGTGCGATCGTTGCAGTATTACTTTACGGTGCGATTCCCTGGTAGGCTGTACGACAATTAAAGATTAAAATTGCGTGAGAACAGAGCCTGGCAATTGAGAACGCACCGGACGGGGCGTATATTTGCCGGGCTCATTTTAGAAAGTACAGGAAGGGAGAAATACAGTCATGTATGATGTAATTATTATAGGCGCAGGGGTTGCCGGATCCGCATCCGCCCGTGAACTGTCACGGTACAAAGTCAATGCCTGTGTACTGGAAAAAGAAGAGGACGTGTGCTGTGGGACATCCAAAGCCAACAGCGCGATCGTGCATGCCGGATACGATGCTGCCAACGGATCTCTGATGGCAAAACTTAACGTGCGTGGAAATGAAATGATGGAACAGCTGTCGAAAGACCTGGATTTTCCGTTCAAACGTATCGGTTCCCTTGTTGTATGTCTGAACGAAGAAGATATGCCCGGACTGCAGGCGCTTTATGACAGAGGCGTGGCCAACGGGGTAAAAGAACTTCAGATCCTGAACCGGGAGCAGATTCTCGAGATGGAACCGAATATCTCAGACAACGTATATGCAGCACTGTATGCGCCGACAGCCGGCATTGTATGCCCGTTCGGGCTCAACATCGCAATGGCGGAAAATGCCTGCGAGAACGGTGTGGAGTTCAGATTCAATACGGAAGTGCAGAATATCAGAAAGATCGACGGGGGCTGGGCGCTGGATACAAACAACGGCGTCTATGAGACAAAATATGTGGTCAACGCAGCCGGCGTCTATGCGGACAAATTCCACAATATGGTGAGTGAAAAGAAGATCCATATCACCCCGCGCAGAGGCGATTACTGCCTGCTGGATAAAAAGACCGGAAAACATGTCTCCAGGACTATATTTGCGCTGCCCACCAAATTCGGAAAGGGCGTCCTTGTGACACCTACGATCCACGGCAATCTCCTGGTCGGTCCGACCGCCATAGATGTTGATGACAAAGAAGGGACAAACACCACGAGAGACGGCCTGGATCAGGTGATCAGCAAAGCTGGACTGACGGTTAAAAATCTGCCCATGAGGCAGGTCATCACTTCCTTCGCCGGGCTTAGGGCCCACGAGGACGGACATGAATTCCTGATCGGCGAACTGGAAGACGCAAAAGGCTTCGTAGACTGTGCAGGGATCGAGTCCCCGGGTCTGACAAGCTGTCCGGCGATCGGAGAAATGGTGGCGGATATACTGGCAGAGAAAATGAACCTTGAGAAGAAGGAAGATTTCATTTCTACCAGAAAAGGCATCCTGGATCCGAATACTTTATCAAAAGAAGAACGTGCTGAACTGATCAAAAAGAACCCGGCATACGGCAATATCATCTGCCGGTGCGAGATGATCACAGAAGGAGAGATCATAGACGCGATCAGAAGACCTCTTGGCGCGAGATCCCTCGACGGCGTAAAGAGAAGGACACGCGCCGGCATGGGACGCTGCCAGGCAGGATTCTGTTCACCGAGGACGATGGAGATCCTTGCTCGCGAATGTGGAGTCAGCATGTCGGACATTACAAAATCAGGCGGAGATTCCAGACTGGTTGTAGGCACAAATAAGGATACTTTATAGAAAGGAAGGCTTCGGACATGAAAAGTTATGATATTGTCATTATCGGAGGAGGTCCGGCGGGGCTTGCCGCTGCTGTATCTGCGAAGGAAAGCGGGATCGACAGCATCCTGATCCTTGAGCGGGATAAAGAACTTGGCGGAATCCTGAATCAGTGCATCCACAACGGGTTCGGACTTCATACATTTAAAGAGGAACTTACAGGTCCCGAATACGCCCAGAGATTTATAACACAGGTAGAAGACCTTAAGATCGAATACTGTCTGCACACCATGGTCATGGATATCAGCCCGCAGAAAGTTGTTACGGCAATGAACCGCGAGGAAGGAATGTTTGAGATCCAGGCGAAGGCGGTCATCCTTGCAATGGGATGCAGGGAACGCTCAAGAGGCGCGCTGAATATCCCCGGCTACAGGCCGGCAGGCATCTATTCGGCGGGTACAGCCCAGCGTCTGGTCAATATGGAAGGGCTGATGCCCGGCCGGGAAGTTGTGATCCTCGGTTCCGGAGACATCGGTCTGATCATGGCGAGACGTATGACATTCGAAGGCGCTAAAGTTAAAGTCGTGGCAGAACTGATGCCTTATTCCGGCGGACTGAAGCGGAACATCGTGCAGTGTCTTGATGATTACGGCATCCCGCTGAAGCTCAGCCACACGGTTGTCGATATTAAAGGCAAGAAACGGGTTGAAGGCGTAACCCTGGCGGAAGTTGACGAAAAAGGCAGACCGATCCCCGGGACGGAAGAATTTTACTCTTGCGACACCCTGCTTCTTTCTGTAGGATTGATACCGGAGAATGAACTGTCAGGGGACATGGGCGTGGAAATGAGTCCGGTCACATCCGGCCCGGTAGTAAATGAAAGCCTTGAAACGAACATCGAAGGCGTATTCGCCTGCGGCAATGTACTGCATGTGCATGATCTTGTGGATTTTGTATCTGAAGAAGCAGCAGCCGCCGGAAAGAATGCGGCAGCGTATGTAAAAGGCACAAGAACGGAAGAGGGCGGACGGGAGATCACGCTTGATCCGACAGACGGAGTCCGTTATACAGTTCCGGCAACAGTCAACACAGCGCGGATGGATGACATCCTGACAGTGCGTTTCCGCGTGGGCGGCGTATACAAGAACTGTTATGTGAGCGCATACTTTGACGACGAGCGTGTGATCCACAAAAAACGTCAGATCGTAGCACCCGGTGAAATGGAAGAGATCAGGCTGACGAAAGAACAGCTTGCAGAATATCCTGATCTGAAGACGATCACAGTAAAGATCGAGGAGGCGTAGAAAATGGAAATCAGAAAACTGACCTGCATCAGCTGCCCGATGGGATGTCCCATTACTGTGGAAATGGAGGGGGCTGAAGTAATAAGCGTAACAGGGAACACCTGTAAAAGAGGCGACGTCTATGCCAGAAAAGAAGTGACGCATCCGACCAGGATCGTTACATCTACCGTAAAAGTAACCGGAGGGGCGGCTGATATGGTCTCGGTCAAAACAAAAGAAGATGTGCCGAAGGACAAAGTATTCGACTGCGTCAGAGCCCTCAAAGGCGTTACGGTAAAAGCCCCGGTGCATATAGGTGATGTGATCGTACCTGATGCGGCGGGGACGGGAGTCGATATTGTTGCAACCAAAAATGTAGAGGAGGTGTAGCAGAATGAAAAAAGATCTCGGGCTGACGAATATGAACGGTATCACAGAAGAGGAAGATACCACTTGTGGTCTCAATGACATGAACTGTGTAGGAGAAGAAGAGGATACCACCTGCGGTCTCACAAATATGAACTGTGAGGACGAGGAAGATGAAAAGACATGCGGCCTTACAGATATGAACTGCGTCGGAGACGACGAATAACCCGCCGCATCAGTGATCAAAGCGGATCAGCTCAGGCTGATCCGCTTTTAAGGAAAGATCTGTTTCCTGTCGTCAAAATTGAATATGATAAAAAGGATTGTTGTCCATTTTTGCAAAAAGATGTGGTATAATACTAAAGCTGACTGTAAAAGGAGGAATTGCAAAAATGGACAACCGTCATTTTTCAGGTATGATCAATGATTTTAAGCAGGGCATCTTCGGTGCTCTCAATGATAAGAAAGAAGAACTGGTCCGGGCAGGGCGGAAGGTATATAATCTGTCCGTTGGAACGCCGGATTTCCAGCCGGCTCCGCATGTGATGAAGGCTATGCAGGATGCCTGTGCAGACCCGGAGAATTATAAATATTCGCTTGCAGACCTGCCGGAGCTTCTGGAGGCGGTGCAGTACCGCTACAAAAAGCGTTTCGGCGTGGATATCACCACGGACGAGGTGATGTCTGTATACGGATCCCAGGAGGCGATGGCCCATATCGGTCTTATTTTCTGTGATCCGGGGGATGTGATCCTGGTCCCGAATCCGGGTTACCCGATGTTCGAGATGAGCGGCATCATGGCGAAAGCAGACGTCCGCTATTATACGATCGAGGAGAAGAACGGATATGTGCCGGACCTGGACAGCATTCCGGAGGAAACACTGAAGAAAACGAAATATATGATCGTTTCTTATCCGCTCAATCCGGTCTGTGTGTGCGCGCCGGATGAATTCTATGAGAAGCTGATCGCATTTGCAAAAGAGCATGATATCGTGATCCTGCACGACAATGCCTATTCAGACATTACATACGGGGAAAAGCCGGGACGTTCCTTCCTGTCTTATGACGGAGCAAAGGATGTTGGCGTGGAGTTTTATTCTCTGTCCAAGTCCTATAATCTGACCGGAGCGAGGATCTCGTTTGTAGTCGGGAATAAGGACATCATCAGTAAGTTCCGGCTGCTGCGGTCCCAGATCGACTACGGCATTTTTTATCCGGTGCAGTATGCAGCTATCGCAGCATTGACCGGTCCGGACGATTTTATTGAGGAACAGCGCCACGAATACGGCAGAAGAAACCGCGCGCTCTGCGGCGGACTGAGAAGGATCGGGTGGAATGTACCGGACAGCCGGGGCACGATGTTTGTGTGGGCCAGGATTCCGGAAGGTTATGAGTCATCGGCTGATTTCTGTATGAAACTGATGGAGAAGACCGGTGTGATCGTGACACCCGGAAGCGCATTCGGTTCCAACGGAGAAGGCTATGTGAGGATGGCCCTGGTTGTGGATGTGCCGACGATCGAAGAGATCGTTCATGTTCTCGATGAGTCAGGGATCTTTAAGGAGGACAGATCATGAAGAGAATTGCAAAGTATGAAAAAGTAAGTTTTGAACAGTTCCTTGCAGGGTGGGGAGACACGCTGGGCATTTCTGATGAGAAAGAAGTGTATGACATCTATGAAAATATCCGGCTTCCGCGCCGTGCGACAGCTGGAAGCGCCGGGTATGACTTTTTTGCGCCGGCGGATATCATGCTGAAACCGGGAGAAACCATTAAGATCCCGACGGGCATCCGGGTATGGATGGAACCGGAATGGGTGCTGAAATGTTATCCCCGCAGCGGCCTTGGTTTTAAGTACAGACTGCAGCTTAACAACACAGTCGGGATCATCGACAGCGATTATTATTATTCGGATAACGAAGGACATATTTTCTCCAAGATTACCAATGACAGCAATGAAGATAAAACGGTAGAGATCAAAGCCGGAGAAGGTTTCATGCAGGGAATATTTGTGGAATACGGGATCACGCTGGATGATGACGCTACGGAAGTAAGGAACGGAGGATTTGGCAGTACGACGAAATAGAGCGTACCGGGCTCCGTCTTACAGGATTGTCACGTAAATTAAGAAAAACGTAAGAAGATATAAGGGAAGAACACAGATTTATCCGTTATACTCGTTATATGAAAGGAGAATCATATACGATGAAATGGATAAAACGTCTGTGTTCTTTTCTTATCCTGGCCATCCTTGTCCTGACCGGGATTCTCTGTGTAAAGGGATATGCGGACTACCGGGATGCGCTGGACAGGAAAAGTGTGGAAGAGATGGCGGCGGATATTGAGTCGATCGACAATTATACAACCATCGAAGAACTGCCGCAGACTTATATTGACGCGGTGCTGGCAGTGGAGGATAAGCGGTTCTATTCCCATCCCGGCCTGGATCCGATCGCCACTGCCAGAGCCCTGGTCAACGATATCCGCGCCGGGTCCTATGTGGAGGGAGGAAGTACGATCACCCAGCAGCTGGCGAAAAACCAGTACTTTACACAGGATAAGAAGATCGTGCGCAAGGTTGCGGAGATGTTCATGGCATTTAAGATTGAGTCTGTGCTGGATAAAGATGAAATTTTTGAACTTTATGTAAATTCTATATTTTACGGAAACGGATATTACTGTGTGGGCGATGCCGCAATGGGATATTTCGGGAAGTCACCGTCAGAAATGAATTTTGATGAATGTACGCTTCTGGCCGGAATTCCGAACGCACCAAGCAATTATAATCCTGTTGCAAGTCCGAAGCTTGCCAGAGAGCGTCAGGCTCAGGTGATCGAAAAAATGATCAGAGCCGGTTATCTTGACTGGGATTATTCCGCATAATTTGATTATATGCGGGCAACATAACCATAGACAAAGCCGCCGTGCGGCAGCGTGTTCAGAAAGAGAACGGCTGCAGGAGCATCCTGCGGCTGTCAGAAGGAGATAGAGGTCTATGGTTGAGAAGAATAAAAGAAAAGTCAGCGCCTCATTTGAGGAAAATATCAGATATATGAATACAGTCCTTCCGGTGGCAAAAAGCTTTGATATTATCCGGAGGGATCTGATGATCGGCGGGAAAGCGTCCGTGTTCTATTACATCGACGGATTCGTAAAAGATGAGGCGATGCTGAAGATCATGGATTCTTTCCTTTCTGTTACGGAACAGAATATGTCCGTGGATGGAGAATGCTTTATTCAGGAACATGTGCCTTATGTAGAGGTTGATCTGGCTGTGGACTTTGACCAGGTTCTCCGGAATGTCCTTTCAGGTGCAGCGGCTCTTTTTATAGACGGATATGAAGAATGCATCATCATCGACTGCAGGACTTATCCGGCCCGCAGTGTCGATGAACCGGAAAAGGACAAATCTCTTCGCGGCTCCAGAGACGGATTCGTAGAGACGATCGTTTTTAATACGGCTCTGATCCGCAGAAGGATCAGGGATCCGCATCTGATCATGGAAATGACGGAAGCAGGCCAGTCATCGCGTACGGACATTGCGGTCTGCTATATGAGCGACCGCGTGGACAGGGAACTGCTGGACAATCTGAAACAGCGGATCAATGCGCTGCAGCTCGATGATCTGCGCATGAATCAGCAGAGCCTTGCGGAAGCACTCTTCAAGCGCAAGTGGTTCAATCCTTTCCCCAAATTTAAGTACACAGAGCGCCCGGATACGGCAGCGGCCTGCCTTCTGGAGGGAAAGGTTGTCATTCTTGTCGATAACGCTCCGTCAGCCATGATCCTTCCGACTTCTATCCTGGACATGATCGAGGAAGCAAACGATTACTATTTTCCGACTCTGACCGGGATATATCTGAAAGTTACCCGGACGATCATAACAGTTGCCACCGTGTTTTTTACGCCGCTGTATCTGCTTTTTATGCAGAATCCGGAGTGGCTGCCGGAATCACTGGAGTTCGTGGCAGTGCAGGATACGATCAATATACCTCTGATCTTTCAGTTCCTGCTGCTGGAGATATCTATCGACGGACTGCGGCTGGCTGCAATGAATACACCAACCATGCTCAGTACGCCGCTCAGTGTGATCGCCGGTATCGTAATGGGGGAATTCTCGGTACAATCCGGCTGGTTCAATTCGGAAGTCATGCTTTACATGGCTTTTGTTGCCGTGGCAAATTATACCCAGCCGAATTTTGAACTGGGTTACGCCCTGAAATTTATGCGTCTGATGCTTCTTGCCCTGACCGCATTATTCGGTCTGTACGGCTTTATCGCAGGCTGTATTTTGGTATTATGTTTTCTTATTTTTAATAAAACATTGTCCGGACGGAATTACCTGAACGTAAAACTGAACTGACGGCAGGCCGGGACTCCCGGTCTGAAAACTTTACATTTTTGTAAAAATGTTAAAATATTTTGATAAACAGGAGGAAAAGTGGTATAGTTATTAAATGGATGGCCGGCCAGTCATTTCCCTGACGGAACGGCCAATAAATCATGGAGGAATACCACAATGAGAGATTATGTGATCACTGTAAACAGTACTGTAGATGTAACGAAGGAATGGCTGGAGGAAAGACATGTTCCGGTTGTGCCGTTGAAATATACGATCGATGGGGAGACATATACAGATATGGAGGGCCTTTCAGCAAAAGAATTCTTCGCAAAACTGCGAGAGGGGAAAATGTCTACTACGTCCCAGGTAAACCCGGAAGAGGCGGTGGCTCTTCTGGAGCCTTATGTAAAAGAGGGAAAAGACGTCCTTCATCTCGGATTTTCATCCGGATTGAGCGGAACATTAAACAGTATGAAAATTGCCGGGCAGATGCTTGAAGAAAAATACCCGGATGCCAAAGTGATCGTGATCGATACACTCTGCGCCTGCCTCGGCGAGGCGCTCCTGCTTCACTACGCACTGAAGAAAAAAGCGGAAGGCATGAACATTGATGAACTGGCTCAGTGGGTGGAGGATAATAAACTTCATATCTGTCACAATGTAACGGTAGATGATCTGAATCATCTGCACAGAGGAGGACGTGTTTCCAAGACAACAGCCGTGCTCGGAACGCTGGTCCAGATCAAACCGATCATACATATGGATGATAACGGAAAACTTCAGGTGATCGGAAAGGAACGCGGACGGAAGAAATCCCTGAACAAGATCGTAGATATGGCTGTAGAACAGTCGAAAGGTTGGGATAATGATATCATCATGATCACCCATGGCGACTGCCTTGAAGATGCAGAGTATGTGGCAAAACTCGTCCGTGAAAAAATGGGGATCGAGAATATCCTCATTAACAATATCGGAACTGTGATCGGAAGCCATACCGGTCCGGGAGTAGTGGCAGTATTCTGCATGGGGAATAAGAGATAAATTCCTGTTTATCGAACTGACTGGTAAAGCACTGCGCT
>DWVL01000063.1 GCA_019120275.1 Candidatus Mediterraneibacter excrementavium | reverse complement strand
AGATGGGAGTGAGTTATATGAAGATGGAAGAGCGGGACAGACTGATAAGGGAAGAAGGGGAGAAAAAAGGAGAGAAAATCGGGGAGATAAAAGTGCTTATATCATTTATAAGAAGAGCGATCCAGAAGAATGAGGATATAGGAAGTATTGTAAAAGATATTAACGTTGATGCTGATGAAGCCGAAAAGATAATTACAGCAATTAAAAATCACAGTGATAAGACAGATCGTGAGATTGCGGAGATGATTTGTAAAAATGAAGTATAATATTGCAGATTGATCTGGATTATATGCAGAAGACCCGGCACGGAATAAAAAAGTTTCTGTGCCGGGTCTTTTTATCGTGACCTTCTCGATATTCATATAATATTTATTGAATAACAATAAATAATTATTGACAAAAGATGTAAATAAACATATAATACGGGCAGAAACTGAAATAAAAGAAAGATGATTCCGGAAGTGAGGAGAGATCAGATGAACAAAAAGGGAATTGTTATATTTACGAAGTATCTGCTGGATGTAATGTTTTTCAGTGGTATTCTTGTGGAGGCATCGCTTCCTGTTACGCTAAAGCTGGCAGGGCAGTATTATTCGCGGGATTTTGAAGAGCATTATATCCTGATGCTTGCAGTTTTTCTGATATCCGGCATCTGCGGACTGGCGATCGTATTTCAGCTCAGGCGGATGGTCCGTACAGTTATCAGTCAGGATTGTTTTGTGGACAATAATACAAAAAGCCTTCGGCTGATGGGGAAAGCGGCATTTATCATCGCGGCGGCGTTTATCGTGAAAGTATTTGCGGTTCCTACACCGGCAACATTTGTCATTATCCTTACCTTCTTTATCGCAGGATTGTTCAGTCATGTACTCAGCCTGGTGTTTGCCGAGGCGATCCGTTATAAAGAAGAAAATGACCTGACGATATAGGGAACAGGAGGGAAATGCGATGGCGATCGTAGTTAATCTGGATGTTATGATGGCGAAGAGAAAAATGAGCGTGACGGAGCTGGCAAATAAAGTGGATATCACAATGGCGAATCTGTCTATTCTGAAGAATAACAAGGCGAAAGCAGTGAGGTTCACGACGCTGGATGCGATATGCAGAGCGCTGGACTGCCAGCCCGGGGATATTCTCGAATATGTAAAGGAGGATGACAATGGATAGCATTTTTATTCGCAGAATGAGGGAAAACCGCAGATGGTATGTGGAAATGTCCGCAGTATTCGGATTTTTGTTCGTGGTCTGCCTGTACCGCAATCTGTCAGGGATCACATTTCCGCTGATCACAGCGGTTCTGCTTTTGTTCGCAGTCCTCTTTCTGAAGAAAAATGAAATCCCCGTTCAGAAAGGGAGCATCCCTTATTTTGCAGGCATTATGCTGCTTGGGATATCAACGGTTCTGACGGACAGAGGTTTTTTCCACTTTTTCAACAGCGTGGGGATTGTTCTGCTGTTCATGATGTTGATGGCGCATCAGTTTTACCGGGATAACGAATGGGGATTTGCCGACTATGTGAAAAAGTTTTTTATTATGACCGGAACATGGATCGGATCTCTGGGCGAACCGTTTTACAGTGTGAAGAAAAAGACAAAGAATAAAAAAAGGAATGCCGGGCCGGTGGTGTGCGGAGTCCTGGCGGCGGTCGTCCTTCTGGTGATGGTCCTGCCGCTGCTGATGTCTTCTGACCGGATCTTTTATGAATTTTTCAGCAGTATTTTCCGGTTCCTCAGTCCACTGGATCTGCTGAGGAAGATCAATATCGGAAATATGATCGGCATATGTCTGACGTTCGCTTTGGGCATGTTTTCGCTGTATGCTTTTTTTGCAGGACTGTTCAAAATGAATCTCGGCGGAAGGGAGGAGGTACAGACAGGTAAGGTAAGTCCGGCCGCAGGGATCACGTTTACCGGGATCATGGCGGCGGTTTATCTGATCTATGCGGGGATCCAGATCCTCTTTCTCTTTCTGAGGCTGGATCAGGGACTGCCGGACGGCGTGACTTATTCACAGTATGCACATCAGGGATTCTGGCAGCTTCTTCTGGTCAGTCTGATCAATTTCGGGACTGTGCTTGCCTGTATGTGGATATTTGAAGATAAGCGCGTTCTCAGGATCCTGCTCACCGTCATCTCTGTGTGCACCTGCATCATGATCCTGTCCGCCGCCTACCGGATGATCCTCTATGTACGGGAATATGACTTAAGCTTCCTAAGGGTTCTTGTTTTATGGTTCCTGGTTGTGCTGCTGCTTATCTTTTTCGGGGTCATTTACAGCATATTCCGGAGAAAGTTCGGCCTGTTCCGGTATATCACGGCGGTCGTGGCAGCAGGGTATATTCTGTTTTCGCTCAGCCATGTGGATGCATGGATCGCGGCCTATAATATCCGCAGTGCGGAAGACCAGAATGACATCGATGTCTATTACCTGATGGAAATGCTCTCTCAGGATGCAGCGCCGCAGATCTCCCGGCTGATCGATCCGGAGAAACTGGATGACGATACGAGATTAACGCTGACCTTTTATTTTGAAAATGTCCGGGGAGAGAATGTGGAAACCGGACTTCGTGAATGGAATTATGCGGGACATGAAGCGTTGAAAGCATCGGAGGAATGGTTGTTCGGTAAAATATACGGATAAGTCATAAAACCTGTATTTCCGGAGTAAGATATATCAGTAACGGGATTACGGGAGGGAAAACAGATATGGCAAAGAAGATCGGCGGAGCTGTGATCCGTTTTATCATCCGTGCGGCTCTTGGGATGGCACTGATCTTTGTCATTAACAGCTATGTGATCCCGGCAGATTCTTCAATTAATGTGGGTCTGAATGCGGTTTCTTTTTTGACATCCGGAACCCTTGGCGTTCCTGGGGTGGGACTCCTTTACGGGATTGTATGCTATCAGATTTTGTGAGATTTTTACAAAAAACGGCGGAATTTATTTTGGGTATGGACAAAATGATTTCCGCCGTTTATAATGCGTCTTACACCGCAGGAAGTCACCTGCGGAAGCACAGGTTTTTGAGGGAAAACCGTGTGCGTCATAATGCCGGTCCGGGCGGGGCCGGAGATCATTGTCTTTATTCGTGCTGCAGAAGATCGCAGCAAAATTCAGATTATGTCAGAAGAAAAATTAAAGATCGTACCGGATAATTTCGTGATCTGCGATGTGCAGAGAGAGTACGCGGAATGTCTTTTCCGTATACTGACAGAACGATTTGCAGGACAGTATCAGTTTCATCTTTTCACAGATGTTGACCGGATGATGGAATTTACAGAGCAGGCGGGAGCCGGCGTCCTTCTGGTCAGCGAGGGATACAGAGCGCAGGCGGAGCGCGCCCGTGCACAGAGAAGATTTGTCCTGACGGAACTGCCATGTGTGAGAGAAAGCGGAAATTCGGACGTTATTCCCGTCTTTCGTTATCAGCCGGCGGAAAGGATCATCCGGGAATTCGCTCCGGTCCTGTACAGTCTTCCGGATCCGGAGCGTCCGGTGAAGCCGGCAGCGGCTGTAAAGACAGATGCCAGAGGGCTGATCGGGGTCTACTCGCCGGTACACAGGATCGGGAAGACCAGATTTGCGCTACGGCTGGGCAGAAAACTTGCGGAAGAAGTACCGGTCCTGTATCTCAGTCTGGAAGGATATTCCGGAAGATCCCTGTATTTCCCGGGAGAGGAAGGGGAGGATCTGGGAGATCTGCTCTATTATCTGCGGCAGGAACGGACGGACTGCGGACTGAAGATCAGTTCAATGACAGGGCAGCTCGGACAGCTGGATTATATCAGGCCGATGAAAAACGTGATGGACCTGCGCGATGTCAGGAAAGAGGAATGGCTGTCCCTTCTGGATACGGTGGCGGAGAAATGCATCTATGAGGCGGTTATCCTTGATCTGGGCGACAGCATAGACGGACTGTACGATATCCTTGAGCGGTGCGGCAGAGTCTATACACCGTATATCAGCGACCCGGTATCTCTTGCTAAGCTCAAGCAGTACGAGGACAATCTGCGGGAGGCAGGCCATGAAGATATACTCCGCCATACCGTGAAGAAACTGATGCAGAAGAAATCCCGGCATACGGGAAAGGATGGCGGATGATATGGCGACAACAGAAGAACTTTACGGAAAAGTCCTGTGCCGGATGGATATGACAAAGGATACCGCAGAGGAAGAACTGCAGGATATCATTCTCGAAGTCCTGGAAGAAGCGTCAAGGGATGAATTCATTCCGCTCAGCGATAAGATCCGCATCAGCAGGGAACTGTTCAATTCTTTCCGGAGACTGGATATCCTGCAGGATCTTCTGGAAGATGAGGAAGTGACGGAGATCATGGTGAATGGTACGGAGCATATTTTCTACGAGAAAGGCGGGCGGCTGTACCGGTCGGACAGACGGTTCATCTCGGAAGAGCGGCTGGGCGATGTGATCCAGCAGATCGCAGGCGAGGCGAACCGTTATGTCAATGAAGCGTCGCCGATCGCGGACGCCAGGCTTGCGGACGGCTCCCGCGTCAATGTGGTGCTGAAACCGGTGGCGGTCAACGGACCGATCCTGACGATCCGGAAGTTCCCGCCAGATGCGATCACCATGGATCAGCTGGTCCGGATGGGAAGTCTGACAAGGGACGCAGCAGAATTTATAAGAAAGCTGGTCGGGGCTAAATACAATATCTTTGTCAGCGGAGGGACGGGCGCTGGGAAAACGACTTTCCTCAATGCAATGTCCGACTATATACCGAAGGATGAGCGGATCATCACCATTGAGGATAACGCGGAACTTCAGATCCAGGGTGTGGAGAATCTGGTCCGGCTGGAGGCCAGGGGAGCCAATCTGGAAGGAGAGGGGGCGGTGACGATCCGCGATCTGATCCGCGCGGCGCTCAGGATGCGGCCGGACCGGATCATTGTCGGCGAGGTAAGAGGGGAGGAGACGGTTGATATGATCTCATCGGCGATGCTGAACGGACACAGCGGGTCCATGTCTACCGGACATGCGAATAATCCGGCGGATATGCTGCACCGTCTGGAAACGATGATGATGATGGGGATCGATCTGCCGCTTGCCGCGATCCAGCGGCAGATCGCTTCGGCGCTGGATGTCATCATCCATCTGGGAAGGCTCAGGGACAAGAGCAGGCGGGTGCTGAAGATCGAGGAGATCACCGGGTATGAGGAGGGGCGGATCAAGACAGAGACATTATATGAATTCAGAGAGGAGGGAATGGAGCATGAGACGGTTAAGGGAAATCTTGTGAAGGTTGGGGAGATCCGGAACCGGGACAAGCTTGTGGAGGCAGGATATCAGGAAATCTGAATATATGCTCGCCGCAGCGAAATCACTGGGACTGGTCCTTCTCGCGGCTTATGTGTTTTACGATTCATTTGCGGCGGCGCTTTTCCTCATCCCGGCCGGAGTTTTTTACATGACAGACTGTGTCGCCGATCTGGAGGAGAAGAAGGAGCGGGAGTTTCTGGGACAGTTCAGGGACGGCATCCAGGCGGTGGCAGCCGGACTTAAGGCGGGGTACTCGGTGGAGAATGCGATCCGCGGAGCCGGGCGGGACATAGAACCGCTGTACAGTGAAGAGAAAAGGATACGCAGAGAGTTTGGACATATGGTGCGGCAGCTGGATATGAATATGAACGCGGGAACGGTTCTGGAGCAGTTCGCGGAACGAACGAAGCAGGAGGATGTGGAAAATTTTGTCCATGTGTTTGCAGCGGCCAAAAAGAGCGGCGGCGACAGCATTGCCATCATCCGGAATTCTGTGAGGCTGATCAGTGAAAGGATCGATACGGAAAAGGAGATCCGCACCATGATCGCTTCGCAGAAGCTGGAATTCGATATCATGTGCGCTGTTCCGTTTGCCATTATCCTGTATATGAAAATGACATTCGGCGAGTTCCTCGGCACTTTGTACGGAAACACGGCCGGTATCTGCGTGATGACAATCTGCCTGCTTCTCTATGCGGCGGCATACCGCCTGGGAAGGAAGATCATCCAGATCGAGGTATAGTCCGGTACAGACAGGAAAGGAGGGGACGACAGATGGAACGGCTGAAGATATTCTGTGCATCTGTAAAAAAACATCCGGTCTGGATAAAGGCCGCGGTTGTGTCGGCGGTGTCGGCAGTGTGCTGTGTCAGTCTTTATCTCTGGGATAACAGAGATGTGGAACTGGAGAGGAACAGAAACGGGCAGACCGTAGTGGAACGGGGAGCGGCCGGGCAGGACAGGAGCCGCGAACTGCACGTGCAGGCCGGCGATGTGGAAGAGGATGTGGAGATCCTCATATCCGGGCGCGGATATACAGAGGAGGAGCTTATGGAAGCATTTGCCGGGGCGGAGGAATCGCTCCAGGGATATGTTCTGGGAGAGAATAAAGGACCGGATGAAGTGCAGTCTCCCCTTGACCTGATCCGCGAGATACCGGGGACGGATATCCAGGTATCCTGGGAGATGGACCGTTACGATGTGATCGATCTGCAGGGAAATATCATCGCGGAAGATCTGACAGAAGACGGGACTACCGTACAGCTGACCGCCATCCTTGCCTGTGAGGGCCGGCAGCAGGCTTATGAATTCGCTGTCCGTGTGCTACCGCCAGAAGAAAATGACAGAGACCGTCTGCTCCGGGAGATCCGGGAGGAAGCTGCGGAGGCGGATGAGGCGGATCAGACCGGGCAGTATCTGGTGCTTCCGGATGAGGCGGACGGAGTAAATCTCCGGTGGACGAAAGGAGAAGAGAACCGGGCGTATGCCATTCTCATCCTGGGGATCGGAGCGGCGTGTATGCTTGTTGTTTCAGACGGGCAGAAGAAAAAAGAAAAAGAGAAACAGGAAAACAGACAGCTGCAGATCGATTATCCATGCATCGTCAATAAATTCAATCTCTATATCCGCGCAGGGATGACGGTGCGGAAGGCATGGTTCCTGATCGCAGAGGATGCCGGGAGAAGAGACTCCGGCGGATCCGGAAGCAAAGCTTACCGGGAGATGGCTGCGGCGATGTACCGGATCCGGGGAGGCGTACCGGAAGGGGAGTGCTATGAAGAATTCGGGATCCGCTGCCGGGAACCCGCGTACCGCCGGTTCGGGATGCTGCTGTCGCAGAATCTGCGGAAAGGCTCCAGAGGACTTACGGACGTTCTGGAGCGGGAGGCGCAGGAAGCTTTTGAGGACAGGAAGAAGCTGGCGAAGAAACTGGGAGAGGAGGCCGGGACGAAGCTGATGATACCGATGTTTATGATGCTGATCATTGTCCTGGTCACAGTGACAGTGCCGGCGTTCTTTTCCATACAGATTTAGCAGAAAAGGAGAGAGGATATGAAGAAATTGACAATGAACATAAAAGAAAAATGCAGGGCGGCCAGAACATGGTGGACAGAAGAAGTATGCAGAAAAAGCCTGTCGGGGATCACCGTGATCGAACTCGTGCTGATCCTGGTGATCGTGATCGCCCTGCTTCTGATATTCAAAAATCAGCTGATCAGCCTGATCAATACCATTTTCGACAAGATCATATCGGAAAGTTCGGGGATCTGAGATGAAAAAGGCGGAGATCACAGCCTTTCTCAGTATCGTGTTCGTGCTGCTTGTATCATTTGTACTCGGCATCCTGGAAGTGTGTGTGATACAGACATCCAAAAGCATGAGCCGGCTGACGGCTGACCGGGCAGTCTTTTCCGTATTCGGAGGTTATCAGTCGGAATTGTTCGGGGATTATCACGTATTTGCGCTGGACGGGAGTTACGGAAGCGGATCGTTCAGCGAAGATGCGCTGGCGGGCAGGCTGCATTATTACGGGAGTCCGGAGATCAGTCATGAGATCACAGGCATTCAGTACCTGACAGACAACGGCGGACAGGCCTTCCGGGAGCAGGTGCTGGAATATATGGAAGCAAAATACGGGATCTCGCTGATACGGGAATTTACCGGACTTACACAGCAGTGGGAGGATGAGAGCATCCGCGGGGAAGAGATGGAGCAGGAGGAGAAGGCTGCAGCTGCAGAGATCGGCCTGTTCATGGGAGAAGACGCCGGGCAGCTGGAGCAGGAAGCAGGAGGAGATCCGTTTACCTGCCTGGAACAGATAGAAAAGACAGGAGTGATCTCCCTGGTCATGCCGGAGGACATGGCACTGTCCGGACTCAGGATCCGTCCGGAGGAACAGACGTCGGGACGCAGCCTGAGGACCGGATATGGATCTCTCCCGCAGCGGCAGGGAACGGACGGACTGGAAGAACGGCTTCTGTTCAATGAATATATCCTGATGAACTTCTCCAATGCCGCCAGCCAGACGGATGAGAGCAGCGGTCAGACGCGTACTCTGGCATATGAGACGGAATATATCCTGTCAGGAAAACCTTCGGATAAGGAGAATCTGGAGTCGGTGCTTCTGAAGATCTTCTTTATACGGATGGCGGCGAACTATCTTTATTTACAGGGAGATTCCGGGAAGCAGGCGGAAGCGGCAGTTCTGGCGGGGGTGATCGCCGCGGTCCTTATGGTCCCCGAAGCGGTGGAAGGGATCCAGCAGCTGATCCTTCTGGCGTGGGCGGCAGGCGAAAGCGTGGTGGATATCCGGACGCTTCTGTCCGGGAAACGGGCGGCGCTGATCAAGAACGCAGAGACCTGGCGGCTTCCGCTGGCCTCGCTGCTGACGCTGGGAAGCAGTGCGGAACAGCTGTCAGCGGATGATGCGGAAGGAGGGATTTCCTATGAAGATTATCTGAGAATGTTCCTGTTCCTGGGAAATACAGAGGAACTGACCATGCGCACACTGGACAGGGTAGAGGAGAATCTGTCTGCTGAACACGGGATGGATCAGATAAAGGCTGATCAGTGCATTACGAAGCTGGAGCTTCTGAATTCCACGGAAATACCGGGCGGAATTACCTATACGTTCCCTTCATATTTCGGATACCGGTAGGGAGACATGCCGGTGAACGGACCGGTTTGTCCCGGGTGCAGATACCCTTTCATTCTTTTCCGCATTCCCTCATGCGGTTTTACCTCCTGTTAACATAAGTATCTTAAGAAAGGAAAATTGACTGCGATGAAAAAACAAACGAATAAGGGCATAACCCACCCGCTGATAGAAAGGGTATCTGCATCCGGGACAAACAGAGGCAGTGTGACGGCAGAGGCGTCCATTGGGATTCCCCTCTTCCTCTTTGCAGCGGTCTGTCTGATCTGGATGATCGAGGTCAGGAGTATCCGGATCAGCGTCCTGAACGCCGCTGTCCAGGCAGCCAAAAGCGCTGCAGAGGAGACCGCTGTCATTCCGGTCCTCAATACGGTCCGGCTCAGATCAGATATTGTATCGCTGATCGGTGAAGAACGGATCCAAAGGAGCATCATCCGGGGCGGAACATCCGGGATCTCTTGCTGGAAATCCTATGTCTCGCCTTTTACCGGGGATATGCAGATCACGGTGGAATATCCGGTGCAGCTCCCCCTTCCGCTGTTCGGCAGTCCGGAGGCGGAACTGAAAGAAGAATTTACCGTCAGTGCGTGGACGGGAAGCGGAGCGGGAACGGGAGGAAACGGCAGTGACGGCGGGATCGTCTATGTCACAGACAACCGGGCTGTCTATCATGAAGATCCCGACTGTACTTACCTGCAGCTCTCGATCCGCTTTGTTCCGGCGGATAAGCTTGAGGAGATACGGAACAGCGGAGGCGGCAGGTATCATGCCTGTGATAAATGCGTATTCGGGCAGGCAATGACCGGGGTATATATAACAGAGGACGGCGGAAAGTATCACAATTCACTGAGCTGCAGCGGACTGAAGCGGTCCGTTTACGCGGTGGAAAAATCCGAGCTGTTCGGAATAGGAGGATGCAGCAGATGTTCAGGATAGATTTTGTTACAGAAGCAGTAGCCGCGCACGGATGGCTGGTCTGCAGGCTGCTTTTTGCCGGATATCTGGGAGTACTCACAGTCATGGACATCCGGGACAAGCGGTTGAATCTTCTGTTCCTGCTGTCAGGTTTCCTGCTGGTGGCGGCAGGGGGATTCTTCAGAAGGGATGTCCATCCGCTCCTTCTGGTCACCGGAGGCGGCGTAGGACTGGTCTTTTTTGCGGCCAGCAAAGTGACCGGGGAATCGTTCGGCTACGGCGACAGCCTGCTGATCCTGATCATGGGGAGCTTTCTGGGATTCTGGGATATCCTGTCCGTCCTTACGGCGGCGTTCCTGCTGGCGGCGGTCTTTTCCACGGTCATGCTGGTGCGCAGGAGATTCAGCCGCAAGACGGCATTTCCATTTGTGCCGTTCCTGGCGGCCGCATATATGGGAGGGATGATAGTTGGCATGTACTGATAAGACGGGGAGAGGATCCCTTCGGCTGAAGGGAAGCGCGGTGATCGAAATGTCCTATATTATCCCGTTGTTTCTCGGTCTGTTCGTACTGATCGTCCACGCGGTTTTCTATTACCATGATAAGGCGGTCCTGAATGCAGCTGCCGCTGAGACGGCGGTCCTGGGCGCGCAGGCGGTCAGGCGGGAAGGGACAGATTATGACCTGGAAGGTTTTTTCAGGGAACGGTCTGACGGAAAACTTATTTATCTGACAGGCGTATCGGCTGCTGTGTCAGAGAACGGGGAGGAGATCACGGTAGAGGCGACTGCGCACAGAAGCATAATGGCGGTTTCTGTGTGCCAGAAAGCGCGCATCGTGCGGCCGGAAGAAAAACTCAGAATAACAGCAGAGGTGGGATAAGTGAACATAACATATGAAAACGGATGGGAGTACATGGATGTCCATGTGGATGTGTCGGTTCCTTTTGAGGACAATTATCAGATGCGTATGCTCAGATCCAATGAGATACCGGGACTGGCGGAAATAAAAGGAAGCGGCAGGGACGGGAGCAGCCGGTATACCTATCGGATCCGCAGCGGGATCAGCATCGACAGGAAATACGGGGCGGGAGAAATGAAAAAGGCGGATGTGGAGAAACTCACGGAAGCCCTGGTGCGTACCGCGGAGGCGCTTGCGGGATATATGCTCAGTCCGGACGGACTGATCCTTACACCGGATATGATCTTCACACACGGAGGGAAATATGAATTTTGCTATCTGCCTGTGTCGGCGGAAGGGTGCAGAGTTCCGCTGTGCAGATCTTTTCACAAGCTGACGGAATATTTCACCGGGCGTCTGGACTATCATGACACGGAAGGAATTTTTCTCGTCTATAAGCTGCATAAGGAAACAATGAAGGACAGTTATGAACTCAGGAGGATCCTGGAGGAGAGCAGGCAGGAGGAAAGAGAGTACCACAGAGAGATGCTGTGCCGGGAAAGAAAGAATTACAGGAAGAAGGAACCGGAACAGGAGCAGGAAACAGAAGAGGAGGCGGATCCGCCGCCTGTACCGGAGAAGAAAGGACTGATCAGGAGAACGGTGTCCCGGTTCAGGACGGGGAGGTGGGGCGAATGGAAAGAACTGATCACGGAAATGGATGATGGGAACAGGTAGACAAAGAGAACCGGCATATCCTATAATAGAACAATCACAGACAGAATTGCTGCAGCGCGGAGGATACAGCGCTGACCGGCCGGGAGGAAGGATGGCATGAATGAAAAACCGCAGGCACAATGTACGATCATTCTGATCGCCGTCAATGTGATCGTGTTCTTTACCCTGTCACTGATGGGGGATACGGAGGACGTGGTATTTATGATGCGCCACGGCGCGATGTATGAATATCTTGTGACGCATGATCATGAGTATTACAGACTCTTTACCTGTATGTTCCTGCATTTCGGGATCGAACATCTGCTTAACAATATGGTCATTCTCGGAGCGCTCGGATGGAATCTGGAGCCGGAGATCGGAAAGATCCGCTTCCTGGCAGTTTATTTTGGAAGCGGCATCGCGGGAAATGTGATCTCGCTTCTTTTCCATGCGTCTGCGGAGCAGGGAGCGGTAACGGCCGGTGCGTCAGGGGCGGTTTTCGGACTGATGGGCGCGCTCCTGTACGTGGTCATTGCCAACCGGGGAAGACTGGGCCGGTTATCCGGACGGGGGATGCTGGTTATGGTGGCGCTGAGCCTGTATTTCGGATTTGCGAGCAGCGGAGTAGATAATTTTGCCCATATCGGCGGCCTCATCTGCGGCTTTCTCATGGCGCTTATCCTGTACAGAAAAGGAAGCGGGGATCCTGTTATACCGGAAGGCAGACGGTGAAGACGGTCTCTTCTCCGGGAACAGACTGAACGGTGATCGATCCGCCGTGCGCTTCCGCGATCTGCCGGGCGGTGGAAAGGCCAAGTCCCGTTCCCTGTTCCTTGTAGGTGACAAACGGGTCGAAGATCGTACCGATCCGGTCTTCCGTGATGCCGCATCCGGTATCTTTGCAGGTAATGATGATCCGGTCCTTATCTCTCCGGGCAGAGAAGAAAATGGAACCGGACGTGCCGACCGCATCGCGGGCATTGCGGAGAAGGTTCAGAATGAGCTGTTCCAGTTTGATCTTATCTCCGGTAAAATCTCCCATTCCCGGTACGATCCGGGAGACAAATTCAATCTCCGGATCATCCGCATCCAGCGATATGGCGAAAGAAACGGCGATATTTTTCAGCAGCTTCTCAATGGGAAACACCGAATAGTGCAGGGTGCGGCTGTTGTTAAAGGAAGACAGTTCATCGAGCAGGCTGCACATGAAGCGGACGTCCTCCATCATCTGTTCCCAGTTGTGAAAGTCTTTTACTTCCGGATGCCCGGCTTCTATGATCTGGAGAGACGAGGATACGAGTGTCAGCGGATTGCGTATCTCATGGGCGATCATGGAAACGTCCGTGTGGTGATTCTCAAGCAGCCGGGAAATGATCTTCCGGGCGGCGGCATTTTCTTTCATCAGCTGATTCATTTCATTGACATCAATATTTTCAAGCATGGTTCCTTCCCCCGATCCTGATAACTGCATATAGACTGATTTCAGTCTAGCATGGAGGGCAGCAGTGTTCAATAAAATCCATCGGACACATTTCGACAATATATCTTCTCTTTTGACGGGAAATAGTCTATACTACTATTCATAAATAACCATGTGAAAAGGGGAATGGATATGAAAGACAAAGACTGTATATTCTGTAAGATCGCGGCAGGAGAGATCCCGTCCGCCACACTTTATGAGGACGATGATTTCCGTGTGATCCTTGACCTCGGACCGGCGTCAAAGGGACATGCGCTCATCCTTCCGAAGGAACATTACAGAAACCTGTACGATATCGATGAGGAGACACTGGGCAAGGCGGCGCTGCTCGCCAAGAAGATGGTAACGAAACTGACGGATGTGCTCGGGTGCGACGGATATAATGTGGTGCAGAATAATGAACCCTGCGCAGGACAGACGGTGTTTCATTTTCACATGCATCTGATCCCCAGGTATGAAGGCGACAATGTCGGACTTGGCTGGCCCGTGGGAGAACTCACGGATGAAGTGAAGAATGAGATCCTTGAAAAAATGAAATAGGCCGGGAAAATTATGTTAACAGGTAATCGTGAATATAACGAGATTTATGAGAAATATAAGAATCTCGTCCTGAAAGTGGCATATGATTATTCAGGTGATGATTACGATGCGGCGCAAGACATAATGCAGGAGACATTTCTGAAACTGTACATGGATTTTGACAGGCTGAAAGCCGGCAATGTCCCGGGATGGCTGAAGATAACCGCCAGGAATGCGGCGATCAATTACCGGGTGAAGAACGGCCGTGAAGTACTGGAACTGGATAATGAAGAAAACGGGATCAGCGATCCGGAGACCAGGAGCACGGAAGACGAATACGCGGAGACGGAAGAGGAGCGTGCGAGAAGAGAACTTCACGAAAAGATCTTTGCCGGACTGATGGAGAAGAATCCCCGCTGGCACGAGGCGATCGTCCTCGTCTGCTATATGGATATCCCGCAGGAACAGGCGGCGGATATGATGGGGATCCGTCTGGGAGCGCTGCAGGTGCTCCTGCACAGGGCAAGGAAATGGATCCGGAAGACATACGGCGCGGAATACGAAGAATTGGAGTAAGGGAACGGCATAAAAAACAGGCATCAGGAAAGATCCGGATGCCTGTATGTATATCAGACGGGGATGTCAGACGGAAGCGGCTTCCTCGATCAGAGAGATGATCGTGTCTATGGAATCCTGCTGGTCTGAATCGCGCATGGCGTCAATAAAGGTTCCTCTGTTTTCGTAGAGATCCTGCACTGCTTTAAGCAGTGAGTCGGCGGTGAGCTCCTCCTCTTCGAGGACCATGCTGAAGCCCTGGCGCTCAAAGGAACGGGCGTTCAGGAGCTGGTCGCCGCGGCTGGCTTTCGCCGAGAGCGGGATCAGGAGATTGGGTTTCCTTAAGGCAAGCAGTTCGCAGATCGCGTTGGCGCCCGCACGTGAGATCACAAGGTCCGCAAGTGCGAAGATATCGCGGAGTTCGTCCCTGATGTACTCAAACTGCCGGTAACCCGGTGTATCGTTAAGTGTCTCGTCCATCTTGCCCTTGCCGCACAGATGGATGACCTGGAAATGTTCCAGAAGCTGAGGCAGGCTCTGACGGACCGCATTGTTGACGATCACGGAGCCAAGGCTTCCTCCGATCACCAGGATGACCGGTTTGTCTGCGGTAAAGCCGCACATGTCAAGGGCAGCGATCTTATTGCCGGAGAGCAGCTCCTGACGGATCGGGGAACCGGTAAGGACAGCCTTCCCTTTCGGAAGGTACTCCAGCGTCTCCGGGAAGTTGCAGCAGACTTTCTCTGCGGACGGGATGGCGATCTTGTTCGCCAGGCCGGGCGTCATGTCGGATTCGTGGATGATCACCGGCACCTTGCAGCGCTTTCCGGCGAGAACCACAGGAACAGAGACGAAGCCGCCCTTGGAAAAGATCACATCCGGTTTCAGCTCTTTGATCAGTCTGCGCGCTTCGCCGAAGCCTTTCAGTACGCGGAACGGATCCGTGAAATTCTGTGTACTGAAGTAGCGGCGCAGCTTGCCGGATGAGATTCCGTGATAAGGCACGCCGAAGGGTTCGATCAGGTCCTTCTCGATGCCGTTGTAAGAGCCGATATACTGGATATCATAACCCAGCTCACTGAGCTTCGGAAGCAGGGCGATATTCGGGGTCACATGTCCGGCGGTGCCGCCGCCGGTTAAGATGATTCGTTTCATAAGATAAATATCCTCCGGAAATAATCGTATTAAAAACTAATTTCATCTTAACCTTATTTGATGAAAAGTCAAGAAAAAGATACTACAGAAAAGGTGCGGAGAATGAAAGAACTTAAGAAGTTGTCACTGAAAAAAGAACTGGACAGGGAAGCCCGGAAGATCGAGGAAGAAGTCGGGAAACGGCAGGACCTGGACGATCTGACGGTGTCCGAAGATATGGAAACCTCCCTGTTCAATAAAATACAGGATTATGAATATGATAAACGGTTCACCAGGACCGTGCGCCGCGGCAGGAAGAGACGCCGGATCATCCTGGCAGTGGCGGCTGTGCTCATACTCATATTCGGGAGCGTGATAACCGGGACCGGAAGCAAGTCCTATCTGAAGGTGCTGATGGAGAGGATTGCCGGGAAAGAAAACTTAACAAATATTGATGTGGAAAATATGGAATCTCAGAGTACAGAAGATCTGGATGTGGTGTATATTTTTGATCGGATAAGAGATGAGACGGGGATATCGCCGGTGCATTTTATATATATGCCTAAGAAGATGCATCTGAAGGAATACGAGATCGACGGGGAGCAGGGAAGAGCGGTGCTTCTCTATGATTATAATGGATATACGATCCGGTACCGGATGTACATGAATGATGCGGATTCCTCCCACGGGTGGACGGATATGGATGAACTGACGGATGAGTATCCGGTCACGCTGGAAAACGGGGTCCGGGTGACTGTTCAGGAGTATGAAGTGACCGGTCAGGAAGAGCCGCGGTATGTTGCTGAATTTGAATACCGGGACGCCCAGTACCAGCTGATGGGGCATATGGAAAAGGAAGAATTTGAAAAAATAATTAAAAATTTCAGTTTTTATAAATAATGGCGTAAGTTTTTTGCTGTTCACCTGTTCTTATATACAGAGACATTGATAACCGATTGTTTATGAGGAATGACAGAAGATGAGAAAACGGATATTATCCATGCTGTGCAGCATCGCGATCCTTTGTACGATGCTGGCAGGCACGGCAAGTGCTCAGGAAGCGGAACCCAAGATGGTAGACGGATCCTATCTGACCCACGAGGACCGGTCCAGTGGGACGTCCGTATCGGATCTGGACAGAGGTACGGATCTGATGGTCGGGGACTGTACGATCAGCAAGGCGGGGTTTACAAGGGTTTATGCCTACGCGTCCACTACGGCGAATGAGACTGTTAATTACATGCAGACAATAGTTTATGTAGAGCAGTATGATGAGGAAGCGGACGCCTGGGGACAGGTTTATGCGTGGATGGAAGAAGCGTTTAATGATTACTATATGTCGACAGACGCTGCCGTGGTCGTGGAGCCGGGATACTATTACCGGGTGCGCGCGATCCATATCGGCGGGGATGAATACCCGTATGATGAGACGGCCTCAGTAACCAATGGCATCTATGTTCCGCCGCTTCCGTAACTGAACAGAAACGGACTGTTAAGCCCTGAGAGCAGCCGCCGATGCGTGCCACGGAAACTATTAATCAGATTCTAATAATTTGAGAAAACCTGTTCCGGAAACACCACAATATATCGGCATACATAAGGCGGCTGCTCTCAGGGCTTAACGTTTTGAAACAATTGGATACGGTTATTAAAAGGCAGTACGGCTATTCGCCGGCTGCCTCTTTTAATGCCTTCGCGAGCTGATCGGGACAGGAAGTCGCTTTGAATCCGCACCGGATCCCGTCCAGGCGGGAGATGGCCTCGTCCACGTCCATCCCGTCGATGAGGCGGGAGATCCCCTGCAGGTTGCCGTTGCAGCCGCCGCGGAAGGATACATTTCTTACTTTGTGATCGACTATGTCAAAATGAATATTCTGAGAGCATACGCCTTTTGGTGTATAATCCATGTTTTTACCTCCTTGCATATATGATACAGATCACGCTTTTCCGGACAGAATGCCGGGGAAAGCTAAAGTGCATTATAGCAGATTCTGCCGGAAAGTTCAATTTTCGTATGCCATTTTTCGGGTGGATATGACGGGATCTATGCGGAGGCGCGGCGCCCTGCCGTCCGGTATGGCAGGGACGTGGCGCATTCGACCGGTGCGTGTAGAAATGTGTAGAACGGTTTATGAGGACAAGCGCTCCCGGATAGACTATAATGACCCCAGACACAACAGGAACCGTCGTCAGGACAGGGGAGATTGTGGGAGAATCATTAAAACAGGAGGGATTGATATGTTAGAGAGACTGGCAGCAGATACCGGCGTCATCGCATACCTGATGGCAGCGGCCGGCATATGCGGCGTACTGGCGAAGATCGTCAACCAGCTGACACTGCACCGGCTGCTCCGGGCGGCCGGCAATATGCCGAAGAGCACGCACAGACTGATAAAGCTTGTAAGGTCAAAATACGAACATGCCTGCATGATCCGCGATTCCGTGGAAAATGTAGACGCATTTGTGGAGAAATATATATACGAATACCGCGGATTTCTGTTCCGTATACATACGTGGAGGCAGATAGAGATCCTGTCTGTCTGGTTTGCCGGGATACTGGCGGCGCTGGGCGCGTCAGTACTTTACTTTTCTTCCGGATTCAGCGAATCCGTTTATCAATATATTGCAGCGGGAGCTGCGGAGACGGTGCTTCTGGCGGTGGTCATGCGGCTGACGGATGAGCCGTACAAGATCGGTGCCCTGAAGATGTACATGACAGATTACCTGGAGAATATCTGCACCTTTCAGCTGCGCAGGCAGGGAAGCAGAGAGCGGGAGTCCATCGATGTGATCGCGGCGGAGGGAAGCGGCAGAGGCGTCCGTACAGCAGAGGCGGGCGCTGACCGGAGGAAGCAGGAGAAGACAGAGGGGCGGATCGCGAAGCGGGCGCTTCGGACAGTGACTCCGGCCCGGGCAGACGCATACCAGGCGGAGGATATTTCCGGCCGGGAGGAGAAGCAGGCGCGGCCTGCGGCGGATCCTGCGGCGAACGCGGCGGCAGATCCGGTGCCGGCTCCGCCGAAACAGCCGTCCGATGAGCGGGCGGGCGGCGGCCTTCCCATCAATATTGAAGGCGAACCGCGGTACCGCCAGGAGGAAGAACGGACGGATCAGGAGCATCCGGCGCTGAGAGAGGAGGCGATCCGTCAGATCCTGGAGGAATTTCTGGCATAACCTTGAATAAGCCATACGGATTTGTTAAAATGTGCATAGAGTATCGGCGGCGGCCAGTGTCCGCGGGAGCCGGGATTCAAATGATTACAGTGATATCCAAAAATATCAGAGAGGAAGGATAACAATGAGCAAGGTAACATTTGATTATTCAAAGGCATGCAGTTTTATTCAGGATCATGAGATGCAGTATATGAGCGAGCTTGCTGCTCAGGCAAAGGACAAGCTCGTGGCGAAGACGGGAGCGGGAAATGATTTCCTCGGATGGATCGATCTTCCGGTGGATTACGATAAGGAAGAGTTCGACCGCATCAAGAAGGCGGCGGCGAAGATCCGCGAGGACTCCGAAGTCCTGCTGGTGATCGGCATCGGCGGGTCCTATCTGGGAGCAAGAGCGGCTATCGAGTTCCTGGGACACTCATTTGCAAATGTGGTTTCCAAAGAAGTCCGCAAGTCTCCGGAGATCTACTACGTGGGAAACAGCATCAGCAGCACTTATATCAAAGATCTGATGGATGTGGTCGGCGACCGGGATTTCTCGATCAACATGATCTCCAAGTCCGGCACAACGACAGAGCCTGCGATCGCATTCCGCGTATTCAAGGAGATTCTGGAGAAAAAATACGGCAAAGAGGGAGCTGCCAGGAGAATCTATGCAACGACAGACCGGGCGAAGGGAGCCCTTAAGAACCTGGCGACAGAGGAAGGATATGAGACTTTCGTTGTACCGGATGACGTAGGCGGACGTTTCTCCGTACTGACAGCAGTTGGCCTGCTTCCGATCGCGGTGAGCGGCGCGGACATTGACAAGCTGATGGAAGGCGCGGCGGCAGGAAGAAAGGCTGCACTCGAGAATGCATTCGAGGACAACGACGCCATGAAATATGCAGCAGTGAGAAATATCCTTCTCCGCAAGGGCAAGACCATCGAGGTTCTGGCAAATTACGAGCCGAGCCTGCACTATGTATCCGAGTGGTGGAAACAGCTTTACGGTGAGAGCGAGGGCAAGGACCAGAAGGGCATCTTCCCGGCATCCGTAGACCTGACCACAGACCTGCACTCCATGGGACAGTTCATCCAGGACGGCAACAGGGTCCTGTTCGAGACCGTTCTCAATGTAGAGAAGTCCAGGGAAGAGATCATCATCAATGAAGAGCCGGTGGATCTGGACGGACTGAACTATCTGGCAGGAAAGAATGTTGACTTTATCAACAAGAGTGCGATGAACGGCACGATCCTTGCCCACACAGACGGAAATGTTCCGAACCTGATGGTGAAGATCCCGGAGCAGAATGAATTCTACCTCGGTGAGCTGTTCTATTTCTTCGAGTTCGCATGTGGCGTGAGCGGATACTTACTCGGCGTTAATCCGTTCAACCAGCCGGGTGTTGAGAGCTACAAGAAGAATATGTTCGCACTTCTCGGCAAACCGGGATATGAAGAGCAGAGGGAGGAACTTCTTAAGAGACTGTAGGAAGGATTTCCGAAGCGGCGGATCACAGAAATAGAGTGGAATACTGAACGTATAAAAGATGCGGTGTCTCCGACAGCCGATATGCTGCCGGCGGCGCTGCATTTTTTATTTCAAAGGGAGTATCTTTCCTGTTTATAGAGGGGGTGAAAAATCAAGTATTTTACCATATTTATATTAAATTTACTATGATTTCCATTGGTTTGTCTGGTCGAATGGGGTAAAATAATGGAATATAGAGAATGCAAATGATAAGGAGGTAAAGTATGCGCGCGGCTATCGTAGACGACTCAAAAGATGACCTGCAGTATCTGTACGACAATATTTCCAGATACTGTACGGAACATAAAGTGCACATGCAGATTGACCAGTTTGACAATGAACAGCAATTTCTCTACACGATCAAGGAAAAGAAATATGACCTTGTATTTCTCGACGTTTTTATGAACCGGATCGGCGGCGACCGGGTGGCCCGCTATGTGCGCGAGCAGTGGCCGAACTGTCAGATCATCTTTACGACGGCCAGCAGAGAGCATGCGGTGGAAGCCTTTAAGGTGAGGGCGCTGGATTATCTCGTGAAGCCGTATACATACGAAGAACTCGCAGGCGCCATGAACCGGTTTGAGGAAGTGTACGACAGCTTCCTTCACTATATTGAACTGAAGGAAGGCAGACAGTTTACAAGGATCCTGATCACTGATATTATGTATGTAGATTATCATAACCATTACATACAGGTGCATACGACGTCGAATGTGGTCCGTTCCTACATGCCTTTTGACAAATTTGCGCCGTCTCTGGAGCCTTACAGCCAGTTTCTCTGGTGCTACCGGAACTGTATGGTGAACATGGACTATATCGTTTCGGTGGGTGAACGGGATTTTGTGCTTACAGACGGTAAACGTATTCCGATCTCAAGGGCGATGCATTACGAGGTGACGCAGGCATATGCGAACTATATGTTTGAGTACGTGAGCCGGAGAGCAGAGGAATGAATATCACACCAAGTTTTTTTATCATCGCGGCAGCCTATGTCGTGACAGTTGTTATCATACTTTACTGGACATTTAAAGATAAGATTATGAAACCCGTCTGGGGACGCCTGATCGTTGCCATCGCAGCATTTGCGGCAGTGGCGGTCGGCGGCAGTCTGGGGTATGTAGTATTCGGGCCGGACAGTTATGTCCAGCCCTTTATTACGGTAGTTACAGCGTTTGGATGTTTCTTTATCCCGTATATTGTACTGGACTACAATCTGGGGCAGTGTCTGTTTATATCGGGAATTGTCAAATGTTATGCGGATGATATCGCGCTGCTTGCCACATCATTTTATTATGTTGTATCAGATAATCTGCCGGAAGAGTACATGGATTTTCCCCTATGGCCGGTGCTGCTTGTGACGGCGGTGACTTTCCCGCTGATCATGTTGTTTTATAAGAAACTGGTGCGGCCTGCGCTTGACAGCAGCGGTTTCCTGAAGTCCTGGTCCTATACCTGGCTCATTCCGTTCATGGTGAATACGATGTACGCGTTTTTCATGCAGCCGGTCTTTACGGTGGTCAACGATTTTCCGGGCGAGAAGGCTGTTGTTGTGCCGTATATGTGGGTGCTCCTCACGTTCGGCGCCTACGTGATCCTTACCCTGGCGCTGCTCGGACAGAGCAGGAATGCGCAGCTGCAGGAGGGACTTCATGTTTCGGAGATCCAGATCGGAGCCCAGCAGAAACAGCTGGAGAATCTGCAGGCGCATATCCGCGAAACCTCGCAGCTGCGGCATGATATGAAGCATCATCTGCTGGCGCTGAAAGCATACGCGCAGGCGGGGAAGTGCGACGCCATTTGCCGATATCTGGACGATTGTATTTCATATATGGATGTTCGGGATACGGGCGTATGGAGCGGCAATCCGGTGGTGGATGCGCTGCTTGGGTATTATAAATACAGTGCAGAGGACGCGGGGATTCAAACTGAACTGCATGTGGAGACGGACAAGGCCCTGCCGGTCAGCGACACCGATATCTGCATCATTTTAAGCAATCTTCTGGAAAATGCTTACGAGGCATGCAAGAGGCAGAAAAAAGACGGAAGATTTATCAAGATCCGGCTCCATCAGACCGGCAATGTGCTGATCGTCATGGTGGAAAATTCATACGAGGGGGCCGTGCGGAAGCAGGACGGAAGATTTCTCTCTTCCAAGGCGGAGATGCGCAAAGGGATCGGGATCACGTCCGTGCTGGATGTGTGTAAAAAATACAACGGCATCCCGAAGATCGAGTATAACGGATCGGTGTTTAAGGTTTCAATCCTGTTGAATGGAATCAACAAATAGGGTATAATAATAGGCAGTCGAGACAACCCCGGCTGCTTATTTTTTTCCGGACGGGGATCCGGAACGGGAGAGGCGTATGCCGGCAGAGACAGTAAGGAGGAAACGGACTATGTTAAGAATCGGAATGTTGACAAGCGGTGGAGACTGCCAGGCGCTGAATGCAGCGATGCGCGGTGTTGTTAAGGGGATCTGCTCCAAGACAAGCGATGTGGAGATCTATGGATTTAAAGACGGATACAAGGGTCTGATCTATGCGGACTTCAGTATGCTCACATCCAAGGATTTCTCCGGCATCCTGACGCGCGGCGGCACGATCCTGGGAACATCGAGACAGCCGTTTAAACTGATGCGTGTGCCGGACAAGGACGGGCTGGACAAGGTAGAGGCGATGAAGCATACATACCACAAGCTGAATCTGAACTGCCTGGTGATCCTCGGCGGAAACGGAACGCACAAGACAGCCAATATGCTCCGCGAGGAAGGACTGAATGTCATCACGCTGCCGAAGACCATTGACAACGACCTGTGGGGAACGGACATGACGTTCGGCTTCCAGAGTGCGGTGGACGTGGCAACCGATACGATCGACCGGATCCACACGACGGCTACTTCCCACAGCCGTGTGTTCATCATCGAGGTAATGGGACATAAGGTTGGACATGTGACGCTCCACGCAGGCATCGCGGGCGGCGCGGACATCATCCTCCTGCCGGAGATCCCTTATGATATCAAAGCGATCAAGAAAGTGATCGAAGGCCGCAGCAACGCCGGCAAGCCGTTCACCATCCTGGCGGTGGCAGAGGGCGCGATCTCGAAGAAAGACGCGAAACTGTCCAAGAAAGAATATAAAGAGAAGCTGGCGAAGCGGAAATATCCGTCCATCGCGTATGAGCTGGCGGAACAGATCCAGAATGAGACCGGAAAGGAAGTCCGCATCACGGTTCCGGGCCATACACAGAGAGGCGGATCCCCGTGTCCGTACGACCGTGTATTTGCGACAAGAGTGGGCGCGAAGGCGGCCCAGCTGATCCTGGAAGAGAAATATGGCTATATGGTAGCCATGAAGAACGGCGAGACAACGAAGGTGCCGCTGGAGGAAGTGGCAGGAAAATTAAAGACGGTTGATCCGAAATGCGGCCTGATCAAAGAGGCCCGGATGACCGGCATCAGTTTTGGAGATGAATAATGTCGTATACGGCGCTGTACAGAAAGTTCCGCCCCACTGAGTTCGAGGACGTTAAAGGGCAGGATCATATCATTACAACTTTACAGAATCAGATCCGCGCGAACCGGATCGGCCATGCCTATCTTTTCTGCGGGACAAGAGGCACGGGGAAGACGACGGTGGCCAAGATCTTTGCGAAGGCGGTTAACTGCGAACATCCGGCAAACGGAAGTCCCTGCGGAGAATGCGCTATGTGCAGATCCATTGCCGCAGGGACGTCCATGAATGTGATCGAGATCGATGCGGCATCCAACAACGGCGTGGACAATATCCGCGAGATCCGTGAGGAGGTGACTTACCGACCTACAGAAGGGCGGTATAAGGTCTATATCATTGACGAGGTGCATATGCTTTCCCCGGGGGCGTTTAATGCGCTCCTGAAGACGCTGGAGGAGCCGCCGGAATATGTGATCTTCATCCTGGCGACCACGGAGGCGAACCGGATCCCGGTGACGATCAAATCCCGGTGCCAGCACTATGAGTTTAAGCGGATCAGCATCGATACGATCACGGAGCGGATGGAAGAGCTGATGGCCGCGGAGCAGGTGGAGGTCGAGGAGAAGGCGCTGCGCTACATTGCGAAAGCGGCAGACGGTTCGATGCGTGACGCGCTGAGCATCCTGGATCAGTGCATCGCCTTTTACCTGGGGCAGAAGCTGACCTATGACAATGTGCTGGAAGTGCTGGGTGCAGTGGACACGGATGTGTTCAGCCGGCTGCTGCGGAGGGTGCTGGACCGTGACGTGGCGGGAACGCTGGACATCGTGGACGACCTGATCATGCAGGGGCGCGAACTGACCCAGCTGGCCACGGATTTCACCTGGTATCTGCGGAACTTGCTTCTGGTAAAGACTTCTGATAATATAGAGGATGTTCTGGACGTATCCACGGAAAATATGTTGCAGCTGAAAGAGGAATCGCAGATGATTGAACCGGATATGCTCTACCGGTATATCCGTATTTTCTCGGAACTTACGAACCAGCTGAAATTTGCCACACAGAAGCGGGTGCTGCTGGAAGTGGCGCTGATCAAACTGTGCACGCCGGCGATGGAAGCCAGTCAGGACTCCATCCTGGACCGTGTCCGCGCGGTGGAAGAGAAGCTGGAGAAAGCGGAAGAACACGGATTTGCAGTCCCGGCATCCAGGAGGGCGGCGGATCCGCATGCCAGCGGCGGTAATACGGCCGGACGCGGCGGAAGTGAAGCGGAAGCCGTGAACAGGGTAATCCCGACGGCTGTGCCGGAGGAAGTGCAGGAAGCGGTCAATAATTTTCGTCAGATCGTAAGCGGCGCTTCGGGGATCCTGAGGGGATATCTCAAGAAAGCCAGACTGAGCCTGGGCGGAGAGAACCGCCTGATGGTCGTGCTTCCGGATGAACTGGCGGCAAATGTTGTTGGCAGAGAGGACCATGTGCATGAGCTGGAAGGCCTGATCGAAGAACGGATCGGCCGGAAGGTGGAGGTGGAAGTCCGTCATGTAGAGGAAGGGCGGCGCTTTGAAGATACATTTGTGGATATCGGACAGAAGATTAATATGGAGATAACAGTGGAGGATTAGATATGGCAAAGCGGGGTGGATTCCCTGGCGGCGGAATGCCGGGGAATATGGCGAACCTTATGAAACAGGCGCAGCGTATGCAGCGCCAGATGGAAGAGCAGCAGAAGGAAATGGAATCGAAGGAATTCACGGCGACCGCGGGCGGCGGTGCGGTGGAAGTGACCGTGTCCGGCAAGCGTGAAGTGCTGGGAGTGAAGCTGGCGGAAGAGGTCGTGGATCCGGATGATATCGAGATGCTCCAGGATCTGATCGTGGCGGCTGTCAACGAAGCGATGCGCAAGGTTGACGAAGAGACCGGAGCGGCGATGTCGAAGCTGACCGGCGGTCTGGGCGGCGGCATCCCGGGAATGTTCTGAGATGGATTATTACAGTCATGAGATCAGCCGCCTGATCGAAGAGTTTTCCAGGCTTCCGGGCATCGGAGCCAAATCTGCGCAGCGGCTGGCTTTTCATGTGATCAATATGCCGCAGGAGCAGGCTGAGGCGCTGGCGCAGTCGATCGTGGATGCGCGCAGGAACGTGCGCTACTGCAAAGAGTGCTGTACGCTTACGGACAATGAGATCTGTCCGATCTGCAGCAATCCGGAGCGCGACCACCGGACGATCATGGTGGTTGAATCTCCCCGCGACCTGGCGGCGTATGAAAAAACAGGAAAATACAACGGCGTGTATCATGTGCTTCACGGAGCCATTTCCCCGATGCTGGGGATTGGACCGGGAGATATCCGCCTGAAGGAACTGATGGAGCGCCTCCAGGGGGATGTGGATGAAGTGATCATCGCCACCAATTCCAGTCTGGAAGGCGAGACGACAGCAATGTATATCAGCAAACTGATCAAGCCTGCAGGCATCAAGGTGAGCAGGATCGCCAGCGGCGTGCCGGTGGGCGGTGATCTGGAATATATCGATGAGGTGACGCTGCTGCGTGCGCTGGAGGGAAGGACAGAACTGTAATGAGCAGGAAAAAGGTGACGTCCTCTGATGTGGCAGAGCGGGCCGGGGTATCGCAGGCAACGGTATCCATGGTCCTGAACAAAAAGTATAATGTATCATTTTCCAAGGATGTGGTCTGCCGGGTGGAAGAAGCGGCCGCAGAACTCGGTTATGAACTCCCGAAGCGGAGAAAGCGTAAGGAAGAGACCCGGAGGGAGAATCTGCTGGTGGTCATCAGCCCCAATCTGACGAACCCGTATTATGTGATGCTGCTGCAGGGGATCGAGTCCCGTGCGGCCGAGAAAGGATTCGGGATCTTTGTGTGCAATACGCAGAGAGACCTGAAGATGGAGGAACGCTATCTGAAGATGATCCCGTCCATGAATCCGCAGGGCGTGATCTATATGTGCAATCCGAGCCAGTGCTTCATGGGTCGGGTGGAAGATCTGTCAAAACAGATCCCGGTAGTGGTGGTCAATAACCAGAATGAGAAGCTGAACGTAGATGTGGTCGATCTGGACAATTCCAAGCTGGGACGCCTCATGGCGCGGCATCTGCTGGAACTGGGGCACCGGGATGTTGGTTATATCGCGCCTCCGCTGACTGTGCGGCAGAAGCAGAGGTCCAAACGTGTGGAAGGATTTCTCAAGGAATTTCAGAAAGCCGGACTGGACGGGCATGTGATGATCAAAGCGGCGGACGAGCAGATGGATAAAGATATCCCCGGAATTGATTCCGAGTACCGGATCGGCTATGATCTGACAAAGGAGCTGCTGGAAGAACATCCGGAGCTGACAGCGATCGTGGGACTTAACGATATGATCGCATTCGGCATCATGGATGCCCTGCATGATGCGAAATATAAAGTGCCCGGCGACATGTCGGTGATGGGATGCGACAACACGCTGTTCGCGAAGGTGAAGGAAGTCTCCCTGACAACCATCGAACATTTCGTTATTTACAAGGGAATGGATGCCTGCGACATCATCATTAAGAAGATGGATCCGCGCATGAAAAAATACTCAGAGATCGAGCCGGTCAGCATTTATCATGTGGAATATGAACCCAGGATCGTTGTGCGCGGCACGACTGCATATCCGCGTATGAAGAGGATGAAGAAGGATAAAATTAATAAAAATGAGAAAAATATTAGTAATAAAATCTAATTTCAGATAAGGGGCGTGCATGATGCGCACCTTATTTTATGCGCATTTTTCTGAAAACCAGTTGTTAAACATTAATTAATATAAATAAAATGTGTGTGATAATCTAATTTCTTTAATAAAATATGTGATTAATATTTTTCGGCGATGTTGACCCGTGTTTTTTTTACAGATATAATGAGTGACAGAAACGTAAAAACGGTCAGTTTTAAGGAGGAGCAGCAATGAAATTTTTTATTGACACAGCAAATGTAGACGACATCAGAAAAGCAAATGACATGGGTGTGATCTGTGGTGTTACAACGAACCCGTCCCTGATCGCAAAAGAGGGCCGCGTGTTCGAGGAAGTGATCGCTGAGATCGCATCGATCGTAGACGGACCGATCAGCGGCGAGGTGAAAGCGACGACTACAGATGCGGAGGGAATGATCCGAGAAGGACGCGAGATCGCCAAGATCCACCCGAACATGGTTGTAAAGATCCCGATGACGACAGAAGGACTTAAGGCGGTGAAAGTTCTTTCCGCTGAGGGCGTGAAGACAAATGTAACGCTGATCTTTACTGCAAACCAGGCGCTCCTGGCAGCAAGAGCAGGCGCGACATTCGTATCTCCGTTCCTGGGCCGTCTGGATGATATTTCCGTAAGGGGCGTGGACCTGATCAATGAGATCGCTCAGATCTTCGAAGTGGCGGGCATTGAGACAGAGATCATCGCGGCAAGCATCCGCAACCCGATGCACATCACAGACTGCGCACTTGCAGGAGCGGATATCGCGACTGTACCGTACAAGGTGATCGAGCAGATGACTCATCACCCGCTGACAGATGCAGGCATCAAGAAATTCCAGGAAGATTACATCGCAGTATTTGGAGAGTAAAAAGGAGAAATCAATGGACAAGCTTAAATTAATGAAAACTGCAAACGAAGTCCGCAAAGACATCGTGACGGCGGTCCACAGCGCGAAAGCCGGACATCCGGGCGGATCTCTGTCGGCGGCGGATATTTTCACTTATCTTTATTTTGAAGAGCTCAATATCGATCCGCAGGATCCGAAGAAGGCGGACCGCGACCGGTTCGTGCTTTCCAAGGGACATACGGCTCCGGGACTTTATTCTGTACTGGCGGAGCGCGGATATTTCCCGAAAGAGGATCTGAAGACGCTGCGTCACACCGGTTCCTATCTTCAGGGACATCCGGATATGAAGCATATCCCGGGTGTTGATATGTCCTCCGGCTCGCTGGGGCAGGGCATTTCTGCGGCGGTAGGCATGGCGCTTGCGGCAAAACTCCGGGGAGACGATTACAGAGTATACACCCTTCTCGGGGACGGCGAGATCCAGGAAGGCCAGGTGTGGGAGGCTTCCATGCTGGCAGCACACAGGAAACTGGACAATCTCGTGGTGATCGTGGATAACAATAACCTTCAGATTGACGGAGAGATCGGTGAAGTCAATTCACCGTATCCGATCGATAAGAAGTTTGAGGCGTTTAATTTCCATGTGATCAATATTGACGGCAATGATTTCGATCAGATCGACGCTGCATTTAAAGAGGCGAAGACTGTAAAGGGACAGCCGACAGCGATCATCGCAAAGACGGTCAAGGGAAAAGGCGTATCATTTATGGAGAATCAGGCCGGATGGCACGGAAAAGCGCCGAACGATGAAGAATATAAGATCGCGATGGCAGATCTGGAAAAGGCAGGTGAAGCATTATGTCAGATGTAAAGAAGATCGCAACAAGAGAGAGCTACGGCAACGCGCTGGCAGAGCTGGGCTCGGAGCACAAAGACCTGGTCGTGCTTGACGCTGACCTTGCTTCAGCTACGAAGACGGGCGTATTCAAGAAAGCACATCCGGACCGCTTCATTGACTGCGGAATCGCCGAGGGCAATATGATGGGCGTTGCGGCAGGCCTGGCAGCTGCAGGAATGGTTCCGTTTGCAAGTACATTTGCGATGTTTGCGGCAGGACGTGCATATGAGCAGGTGAGAAACTCCATCGGATATCCGCACCTGAACGTCAAGATCGGGGCGACCCACGCGGGCATCTCCGTCGGAGAAGACGGCGCAACTCATCAGTGCAACGAGGATATCGCGCTGATGCGTACGATCCCGGGCATGACGGTGATCTGCCCCTCCGATGACGTGGAAGCGAAAGCAGCGGTCAGAGTGGCGTATGAATTTGAAGGACCGGTATATCTGAGATTCGGCCGTCTGGCTGTGCCGGTGATCAATGACCGTCCGGATTATAAATTCGAGATCGGCAAGGGTGTAGTATTAAGAGAAGGCAAAGATGTGACCATCATCGCTACCGGCCTTCCGGTGAGCAACTGTCTGGAAGCGGCAGAAAAACTCGCTGCAGACGGGATCGAAGCGAAAGTCATCAACATGCATACCATCAAGCCGCTGGATGAGGAACTGGTGCTGGCGGCAGCAAAAGAAACAGGGAAAGTCGTAACGGTTGAGGAACACTCTGTGATCGGCGGCCTGGGAAGCGCAGTGTGCGATGTGCTGGCGGAAAAAGCACCGGCCAGAGTGCTGAAGATCGGCATCAACGATGTATTCGGCGAGTCCGGCCCGGCAGTAGAACTGATAAAGAAATACGGACTGGATGCAGACAGCATCTATGAAAAAATAAAAAAATTTGCAGAATAGTTTTTAAATTGTAATCGGGGACGTAGTAAAATTGAATTTTACTACGTCCCCGATTACGATTCACCCTGTCCCTTTTTGAAATTGATCGAATTTGTCGAACTTATCTGACAGCAACTGATAAATTCAGCTGATCCTCTGTGCTATTCTCTTAACGACGCCGGGGAATTATTGGATTTAGGAAGGTGAAAGCAGATATGGAAAGACAGATACCCAAAAATGTCAGGCAGATCGGAAATGTAAGTGATAATCCCAAGATCTATGTAGAGGATTATGTAGATACGTTTTTTAATCAATTGTGTGAGAAATGTGCGAAGGCTGGAAACGGGCCGGTCGGTGCTTTTCTCGTGGGGGACATGCAGTCGGGCGATTCGGGAGATTTTATCTACATATACGGAGCGGTCCAGATGCATGAGCTGAAGATGTCCGGTACGGAATATGTAATCGATGACAGTACATGGAAGCATGGATATGAGGACTGCAAGCAGTTTTTTGACGATGGCGAAATGCTGGGATGGTTCATCGTGCATCCGGGCGTTCCTCTCCGGCCGGATGCGGCGGCTGTGAAGCTTCACAAAAGAGCATTTCCAAAGAAAAATACGGTATTGATCATGAAAGATCCTGTAGAAAAGGATGAGGCGTATTTCGTACATAAAATGAATGACCTGATGGAGATCGGCGGACGCTACACGTATTATGAAAAAAATCCGTGTATGCAGAACTATATGATCGCCAGTCGAAAAAAAAATGGGGTGTTTCCTTCGGAAACTGTTGAAGACAGAGCTGCACAGGACTTTCGTAATCTGGCTCGAAAGCGGGGGCAGCGCCGCAGGGAGAAGAAGCCAGGAAGCCTGATATATGCGGCAGGCGCATGCATGGCGCTTGTGCTCGTCATCATGGGCGTGTCGATGATCAACAGTGCAGACCGCATGAAATCTGTGCAGAGCACGCTGGAAACGCTGGCGGGGACAGAAAATGCGGCAGAAATAAGTACTGTACCTGAGAGTACAGATCCTGCGGCGGAAATGCAGGAAGGGCAGGAGCCGGGAGAACCGGCGGAACAGACAGATCAGACAGTACAGACCGATCAGACGGGACAGGCCGGGGAGGAGCCGGAGACGCAGGAGACAAGCGCAGCGGTTGCCGCCGCAGCGCCGGAGACAGAACTGCAGGCGGACGCGAATGAAGAAACCATGGATGGGGACGACCCGGCGGATAATGGAAGCGATGGCGTGTATGTGGTCGAGAAAGGGGATACACTGGCTATTATCAGTAAAAAAATGTACGGAGATGTAAATCATGTTGACGCAATCTGCCGTATGAACGGCATTTCTGACGGCAATCTGATTTATGTCGGACAAAAATTGCTATTACCCTGAATTCGTGATATACTCAACAGGACGATAAAATCAGAAATAAGGGGACGTGTATGACGCAAAAGAAAAAAAGTTATCTGAGGCTTCTGACGCCGCCCGATGATCTGACCAGTCTTGTGAAGACGATACGCCGGCTGCAGGCTGACAGGATAAAGAGGATCCTGACGTTTATCATCCTTGTGCTCCTCGCCGTGTGTGGAACCTGGCTTCTGATGCTGAACCAGACATATGGAAGAGCGCGGACAGCCGACCAGTATCCGAGCGGAACGACGGATTCCAGCAGATACGCACAGTTCGCAGATGGCATTGTCCGCTACAATCGTGACGGAGTGACATTTCTTAATAAAAAGAATGAAGAACTGTGGATGCAGCCGACCCAGCTGCAGACTCCGGTCATTGCAGTAAAGGACAAGGCGTTTGCTGTAGCGGATAACGGCGGGAACAGCATTCTTGTATTTTCTGAGGAAGGACTGAAAGGCGAGATCGAGACGACACTGCCTATCGAGAAACTTGCTCTGTCAGACCAGGGGATCGTCAGCGTGGTCCTGAAAGATGAAAATACGCCGAGGATCATCACCTATGACGCCACCGGAAATATCCTTGCGGAACTGCAGATATCACCGGGGCAGACCGGGTATCCGACAGCGGTAGAACTTTCGGATGATGGAAATACACTTGCGGTATCCTATCTTCTTGTATCAGGGACCGGAATAAGGTCCAGGCTTGTCTATTATAATTTCGGCGAAGCCGGACAGAGCAGGCCGGATAATATTGTATTTTCTGCAGAATATGACGATACAGTGATCGCTGAGATCTTTTTCATGGGAGGCGGCCGTTCGGTGGCGGTCGGCGATCATTCCTTTGTGATCATCCGGGGAACAGATGAGCCGCAGGCGGATAAAGAGATCGCTCTGGATCAGGAGATACAGAGTGTATTCCATTCGGACAGATATATCGGATTCGTCCTGCTGAATGAGCAGAAATCCGGATATGAACTCCGGCTGTACAACCGGATCGGAGAGCAGATGATCAGCAGGGAGATCCCGGGAAAATATGCCAGTGCAAAAATATGCGGTGAAGAGATCATCCTGTATGACGGAAATAAATGCTGCATCATGACGGCAACCGGGATTACCAGATATGAGGGCGATCTGCCGGCAGAGGCTCTGGAAGTATTTCCTGCATTTGGCATAAGCAGATACTACGTGATGAGCGTCGATGAACTCCGAGTGGTTTATCTGACGAAATAGGAGATGTTATGAATAACTGGCTTTTGATTATTGTTGCAACTATATTTGTCGTATGTATTGTAGTGGGATATGTGCGGGGATTCCTGAAACTGGGGATTTCCATGCTGTCTACGGTCATTACACTTTTGATCGTACTGTTCCTTTCACCGCTGGTATCGGATGCGCTGGCAGAATACACGCCGGTGGACGATTATATTGAGACCAGGATTGTGGAAGCGTTCATACCGGACATAACAGAGGAACAGCTTGCCCAGTATGATATGAGAGGTACGCCGCTTGCAGATCTGACGCAGGATCAGCTTCAGAATCTGAACGAACTGGATTGGGATCTTCTCGGGATCACGGTGGATGATATCCTCAATGTGATCGGTGAGATACCGAAAGATGTCCAGATCAGGGAGATTGAGGAAGCGCCGCTCCCGAGTTTCCTTAAAGATCAGCTTCTGGCAAATAATAACAGTACGATATACGATGAACTGGGCGTCCAGGACTTTCCGCATTATGTGGCGGCTTACATGGCAAGACTTGTCCTGCATCTGATCTCTTTCCTCGTAACGTTCCTTCTGGCGATCATCATTGTAAAAGCATTGATGTTTGCGGTAAATATCATAGGTGAACTTCCGGTGCTGGGACTGGTCAACCGAATTGCGGGCGGCGCGCTGGGACTGGTGCTGGCGATCGTGATCGTGTGGATAGGATTTCTGATCATGACTCTTGCATATTCAACGGCGGCCGGGGCGGCATGCTTTGAAATGGTAGAGCAGAGCAAAACGTTGCAGTTCCTGTACAACACAAATCCGCTGCTTCTGCGGCTGATCACATTTTAAATGAAATATATTGACATCCCTGCGGAAATATGGTATTTTATAAAAGTTCTAAGTCAGAACATATTTCCGGGGGATTAGCTCAGTTGGGAGAGCGCCTGCCTTGCAAGCAGGAGGTCACGAGTTCGACTCTCGTATTCTCCACGTCAGCATTAAGCACTGCGGATAAAAGCAAACGAAAGACCATTTATGCTTGCATAAGAATGGACTTTCGTTTGCTTTTATCCATAGGGCGCAAGCCCGTGAGCGAGAAAGCTCTGCTTTCGAGCTCCGCGCAGTGCGGATGATGCGAAGGGCGCAAGCCCGTGAGCGAGAAAACTTGTTTTCGAGCTCCACGCAGTGCGGACGATGCGAAGGGTGCAGTCACACTGCATAAAAAACAGGTTTGGAATTTGTGCAAACCTCACAATGATCCTCCTTAGCTCAGTCGGTAGAGCATTCGGCTGTTAACCGAAGTGTCGTTGGTTCAAGTCCAACAGGGGGAGCTTACAAAACCCGTAAATGAGATGTTTACGGGTTTTATTTTATTCTGAAACTTCTGAGAAAGTTACAAGATTGTGTTATTTATCGTGCCAATCCTGTCAAACACATTGGCACGATTAAAGTGATTTATTATAATATACACATCGAGGAAAATAAAGGAGATGGCAGTATGCTTTTTCAAGAAAGTGAGACTGCAGAATTAAAAGAAATGATAGAAGCTAACGGTACAGGATTGGAAAAGCGAGAAGTACGAACTATACTATTGTAAAATAAAGAAAAATGTTTTCCGCAAAATCACTCGAGATGATAAAGGATCGAGGCGTTTTCAAGTATGCGACCGCCTCGCGTGGAAGGATGTTGAAAATATGGAGAAAATAAAAGTTGTTATTGCAATCGATTCTTTAAAAGGGAGTCTTTCGTCCGTGGAAGCCGGAAACTGTATCAGAGCCGGGATCCTCAGGGCGATACCGGATGCAGATGTCTTGGTCAGTCCTATGGCGGATGGCGGAGAAGGAACTGTGGAAGCGCTTATCAGCGGAATGGGCGGGACGCTTCAGCGGGTGTTGGTATCCGGTCCGCTGGGAGATCCTGTAAGCTGTGAATATGGGATCATTGAAGACGGCAAAACAGCAGTGATCGAAATGGCAGGGGCGGCAGGCATCACCCTTGTTCCGGCGGCGCAGAGAAATCCGCTGGATACGACGACTTACGGAGTCGGACAGGTGATCCGCAGCGCCATTGAAAAAGGCTGCCGGAGATTTCTTGTCGGGATCGGAGGGAGCGCGACCAATGACGGCGGGATCGGCATGCTGCAGGCTCTGGGATATCGTTTTACGGATAAAGAGGGCAATCCGGTATCCTTTGGAGCGAAAGGACTGAGGATGCTTGATTCGATTGATGATTCAGAGGTAATCCCGGAGTTGAAAGAATGTAGGTTTTATATTGCCTGCGATGTGACAAATCCGCTCTGCGGTCCTCAGGGGTGCAGCGCAGTATTCGGACCTCAGAAGGGTGCAGATCCGGAAATGATCAAAGAAATGGACTGCTGGATGAAGAAATATGCAGAACTTGCAAAAGCAAAGTATCCGGATGCTGATCCTGAATTTCCCGGGACAGGGGCGGCAGGAGGCCTTGGGTTCGCATTCCTTACCTTTATGAACGCGGAACTTAAATCGGGAATTAAAATTGTTATAGAAGAAACCGGACTGGAGAAATCCATCAGAGACGCGGATGTAGTCGTTACAGGAGAAGGCCGTCTTGACGGGCAGACTGCTATGGGCAAGGCGCCGGTCGGCGTGGCTGCGATTGCAAAAAAATACGGGAAACCCGTGATCGCGTTTGCCGGGAGTGTTACGGAAGATGCAAAAACGTGCAATGAAAAGGGAATAGATGCGTTTTTCCCGATCTTAAGGAGCGCTGTTACACTGGAAGAGGCGATGGCTCCGGAAAATGCCCGGAAAAATATTACTGATACCGCGGAGCAGGTATTCCGGCTGCTGAATGTGCAGTGCAGGATGCAGCAATAGATGAAGTGCAGATGTGTCCGGACGCGGCATCCACAAAAAATCTTCCGTTTTCCCCCGCAGTCGGCTATAATAGAAGCAGCATAATTTATAAGGTGGATATTACGATGAAAACAGACAGGAAAAAAAAGATCAGCATTATCATTTCTATTATTTTTGTAGTGATCGCCGCAACCGCGATTTATTTTGCAATGCCGAAGAACAAGGATCTGTCGGAAAGCGAGGTTTTTGACAAGGCGGAGATCGAAGAACTGTCCGGGCAGGTTGTGGACTGTATCAACGCAGAGGATTACAAGGGCCTGAAGGCGATGTCCGTTGATGAGATGGCGGATATTATGAATCAGGAGCGGATGGATGAGGCGAAGGCCAGAGTCTCGGAAGACTGGGGCGCATTTCAGGAGATCAGCAGCATTACAACGACAGAGGTGACTCAGCGCGGTACGACAGCGGCAGTCGCGTATGTGGCGGCGTCCTATGAAAATGTGGATATCCGTTATACATTTGCCTTTGACGAGAACCTGAAGCTGGCTTCTCTGGGAATACAGTGAATGTGATAAAAGGTGCAATATAAAAATATCACAATAAAGAAAGGAGTTTACCATGACGAAAGAAGTACGTGACTATGTTGCTCAGAAGACAAAGGAAATGATGGAGGCCTTCTCCTGCAGTGCAGAGGCAAAAGCGGCGGGACAGGCGTGGCTGGATGCGCTCGGGACAGAGAATGAAGCGGCGGAGACAGAAAAGTATATCGCGGAACTGGAAGGCGATATCATGCCCATTGATATGCTGATCGCATTTGCGGAGTCCGAAGGCGGCGCACAGGTATTCGGGCCGGAGAAGACGAAGGAAGTGGCGGCACATGCGAAAGAAATTAAGGCGGCGGGCGCGAAATACTGCGACTGCCCGGCATGCGCGGCGGTTGAGGCGATCCTCGACAGAAAGGATGAAATGCTGAAATGAAAATGAAAGTCCGCAACAAGGCTGCATTTACAGATGAAGTGACAGCTCTGGAAAAAGAGAATGCCCGGGTATCCTACGAAGCTGCACTGGAAGGGATCGTCCTTCTGGAGAATGACGGTACGCTTCCGCTGACACCGGGGAAGATTGCACTTTACGGAGCCGGCGCGGACATGACGATCAAGGGCGGAACCGGATCAGGAGAAGTCCATGAACGCCATGTGATCAGCATTCTGGAAGGTCTGGAAACATCAGGGTTTACCGTGACTACAAAAGACTGGATCGGCAGATATGCGGAAGAGTACCGGCGCAGTGAAGAAGCATATGTGAAGAAGTTCCGGCAGGGACTTCTGAAATTCGATATGGTCAATATCATGGCCAGTCCTTTTCAGTATCCGGCCGGTCCGATGATCACCCTTAAAGATATCGAACAGTCTGAAACGGATACCTGCATCTACGTGATCTCCCGTCAGGCGGGAGAAGGATCAGACCGCAAACTGAAAGAGGATGAATACTCCCTGTCCGGTGTGGAAAAGGAAAATATCGCTCTCTGCGCTGCAAGTTACGGAAAGTTCATTGTGGCGGTCAATGTCGGATCGGTATTTGACTTAAGCTTCCTGGATGAGATCGAGGGGATCAGTGCAGTTGTATACTATGCCCAGCAGGGGATGGAAGGCGGCCGCGCGTTCGCAGATCTGATCAGTGGTAAAGAAGCGCCGTCGGCCAAAACAGTGGATACATGGCCAAAGAAATATAAAGATATCCCGTTTGCAATGGATTACAGTTATCTGAATGGCGATGTTGACGAGGAATATTACCGCGAGGGCATCTATGTGGGGTACCGGTATTTCGACAGCTATGATGTGGAACCCCGCTACCCGTTCGGGTACGGTCTCTCCTATACGACATTTTCTATTGAAAAAGAAAGTGTGGAAATGATCGGGACAAAGGTGATCCTTTGTGCAAATGTGACCAATACCGGTTCGGATCATGCAGGCAGAGAAGTCGTTCAGCTCTATGCAAGCTGTCCGCAGACAGCCATGGCAAAGGAATATCAGCGGCTGTCCGCATTTGCCAAAACCGGTGTGATCGCGCCGGGAGAAAAAGAGACGGTTGTTCTCAGCTTTGATATGAAAGATCTGGCATCCTACCGGGAAACGGATGCGGCATGGGTGCTGGAAGCCGGTGATTACATCATGCGGCTCGGTTCGTCCAGCAGGGACACGGAAGCTGTGGCAGCACTGGTACTGGATGCGGAAGTGGTCGTAGAGCAGTGTACGCCGGTCAGTCCGGTTGTGCTGGAAGTAAAGGAAATGGATCCGCCGGTGCTGAAAGACACGGCGGAGGAAAAAGACGCGGCGGAGACGCAGGATGCAGATCTGATGCGTATACCGGTGTCTGCATCGGCATTCACAACAGAAGTTCACGGATACGGTGATCCGGATATTTATACATCACCGGTAACGGACGCGGTGCTGGATGTGCTCACAGAAGAAGAACTGTGTGAAGTCGTGGCAGGTACGGGAACATTTCATATCGGCCCCCGCTTCTTTGATGCGCCGGGGTCTGCGGGGTATACGACAGGATCCTTCATCGATAAGGGCCTCCCGAATGTCTGTCTGGCTGACGGACCTGCCGGCCTGCGTCTGCAGAAGATATCCACAGTGACCAGGAACGGGAGCGTGAAAGCGGCGGAGCCAATGATCTCGGCGCTTGCTTATCTGCCGGAACCGGTGAAGAAAGTGATGCTGGGCGATCCGGAGAAGCAGCCGTGCGTCTATCAGTTTGTTACTTCATTTCCGGTAGGCCTTGCTCTGGCGCAGTCGTGGAATACAGCACTTGTAGAGCGTGTCGGTGAGGCGGTAGGCAGAGAGATGGAGCGGTACGGTGTGACTTACTGGCTGGCTCCGGGCATGAATATCCACCGCAATCCGCTGTGCGGGCGCAACTTTGAATATTATTCGGAAGATCCGCTGGTAACCGGGAAGATGGCGGCGGCCATGAGCAGGGGCGTGCAGTCCAGGCGGGGGTGTTTTGTGACGATCAAGCATTTCTGCTGCAACAACCAGGAAGACAACCGCAACCGTACCAATGCCAATGTAAATGAGCGCGCTCTGCGCGAGATCTATCTGCGGGGATTCCGCATTGCGGTGCAGGAAGGACACGCGAAAGCACTGATGACCAGTTACAATAAGGTCAACGGAGTCTATGTAAATAACAGTTACGATCTCATCACAAAAGTTCTGAGGAATGAATGGGGATTCGACGGACTGGTGATGACAGACTGGTATGCGACCAGCAAGGATCTTGGGATCCACAGCGCGGCGATCGAGGCCGGCAATGACTTGATCATGCCGGGCGGAAGATCGGTGGTGCGGAATCTTAAGAAAAAACTGAATTCCGGTGAACTGGACAAAGCGGCACTGCGGCGTTGTGCGGCCAATGTGATCCGCGGCGTTACAGAGTCCAGGATTTATCAGGCATACCGGAAGATGTACCGTGAGGAAACATGACACAGACCAGAGAAACAAGAGAAAATAACAGAAGAAGAGGAGGGGCAGTCCGCCGCATGGTCGCGGCGGCTGTCCTTTTTGTGTCCAGTGCGGCGCTTATGATATTGTCTGCGCGCGTACCGGCTTTCGCCGAATGGCATGCGGAGCATATCTACCCGCTGCTGACCGGCAGCATCGGCCGGATCAGCGGAGTATTTCCATTTTCGGTATCGGAGGTTGGGATTTATGCGCTGCTGTGCGTTTTTGTGGTCACATGGATCCGCCTGGTTATCCGTACAGTACGCATATGCTGGAAATCCCCGGGATCATCCGGGCCTGCGGGAGCCGTGGAGGAAAAGCCGTCCATGCTTATCGTCAGATGGATTGCAGGCGTCCTTCTCACAGCGGGAATTCTTGCTTTTCTGTATACGGTCTGCTGCGGCATTAATTATCACCGCCGCTCTTTTTCTGAGGAAGAAGGGATCGTGACAGAGAGCTACAGTGTGGAAAATCTGAAAGAGGTCTGTATCCTGCTGACAGAGCAGGTCAATGTGTTGGCAGATGACGTGGGAAGAGATGAAAACGGAATACTGGTACTGGAAGAGTCTGAGCAGAAAGGCGGCGTGGAGGCGCTGTACAGCCTGGCGGAAACATATACATCAATGGAAGGATACTATCCCAGGCCCAAAGAACTGATCTTCTCGGAAATCCTTTCTTATCAGCAGCTGACCGGGATCTATCTTCCGTTTACTGTGGAGGCGAACTATAACGGTGATATGACAAGCTACAACAAGCCTTTCACCGTCTGTCATGAACTGTCCCATCTCCGCGGATTCATGCAGGAGCAGGAGGCGAATTTTATCGCATTCCTGGCGTGCATCGGTTCGGAGCGGGAGGACTTCCGATACAGCGGGTATCTTTCGTGCTGGGTGTACTGCACAAACGCACTGTACCGTGCGGATCCGGAGAGCTGGCAGGAAGTCCGGAGCCTGATCGATGCGGCAGCAGAGCCGGATCTGGCGGCGAACAATGCATTCTGGGACCGTTATGAAGGCCCGGTATCTGACACGGCGGAACGGATCAACGATACATATCTGAAAGTAAACGGACAGGCAGACGGGGTGAAGAGTTATGACCGGATGGTGGATCTGGTTGTGGCGTATTATACGGAGAGAGGATAAGAAATATAATGTTTTTGTCCATGATAACACATGCCGGCTAAAAAAACCAGACTTTGCAAACCGGATTTACTCCTTTCATGAAATGTGGTAGAATAATCACGTTAAGCATATGCGGGTTTGAATGCATGGCCCGCCCATTTTACATGAAGGATATGATCCTGATTCAAGAAGGAGGCTATAATGATCAGATTATATGACAATGGCGTTTATCTCCTGAACGGCGCCGAGATAGTGGAAGATGCAGGAAATGTACAGGTTCCCCTCTCGAAGGAAGAGGCTGCGAAGAATACCATGGCATACGGGATCTTAAGCGCGCACAATACATCCGGAAATATGGAGAACCTTCAGATAAAGTTCGATAAGCTGACGTCACATGATATCACATTTGTCGGTATTATCCAGACCGCACGCGCGTCAGGACTTGAGAAGTTCCCGATCCCGTACGTGCTGACGAACTGCCACAACAGCCTCTGTGCGGTAGGCGGTACGATCAATGAGGATGACCACATGTTCGGACTGACCTGCGCGAAGAAATACGGCGGCGTATACGTACCGCCGCATCAGGCGGTCATCCACCAGTACGCCCGCGAGATGCTGGCCGGCGGCGGAAAGATGATCCTTGGTTCAGACAGTCATACACGCTATGGCGCGCTCGGAACCATGGCTATGGGCGAGGGCGGTCCGGAGCTTGTGAAGCAGCTCCTTAACAAGACCTATGATATTAAGATGCCGGGCGTGATCGCTATCTATCTGGACGGCGAGCCGGTGAAGGGCGTGGGCCCGCAGGATGTGGCTCTGGCGATTATTGGAGCGGTATTTAAAAATGGCTATGTAAATAATAAAGTGATGGAATTTGTCGGACCGGGCGTGAAGAAGCTGAGTGCAGACTTCCGTATCGGTGTGGATGTCATGACGACAGAGACGACCTGCCTGTCCTCCATCTGGACGACGGATGAAAAGATCGAAGAGTTCTACGAGATCCACGGCAGGAAAGATGACTACAAAGAACTGAACCCGGGCGCATGTACATATTATGACGGATGCGTATACGTGAACTTAAGCGAGATCAAACCGATGATCGCGATGCCGTTCCATCCGAGCAATGTATACACGATTGATGAACTGAACGCGGATCTGAAAGACATCCTTCATGATGTAGAGCAGAAAGCGCTTGTCAGCCTGGACGGTGCGGTGGACTATTCTCTCCAGGACAAGATCCGTGACGGAAAACTTTATGTGGAGCAGGGTATCATTGCAGGATGCGCCGGCGGCGGATTTGAAAATATCTGTGCGGCTGCCGATATCATCAAAGGACACAATATCGGATCCGATGCATTTACATTCAGCGTATATCCGGCAAGTATGCCGGTCTACATGGAACTGGTGAAGAACGGTGCGGTGGCTGACCTTATGGAAGCCGGAACGGTTGTGAAGACCGCGTTCTGCGGACCGTGTTTCGGTGCGGGCGACACCCCGGCGAACAATGCGCTTTCCATCCGCCATACGACGAGAAACTTCCCGAACCGCGAGGGCAGCAAGCTCCAGAGCGGACAGATTTCTTCCGTGGCGCTGATGGATGCACGTTCCATTGCGGCAACGGCGGCGAACAAAGGATTCCTCACACCGGCAACAGCCATGGATGTGGAATACAAAGGACAGAAATATCATTTCGACAGCAACATTTACGCGAACCGTGTATTTGACAGCCACGGCGTAGCGGATCCGGATGTGGAGATCCAGTTCGGGCCGAATATCAAAGACTGGCCGGAGATGTCGGCGCTGCCGGAGAACCTCATTGTGAAAGTTGTATCCGAGATCCACGATCCGGTCACAACAACAGACGAACTCATCCCGTCAGGCGAGACATCTTCCTACCGCTCCAATCCGCTGGGACTGGCAGAGTTCGCGCTCTCCAGAAAAGATCCGGCATATGTGGGACGGGCAAAGGAAGTACAGAAAGCGCAGAAGGCTATTGAAGCAGGCACATGCCCGCTCGATGCGCTTGAAGAGCTGAAGCCGGTCATGGCAGTGATCCAGAAGACATATCCGGAAGTGGGAAAAGGAAATATCGGCGTGGGCAGCACCATTTTCGCTGTAAAACCGGGCGATGGTTCCGCCAGAGAGCAGGCGGCATCCTGCCAGAAAGTACTGGGCGGATGGGCAAATATCGCTGTGGAATACGCAACAAAGCGCTACCGCTCCAACCTCATCAACTGGGGGATGCTTCCGTTCCTTACCGATGAAGATCATGAACATCTCTTATTTAAAAACGGAGATTACATCTTCGTGCCGGATGTGAGGAAAGCAGTGGAAGAGAAAGCGGATGTGATCAAAGCATATGTGGTCGGAGATGCATTGACAGAGATCAGTTTCAGGCTGGGAGATCTTACAGACGCAGAGAGACAGATCATACTGGACGGATGTCTCATCAATTACTATAAGGCAAATTAATACAGACAAAAAGAACGGGGCTGCCGGATTATTAAACATCCGGCAGCCCCGCCGCTCATTATGAGTAATGTTGTTTGCGTGATGATTTACAGGGTATCGTCCCGTTTTACGTAACCCGGTTTTTCCGGTGAAGCGATGATCCTCTTGCCGCGGATCACTCTCGCGTGCTTGTCTACCATCATATTTTCAATATGTACGTCTTTGCCGATCACTACGTCTGCGGAGATCACGCAGTTCTTTACAACTGCACCTGGTTTGATGATACAGCCTCTTCCGATAATGGAGTTCTCAACTTTTCCTTCGATGAGGCAGCCGTTGGAAACAACAGAAGAGATTACTTCACTGTCATCGAAATACTGCGTCGGGCAGGAGTCGTTCGTGCGGGTGTATACCGGCCACTCATCGTTGAAGAGGTTGGATGCGTTCTTCAGGTCGATGAGGGACATATTTGCATCGAAGTAGCTCTTGAAGTCTGTGACTGCCGCGAAATATCCTCTGTGGGGGATTGCGCGGATGTCAAGGTCTTCGCACTCCTCGTTAAGGATATCAGCGAAGGTATACATGGACGATGTCTTGTGAGCCTTGTTTACGAGCTCAAGGAAAAGTTCCTTTGACATTACATAGGTATCCATGGAGATGTTTTTGTTCTTTGCATTTCCGCGGTTCAGTTCGATAGAAAGCACGCCTTTCTGTTTGTTGATGTTCAGCGTGTCGCATGCAAGGAATGCGTCCTTTGCATTGTCAACAGAGTGATACATCATGGAAATGTCTGCGCCGGACTCAATGTGTTCGTTCAGGAACTCGCTGTAGTCAGCGGTGTAGATCATATAGCTGGGAGCGATCACAACGTACGGCTGTGTCATTCTCTCGATGCAGTCCAGATTCTCGATGTACGCTTCAACATCTGTGCTGTAGATGTCACCCGGCTGTGAGGCTTCTGTGTACATGATATTCAGCTTGCCGCGCTTGGAGTTGATGTTGTAGTGGCGTCCGGTCCCGAGATGTTCGGTCAGGGAACGGGGTTTCCTGCGCACATAGATCTGAATGTTGTCGATCCCGCTGTTGCTCATATTAGAGATCGGGAAATCGATGATGCGGTAACGGCCGAGGAATGAGAAAGCTCCTACAGGACGGTAATCCTGAAGACCGTCTACCTGGATGTGATTTCCGGCAAAATTAACAATACCAAATGCCTTATACATATTAGTCATCCCCCTTTACACGTTTTGCGACAAGTTCGATGTTCGGGCTGTCTGCGCTGCCGACAACGGCGTTCTTTCCGATTTTGATGCCGGCGGCTACAAGTGCGCGCGTAACAACCGCGCCCTCTTCCACAACCGCGCCCGGCATCAGCACGCTGTCAATGACTTTGGCGCCCGGTGCGACTTTGGCGTTGGTGAACAGAACGGAATTCCTTACTTCGCCGTCAACCACGCATCCCTGTGTGATGAATGCTTTATTTACAACAGCGTCTGCACCGATGTACTGCGGAAGAGCGGTTACATCTTCGGTGTAGATCTTCCAGGTCGGGTCATGGAGATCAAGCTCATTATTCTTGCTGAGCAGATCCATGTTTGCCTCCCAGAGAGAGTCAATAGTTCCGACATCTTTCCAGTAGCCTTTGAACTTGTAAGCGTAAACATTTTTTCCTTCATTGAGCAGCGTCGGGATGATGTCCTTGCCGAAATCATGAGAGGAATCCGGATCCTTCATATCCGCTATGAGCATTTTGCGCAGGGTCTTCCAGTTGAAGATGTAGATACCCATGGATGCAAGGTTGCTCTTCGGATGCTCCGGTTTCTCCTCAAATTCCACGATCCGTCCGGTTTCATTTGTGTTCATGATACCGAAGCGGCTTGCTTCCTTCATCGGAACCTCAATTACTGCGATAGTCGCGTCGGACTGGGTTTCTTTGTGGTACGCCAGCATCTTTGCGTAATTCATTTTGTAAATGTGGTCGCCGGAGAGGATGAGCAGGTACTCCGGTGAATAGGAATCGATAAAATCAATATTCTGTGAGATCGCATCTGCGGTACCGCGGTAAACGTTCAGGTCCGCATCTGATTTCTCGCGCGGCGGGAGTACGAACACTCCGCTGTCTTTCGCATCCAGACCCCAGCGGCGCCCGGCTGCCACATAGCTGTTCAGAAGAACGGATTCATACTGCGTTAATACGCCGACAACATCAATGCCGCTGTTTGCACAGTTGCTGAGCGGGAAATCGATGATCCGGTATTTTCCACCATATGATACAGCCGGTTTAGCGACCTTTTTGGTCAGATCATGCAGACGAGATCCACGGCCGCCGGCTAAGATCATAGCTAACATGTTATTCTGTTTCATAATGAGCCCTCTCTTTCATTCTTACTATTCTCTAATTATACATTTCATCAGAAAAAAATTCTACAATTTTGTTTAAAAAATTTGAAAATAAAAGGAAAAATATAGGAAAAACAACTAAAGAAAAATAAGCTGCATCGGGAATAATTATAATGTATTACATGATTAACAAAGAGAGGTCAGAAAAATGGAAAGAACAGATAATATTTCACTGGAATTCAGCAGTAAGATGATCGAAGAATTCGGAAGTATCTGCTGGAGAAAGAAGCGGCATGGGCAACGATCGAGAAATATATGCGGGATATCCATACATTTGCCGCTTTTCATGGAACGGACCGGATGATATTGACGCTGTGAAAATCATTCCGGATGAGGAACTGCTGACACTGATCACCTGCCATCCGTATACGAAAAATTATCAGCGTTATGTCGTGTACTGCCGGCGCACAGGAATCGCGGAAACGGACAGAGGCGGACAGCAAGAAGATCCGCTGCTCGCCGTTACGGGCGAAGACTACGAATCGTCCCGGGACGATATCCTTATGGAGAAACTTCTGAATTTTACGGCGCTGGGCATCCTGGCAGTGCTGGCTGTGCCGATGCGACTGCGGAAATGAAGCGGACATAAGTGAATCCTCTCTGGCGAGCGGAAATTACCAAAGCTGCGGCTGTCTGAGGACAGAACTCGGAAAAGGTCTGCCGGACCTGCTGACCAGAGTTGATGGAACCTGCATCGAGATCCTTGAAAACAGAAAGTACCGGCGTGACAACAAGAGCGGATTTCGCGGAGTATTTCTGCTGAAAAATAAGAAATACCGGGCGATGATCGGTTTTAAAGGAAAGCGGTATTATCTGGGAACATTTGAAAACTATGTGGATGCGGTCCGGGCGCGGCTCGACGCGGAAGAGATGATCCACGGTGGATTCCTCAGGGATTATCACCAGTGGAAAGCGCATGCAGACGCAGATGCAAAGTGGGGCGAAGAGCATCCCCTTGTTTTCGAGATTGAGAAGAAAGGCGGTCATCTGACCGTGAAAACAGAGTGAAAGGCAGTATTTTGAAAAACTCCCGATTTTTTTTGAGTCGGAAGTTTTTCTTTTGTGCAGATTGATGATTGACTTTATTTTTCTTTTTGAATACTATATTGTTAGTTACCGAACAATACATTTTCTGGAAAGGATGTGGGCAGGGGTGTGCGGTGAAAAGTCAACGGGGATCTGTGACTGCGGGCATGATGTGGGCAGGCTGATCAATACGATTTCCCATCAGCTGAAGCGGCGGATGTCGATCCCGGAAGAGGAGGACAGTCTGCGGACGAATATGCAGCGGCTGGTGCTCCATTATATCCTGTTTGAGTCCCTGAAGAGAGACATTTACCAGAAGGATGTGGAGAAGGAGTTCCAGATCCGCAGATCTACGGCTACAGGGACGCTCCAGATCCTGGAGAAGAACGGGTTTATCACCCGTGACCCGGTGAAGGAGGACGCCCGCCTGAAGAAGCTGACGCCTACGGATAAGGCGAAGGGCGTGCGTCAGCATATCCTGGATAACATCCGTTATGTGGAAGGACTTCTTGCCGGGGAAATCCCGGAGGAGAAGCTGACAGTATGCAGGGAAGTGCTGCAGCAGATGTCTGAAAATTTGTCGTGTGACGAGAAAAGAAGAGAGGAGATAACGGACCATGAATAGAAAATTACTTCGTTCCGTCAGGGAATATAAGCGGGAATCGTTTCTGACTCCTGTGCTGGTCTGTCTTGAGGTGTTCATGGAAGTGCTGATCCCGCTTCTGATGGCGAAGATCATCGATGTGGGCATTAAGAACGGCGATATGGGTTACATTATCAAGGTGGGCGTCCTGCTTGTTCTCATGGCTATGCTGGCGCTTGCGTTCGGAGCCAAGGCGGGGCAGCTCGGCGCGATCGCATCATCGGGTTATGCGAAGAATCTGCGTCACGATATTTTTTATAAAGTACAGGAATTTTCATTTGGAAATATTGATCATTTCTCAACGTCAAGCCTTGTGACGAGGATGACGACAGATATTACGAATGTGCAGATGGCGTATATGTTTACCATCCGTCTGCTGGCAAGAGCGCCGATCATGATCATCCTGTCGCTGATCATGACGCTGACGATCAGTGTGCAGATTGCGGTGATCATGCTGATCACAGTGCCGATCCTGGGAGGTGCGCTGATCGGGATCGCGAAACTGGCGCATCCGCATTTCATCAAAGTGTTTGACGAGTACGATGTGCTCAACAATACAGTCCAGGAAAATGTCAATGCGGCCAGAGTGGTGAAAGCCTATGTCCGCGGCGACTATGAAGTGGAGAAATTCGGCAAAGTATCAACGATTGTTTTCAAACTCTTCACGAAAGCGGAGAAACTTGTGGCATGGAACTCTCCGATCATGCAGTTTACCGTTTATGCGGTCGTGATCATTATGGTTCTGATCGGCGGAGAGGACATTATCCAGGGAACGATGCAGACCGGGCAGCTGACCAGCGTCATTGTCTATGCGCTGCAGATCCTGATGTCTCTGATGATGGTGACATTTGTATTTACCATGATCATGATTGCGGAAGCGTCTACCGACCGTATCACGGAAGTGCTCAGTGAAGTTCCGGAGATGAAAGATGCGGATGACGCGATCCAGGAAGTGAAGAACGGCGACATTGATTTCGAGCATGTGAATTTCAGCTATGCGGGCGAGGGCGGCAATCTTTCTCTGAAGGATGTGGATCTTCATATTAAGAGCGGCCAGATCGTCGGCATCATCGGCGGCACCGGAAGCGCCAAGTCCACACTCGTGCAGCTGATCCCGAGGCTTTATGATGTTACCAGCGGAAGCGTGAAAGTCGGCGGCATGGACGTGCGTAAGTACGGGCTGGAGGCGCTCCGTGACCAGGTGGCTGTGGTGCTCCAGAAAAATGTGCTCTTTACGGGAAGCATTTACGAAAATGTGCGCTGGGGCGATGAGCATGCCACGGACGAGGAAGTACAGCGCGTCTGCAAGCTGGCTCAGGCGGATAACTTCATCCGTGAGTTCCCGGCAGGCTACGATACGATGATCGTGGAGGGCGGCAATAACGTGTCCGGAGGTCAGAAGCAGAGGCTGTGTATCGCCCGTGCGCTTCTGAAGAAACCGAAGATCCTGATCCTTGACGATTCTACCAGCGCGGTGGATACGAGGACAGACGCTCTGATCCGTCAGGCGTTCCGCGAGGAGATCCCGGATACAACGAAGATCATTATTGCTCAGAGGATTTCTTCTGTGGAAGATGCGGATATGATCATTGTGATGGACAACGGTGAGATCAACGGCATCGGCACCTCAGAGGAACTTCTGAAGACCAATGATATTTACAGAGAAGTATATGAATCACAGGTGAAAGGGGGCGCGGACAATGAGTGAGACAACGAACAGCAATGCTCAGCCGGTACAGCAGAGAGCCGGCGGCGGCCCGGCGGTCACAAAAGGAACGATCAAGACGGCGAAACGTCTGCTGAATTATGTGTTCAGTTCCTATAAGATCCAGTTCATCGTTGTGCTGATCTGTATCCTTGTAAGCTCCGTGGCGTCGATCTCGGTCTCCCTTTCGCTGAAGTTCCTGCTGGATGATTTCATCATCCCGCTGATCGGACAGCAGAACCCGGATTACACGGAACTGTACACCGCGCTTGTTGTGCTGGGATCCATATTCCTGTGCGGCGTCATCGCTACATTTATATACAGCAGGATGATGGTTGTGATCGGCCAGGGCGTGCTCAAGCGTGTACGTGACGAGATGTTTGCGCATATGCAGACGCTGCCGATCCGTTATTTCGATCAGAATACCAACGGTTCGATCATGAGTCTCTACACGAACGATACCGATACCCTGCGTCAGATGATCAACCAGTCCATCCCGCAGGTTCTGATGTCGGCGTTCACGATCGTTGTGACATTTATCTCCATGCTGGTGCTCAGTCCGATCCTGACGGTGATGGCCGTGCTGATGATCGGTGTGATGATCCTTGTTTCAAAGATCGTTACCGGCAACAGCGGGAAATATTTCATCCGGCAGCAGATGGATCTGGCGGACATCACCGGATTCGTGGAAGAGCGGATGAACGGCCAGAGGGTCATCAAGGTGTTTAACCATGAGAAGATTTCCGAGCGCGAGTTCGATGAGCTCAACGAACGGCTCTTTAACAGCGCGGCCAACGCCCATACATTTGCCAGCATGATGGGGCCCATCATTGGAAACCTGGGCAACCTGCAGTTCGTGCTCACCGCGGTATTCGGAGGCTTCCTCTCCGTGGCGGGCATCGGCAATATCACGCTGGGTGTTATGGCCTCCTACCTGCAGTTCACAAAGAGCTTTACCCAGCCGTTCATGCAGGTGGCGCAGCAGTTTAACTCCATCATCATGGCGCTGGCAGGCGCGGAGCGAATCTTCAACATGATGGATGAAGAGCCGGAGGTAGACAACGGCTATGTAAAACTGGTCAACGCGAAGAAAGACGCGGACGGCAATATCACCGAGTGCGAAGAGCGCACCGGCCTGTGGGCGTGGAAGCATCCGCACCAGGCGGACGGCACCATCACTTATCAGGAACTGAAAGGCGATGTGCGTTTCTACGATATGACATTCGGTTACACGCCGGATCACATGGTGCTCCACGACCTGACGCTGTACGCGAAGCCGGGTCAGAAGATCGCCTTCGTCGGATCCACCGGCGCCGGCAAGACCACCATCACCAACCTGATCAACCGGTTCTATGATGTGGCTGACGGCAAGATCCGGTATGACGACATTAACATTAACAAGATCAAGAAAGCGGACCTGCGCCATTCTCTGGGCATCGTGCTCCAGGATACGCACCTGTTCACCGGAACGATCAAAGAAAACATCCGCTACGGCAAGCTGGACGCAACGGATGAAGAAGTATACAAGGCAGCAAAACTCGCCCATGCGGACGGATTTATCAAGATGCTGCCCCAGGGGTATGACACCCACTTAAGCGGTGACGGAGAAGAACTGTCCCAGGGCCAGAGACAGCTGCTCGCGATCGCGCGCGCGGCGATCGCAGACCCGCCGGTACTGATCCTCGACGAGGCAACGTCCTCCATCGATACCAGGACCGAGCAGATCGTGCAGCAGGGTATGGATAATCTCATGAGAGGCAGAACCGTATTCGTTATTGCCCACCGGCTGTCCACGATCCGCAACAGCGACGCCATCATGGTGCTCGAACATGGGCGGATCATCGAACGCGGTACGCATGACGAACTGCTGAAGATGAAAGGAACGTATTATCAGCTGTATACAGGGAAGCTGGAACTTTCGTGATGGTTACAAGCCGTGCGAAGATGATAAAAAGTGTCTGGCGAGAGTTTACTCTCGTACAGGCACTTTTTGTTATCTTCATAGGGCGCCAGCCCGTGAGCGAGATGAAGCACCAGAGGTGCGGAATCGAGCTTAGCACGGCGGATGAGTGGACATAGGGCGAAAGCCCGCGAGCGAGATGGAGCAGCGAAGGTGCGGAATCGAAGTTGCGCACCTCAATTGGGGACGTAGTAAAATTCAATTTTACTACGTCCCCAATTGAGTTTTACGGTGTCCCAAATCGACTTTTACGGTGTCCCTTTTTGAAGATGTTTATTATCAAATATAATTATGGTATAATTATCCCACCTTAAAATGAAGAGGAGGGCGCGCGTTATGACGAAGATTATACCAATCAAAGAACTGAAGAATACGTCAGAGATCTCGGATCTGTGTCACCGGACGAAAGGCCCGGTTTATGTTACGAAGAACGGCTACGGCGATCTGGTGATCATGAGCATGGAAAATTATGAAGCGGCGATGCGCCGTCTCGAGTCATATGCCAGGTTGAAAAAATCCGGCGGCTGCATCACAGACGGCGGACTTGGAAAAAGCTGGTACGTGGTCGGGGAGAAGAAAGGCAGGTACGGGATCCGGTATCCCACACAGCTTCAGAATTTTGATGCGTGGGAGAAGGACCGCCTCGCGGATTATGGCGGTTCCGACCGTAAGGATGGCCTGATCGCGCCGGATGGGACTTTTTTTCTTATTAAGTATGCTGAAAATCATACAAGACAGAATCAGCTGGATACCAGTTATGTCAATAACGCCCTCTCGGAATATTTGTCCAGTCATATTCTTGCAATCATAGGTTATGACGTACACGAAACATTTCTGGGGACCCGGAACGGGGAGATCATTGTCGCCTGCAGAAACTTCGTCCCGCCGGGAGAGAAGCTGATCGAATTCGCCCGCTATCTGCGGAAGCATTATGATTCGCGGGAGATCGGGCGCATTCCGGATATTCAACAGATTAAAAATACACTGCAACGGGACGAGGATCTGGCTCCGGCAGCGGATGAATTATGGAAAATCTGGTGCCGGAGATTTGTAGGAGATGCATTTCTCGGAAATTTTGACCGGCATATGGGGAACTGGGGATATCTTATGTCAGAAACTGGACCGGTGAGGCCGTCTTCGATCTATGATAACGGAAGCACACTATTTCCGGCCCTGTCTGAGCATGCCATGGAAAATGAGATTCTGCCGGACAGGAAGGAAATCCTGAAGCGGACGCTACTGTTTCCGAAAGCCGCCCTGCTGGTCAACGGACAGAAAGCGGGATATCCGGATATGCTCTGTTCGGATTACGAGCCGGAAATATCGGCGGCTGTCCGGGAGATCGTCCCGGTCATAAAAGAAAAACTGCCGGAAATCTGGCAGTTCATAGATGATCAGGAATTCTTGTCAGATGTCAGGAAAAAGTTCTATAAGACAATGCTGGACGCCCGGTTTCGGTATCTGCTGGAGCCGGCGGTGGAGATCTGCCGCAGCGGGAACTACAGCAAAGAAGCGAGGAAGAGGCTGGAGGAAGGAAAGCCGTATACGGAAGAGGAATTTGAATATGGGGACAGGGTAAAACTCAATTTGGGACAGGGTAAAATTCAATCCGGGACGTAGTAAAATTCAATTTTACTACGTCCCGGATTATTATATTTCAATTTCTTCCGCTTCCGGAATCCGCATTTCTGAGTACAGGATCACCATATCTCCTTCTCTCAGTACGAGATTCCCGTTCGGGATCATGACTTTGTCTTTACGCTTGATGAGCACGATCACGGAATGCCGGGATATATCCAGATCACGTATGCGCCGGCCATTCCACGGATTATTCTTCTGCAGGGTGATTTCCTTGAGGCGGATATGTTCTTTATCCTGAAATGACTCTGCGCCAAGTACCATTATATCGTCCTTGCGAAGCATGAGATTCCCCCGCGGGACAAGAACATGATGATTGCGCTGCACAACGGCTACAATAACACGTTCCGGAAGGTGGAGCTGGGCGATCGTTTTATTGATCCATGGATCCCGGTCGGTAAGCTGGATCTTAATGAAATGGACATCTTCTTCCTGCCCGTATTCCGCCATGCGTTTAATGCGGGAGTACTGATCAACGAAACCGGCGGATATGATACCGGTTGGGATGGCGACCATGCCTACACCAAGGAATGTAATGAAAATGCCGAACAGCTTTCCAAGCGTGGTGATGGGATAAATATCTCCGTAACCGACAGTCAGAAGCGTGGAGGCTGACCACCAGATGCCGGAAAATGCATTGGAAAATACTTCCGGCTGCGCCTCATGTTCCAGGCTGTACATGCACAGACTGGAGGCGAGCATGAGGATCAGGATCGTAAATACTGAAGAGAAAAGCTGCTGGCGCTTGCTCTTCAGGATGTCCGTGATCAGCCGCAGAGAATCATAGTAGGCGTTGATCCGGAAGAGCCGGAATACCCGCATGACCCGCAGCATCCGGAAAGCTACGGCGCCTGTTGGAAAGAAGACCGGCAGGTAGTATGGGAGAAAGGACAGCATGTCGATGATCCCGGTAAAGGACAGGATATACTTCCGCACAGCGCGGAACCCTTTTGCTTCGGGATACATATACTTCGCAGCAAAAAGGCGCAGGATATAATCCACGCAGAACATTGCCACGGTAATATTTTCAATCCGCAGCAGAGCAGGTCCGCAGCTCATGCGGTATTTCTCATATGTATACATAATACTGACCGAAAGATTCAGGATAATTGTCAGTAGATAACCGATATCGAAAATCCTGGCAACCCGGTCTGTGCCGGAACGGACCTCAAGAATCTCGTAGATGCGGTATCGAATAGAGTCCAGCGTTTGGTTTTTCACAGTAATCCCCCTTTTTGGGACAGGGCAAAACTCAATTTGGGACAGGGTAAAATTCAATCCGGGACGTAGTAAAATTCAATTTTACTACGTCCCGGATTAAAGAAATTTACAGCTCTTTCCCTGTCAGCATTTCGTATCCCTGCAGGTATTTATCAATTGTTTTCTGCACGATGTCGTCCGGCAGCGTCCAGTTATTGTCCGGATTGGCTTTGAGCCAGTCTCTTGCGAACTGTTTGTCGAAGGACGGCTGGCCATGTCCCGGCTCGTATCCGTCCGCCGGCCAGAAGCGTGAGCTGTCCGGGGTGAGCATCTCGTCACCGAGCACGATGTTGCCGTTCTCGTCCAGACCGAACTCGAACTTCGTATCTGCGATGATGATGCCGCGGCTCAGCGCATAGTCCGCACATTTCTTGTAGAGAGCGATGGTGTAGTCGCGCAGTTTCTGTGCGTATTCTTCACCTTTGCCCGGGAAGTATTTCTCCAGGTGGGCAATGCTCTGCTCGTAGGAAATGTTCTCGTCGTGGTCGCCAATCTCAGCCTTTGTGGACGGCGTGTAGATGGGTTCCGGGAGTTTATCGGATTCTTTCAACCCTTCCGGAAGGGTGATGCCGCATACGGTGCCGTCTTTCTGGTAGCTTGCCCAGCCGCTGCCGGTTATGTAGCCGCGGACGATGCACTCTACAGGAAGCATGTTGAGCTTCTTGCACATCATGCTGTTGCCGTCGAACTGAGGCTGGCGGAAGAATTCCGGCATCTCGTTTACATCTGTTGTGATCATATGGTTCGGCAGGATGTCCTGCGTCATATCGAACCAGAATTTTGACATCTGTGTGAGCACAGTGCCTTTCTTGGTGATCGTGTTGTTAAGGATCACGTCGAAGCAGCTGATCCGGTCTGTTGCCACAAGGATCAGGCTGTCGCCGTTGTCATAGATTTCGCGTACTTTACCTTCTTTGATTGGTTTCATGTTATACACCTCATTGAATTCATGATTTAAAACTTCTATCTATAAGAGTAGACAAAACGGCGGGAAAATACAAGCCTTTTATTCATTATAAGTATTCATTATGAGTTATAAGCATCTGCCTACATCTGAAAACCGTAACAATTTCCCGCGATTCAGTAAAACCCCCGCATATTTCCGGAAAATATGCTATAATCTATAAGATTAAAATCCAGTATAAGACCAGAGAATGAGAGGATATGCATGTGAGCGGACATCATCACAGAAAACATCATAGAAATGAAGAAGGAAATGGGAAATACATCGCGGGCATCGTGGCTTTAATCCTGGTGATTGCTGCCGCGATCGGGATCGTCGCGTGGGTGCTCACGGACGGCTTCGGCAGCGCGGGCAGAGATTCCGGGCAGCAGGCGTCCGATCTGCAGGCCGGCGCAAATGCAGACAGTACAGACGGCGGAGAGAATGCTGCAGCCGGGGATCCGGACGGCAGCGAAGCTGGATCCGGCGGAGAGAGCAGTCCGCAGCAGGATGAGGCAGGCTCCCGGGTACAGGAGCTTCTTAACTCCATGACACTTGAGGAGAAAGTGTGCCAGCTCTTTATGATCACGCCTGAAGCGCTGACCGGTGTGGAGACAGCGACCCAGGCGGGGCAGGCGACCCAGAAAGCGTATAATGAATATCCGGTGGGCGGAATCATATACTTCAGTAAGAATCTGCGCAATCCGGATCAGACACGGACGATGCTGGCAAATACACAGAAGTACGCGCAGGAGCGTATGGGACTGCCGGTCTTTCTCTCCGTAGACGAAGAGGGCGGCCAGGTGGCGCGCGTGGGCAGGAATCCTGATTTTGGCGTGGAAAAGATCGGCAACATGAGCGATGTGGGAGCCGGAGGCGACACACAGGAAGCCTATCGCACAGGAACCGTGATCGGTTCCTATCTGAGGGATCTGGGTTTCAACATGGATGCAGCTCCGGATACGGATGTGCTGACCAATCCGCAGAATGAAGTAGTGAAATACCGTTCGTTCGGTTCGGATCCGCAGCTCGTGGCGGACATGGCGGAGGCGGAACTGAAAGGCCTGAATGAACAGGGGATTATCGGCATGTACAAGCATTTCCCCGGACACGGCGGCACGACGGCGGATTCCCACGAAGGATATGTCTACGTGGATGATACGAGGGAAGAACTGGAGAACGGCGCGTTTGTTCCGTTTAAAGACGGCATCGGCAACGGCGTCCGGGTGATCATGGTGAGCCACATTGCCTGCCCGAATGTAACAGGGGACAATACGCCGGCAACATTGTCGAAAATGCTGACGACAGATATACTGAGAAATGAACTTGGATTCGAAGGAATGGTGATCACGGACGCTCTGAACATGGGTGCGATCACAGAGCAGTACGGATCGGCTCAGGCGGCTGTGTCCGCACTGAATGCAGGCGTGGATATGCTGCTGATGCCGGCAGATTTTCACAGTGCTTATCAGGGCGTGCTTGACGCTGTGGCGGATGGGTCACTCAGCGAGGAGCGGATCGACGAGTCAGTCAGCCGCATTCTGGAAGTCAAGCTGACGATAACGGATTAAGAACAGTAAAAGCAGGATATTGGGGGAAAGGAAAAGTGGATTTTCAGAAAATTGCAGATCTTAAAGGAAAAATCAACAAGGCATCCATCAGGAAAAAAAGCTTCCGGGCTGTTCAGTTTATAACCAAAGCAGGAATGTATCTGCTGCCCTGGCGCACCCCGGAGATCATGCGGGGCGCCGGAAGTTCCCGGAAACTACCCGTGGCAGTGAGCCGGAAGAATCTGAAAAAACCGCTGATCGTTACCGGCATGACGGTCAGCAAAGCGGGATTGATGGAGGGCATGCTGGAGACGGCGGAATCTTTCAGACTGTCCGGCGTGATATTTGACAAAGTGACGCCCAATCCGACGGATGAAGAAGTAGAGGCAGGGGCAGCGATGTTCCGGGAGAACGGCTGTGACTGCATCATCGCGTTCGGCGGCGGATCCGACATCGACTGTGCGAAGGCGATCGGTGCGAAGATCGCCCGTCCGGAGAAGTCAGTGCGTCAGCTGCAGGGGGCGCTGAAGATCCTGCGGCCGATACCGGTCCTCTTTGTCGTACCGACAACGGCCGGTTCCGGATCAGAGACAACGATATCGGCTGTGATCACAGAGAACGCTACGCGCCGGAAAGCGGCGATCACAGATCCGGTTCTGATGCCGAAATACGTGGTGCTGGATCCGGAACTGACAGTCAGCCTGCCGCCGCAGCAGACGGCGGCGTCGGGAATGGATGCGCTCTGCCACGCGGTGGAAGCTTATATCAACGGTACATATAATACGAAAGTAGAGCGGCAGATGGCCGTACGGACAGTAAAGCTGATCCACGGGAATCTGATCAAAGCATACGAGAACGGTTCTGACCTGGAGGCAAGACAGAAGCTGCAGGAAGCGGCGTTCTGCTCCGGGCGCGCGTTTGCCAGGGGCGGACTGGGATATGCCTGTGCGATGGCGCGTCCTTTAAGCGGACTGTATGGCGTTTCCCACGGTTATGCTTCTGCGATCCTGTTGCCGCATGTGCTGAGATCATACGGCGCGGCTGCGGAGAAATCCCTGGCGGAACTGTATGACGCCTGCGGCCTGGCAGCAGACAGTACGGCAGCAGACAGTACGGCAGCAGACAGCGGGAATGAAAACGGGATGCACGAGAAGGCGGAGGCATTTATCCGCTGGATCGGCCAGCTGAACGAAAAACTGGGGATTCCGGGTTATCCGGACATGATCCGTCCGGAGGACATGGACCGCATTGCGGAGTGGACGGAGGAAGAGATCGGGATGTTCTCGCCGGTTCCGGTGATCCGCGACAGAAACGAACTGAAAGAGCTGATCGGTTCCATCATACCCGGCTGCGTAAAACCTGAAGAAGATGCCAAACCTGAAGAAGATGTAAAATCTGAAAGTACAGAACCGGGTGCGGCAGAACACTCTTCAGAGGAAGAATGTCCTTCAGGGGCAGAACATCCTTCAGAGGCAGATCACCCGATGATCTTTGATACGCATGCCCACTATGACGATGAGCAGTTTGACTCCGACCGGGATGAACTGCTGGGACGGATGCAGGCGGGCGGCATCGGCATGATCGTAAATGCAGGATCCACACTGGAATCCTGGGACAAGATCAGGAAACTTACGGAAGACTATCCGTTCGTGTACGGCGCTATCGGCATCCATCCGGATGATGCGGGAAAACTGACGGAAGATGATATGGAGCGGATGAAGGGCCTGCTCGACCTTCCGAAGATCGTGGCGGTCGGGGAGATCGGCCTTGATTATCACTGGAATAAATCCGGGCACGATATCCAGAAAAAATGGTTTATCCGTCAGCTTGAGATCGCACGGGAGAAAGAGATGCCGGTGATCATCCACAGCCGGGAGGCAGGTGCAGATACCATGGAGATCATGAAGGAGCACGCGTCAGGCATGCGTGCCGTGATCCACTGTTATTCTTATTCTCCTGAGATGGCGGAAGAATATGTGAAGATGGGATATTATATCGGCGTTGGGGGAGTTGTCACTTTTAAAAACGCAAAGAAACTTATAAATGTCGTGAAGCGGATCCCGCTCACTTCGATCGTACTGGAGACGGACTGCCCGTATCTGGCGCCGACTCCGTACCGGGGAAAGCGCAACAGTTCGCTTTACCTGCCTCATATAGCGGAGAAAATTGCAGAACTTAAAAATGTGACGGCGGAAGAGGTCGTGAGACAGACAACGCTTAACAGCAGGACGCTGTACGGACTAAATCAGCCTGAATGAAAAATGAGGAGGATCATACATGAAAGAACCTACCCTTGGAAATCCGCAGGAGACGATCGCAGTACTGCAGAAATATAATTTTGTATTTCAGAAAAAATTCGGTCAGAATTTTCTGATCGATCCCCGTGTGCTGGAAAAGATCATCACAGCGGCGGAAATCACAGAGGATGACTGCGTACTGGAGATCGGCCCGGGAATCGGCACCATGACCCAGCATCTGGCTTGTGCAGCGAAGAAGGTGATCGCCGTGGAGATCGACCGTGCGCTGATCCCGATCCTTCAGGATACGTTAAAAGACTATGATAATGTCAGGATCATCAATGAAGATGTTATGAAAGTGGATCTGGCGCGGCTGGCGGAAGAGGAGAACGGAGGAAAGCCGCTGAAAGTCGTGGCGAACCTGCCCTACTACATCACCACGCCGATCATTATGGGACTCTTTGAGAATCGTGTGCCGCTTAAAAGCATCACGGTTATGGTGCAGAAGGAAGTGGCGGACCGGATGCAGGTGGGGCCGGGTACGAAGGATTACGGCGCTCTCTCCCTGGCGGTCCAGTATTACGCGAAGCCGTATATTGTGGCAAATGTGCCGCCTAACTGTTTTATGCCCCGGCCAAAGGTCGGGTCGGCGGTGATCCGGCTGGACCGGTACGAAGAATCTCCGGTAAAGGTAAAGGATGAGAAACTGATGTTCCGGATCATCCGCGCGTCCTTCAACCAGAGGAGAAAGACACTTGCAAACGGACTGAAAAACTCAGCGGAACTGGATTTTACAAAAGAAGAGATCGAAGCCGCCATCGTCGGGATCGGAAAAGAACCGGGCGTGAGGGGAGAGACGCTGACGCTGGAAGAGTTTGCAGGACTGGCAGATGAGCTGGGCAGGAATTAACAAGTATTGACCGTGACCGGCCGGTTTTTTTGGCCGGTCATTTTTGGGCAGATTATTATTCAGACCGGAAGTCGGGTTGTTCTGATCCGGCCGGTACGGTCTAAAAACAGGAAATGTCAGATTGGACCGTACGAATTCGGCGCAGGATACGGTCTAAAATCAGGAAATATTAGATCAGACCGTAAGGGCCAGATAAAATGTACGGTCGGAAAACAGGAAATGCCAGATCAGACCGTACAGGCCGAGTAAAATGTACGGTCGGGAAACAGGAAATGCCAGATCAGACCGTAAGGGCCAGATAAAATGTACGGTCGGGAATCGGGAAAAGCTGAATAAGACCGTACGGCAGCGTAGCAGGGTATGGCCCGGAAAAAGCGCACGGTCGAAAACCAGGAAATTTAAAATAGGACCGAAACTGTGCAAAAATACCAGTTTGAGAAAAATTAATAAACCCTTAATTGTATAAATCGGCAATTTTTAGTATAATAGTAAAGGTCATATGAAAAAATTAGAAAAAAGAGAGAAGGAGGACACGCTATGGCAAAAGATATTGACAGCATTTTTTTCGACATTACTCCGCAGATTGAAGAATTAGCTCTCAAGTGTGAAACGAACAACGCAATTGACAAGGAGCTGTACACGAAGTATGAGGTCAAACGCGGACTCCGTGACCTGAACGGCAAGGGCGTCCTCGCCGGGCTGACCAATATTTCAGACGTGTGCGCATCGAAGATCGTAGATGGAAAGAGTGTTCCGTGTGAAGGAAATCTTTACTACAGAGGTTATAATATCAAAGACCTGGTAAAGGGCTTCCTTGACGCGAAACATCCGGGTTTTGAGGAGACGGCGTATCTGCTGCTCTTCGGTGAACTCCCGTCAGAGAAACAGTTAAAGGAATTCAATGA